>DATAGU010000368.1:0-43210 GCA_036263495.1 Polyangia bacterium | reverse complement strand
CCTCGGGCGGGCCGAAGGTCAGGGTCTCGTCCACGGCGTGGGCGATGGCCACGGGATCGGCGCCCGGGACGGCCACGATGCGCGCGGCCGCGGCCGCCAGCACGGCGAACGTCCCCTCGTCGAGGACGTGGAGCGGACCCCGGGGCCGGTACGTGCGCAGGGCCGGCCACAGGTGGAGCCCCGCGCCCCCCAGAGCGAGGAGCGCCCCGCCGGCCAGACCGAGCTGGAGAAAGCCGCGCCGCTTCATGGATTTGAGCCTATGCGATGCGCTCGCGGGGCGGCAAGTGCTTGAGCCGGATCGACCACTCCTCTATGCTCAAAGTCGCACCATATATATGTGGCCAACGGGGTTGGTCGACCGGCACCCAGGCGTGCCCCTGCCTGCCAGCCCTTCACCTGAAGCAAAGGAGCGTTGGAGCATGACGACCTTGAGAGAGAAGTACGACGCCATCAATGCCCAGCTGGGCAAGATGGTCACCCCGGACAAGATCGAGCTCATGCACCGGGCCAAGGAGGAGCTGCGCCAGTCGGGTGCCATGGAGCGCGTGCCGCGCGTGGGGGACCGCATCCCCGAGTTTCAGCTGCGCAGCGCCAACACGGGCAACATGGTGGACAGCAAGGCCCTCCTCGCCAAGGGGCCGCTGGTGCTCAACTTCTATCGAGGGTTGTGGTGACCCTACTGCAACGCGGAGCTGGGAGCTCTGCAAGCCGTCCTGCCGGAAGTCACTGCTGCGGGCGCCACGCTGGTGGCCATCTCGCCGCAGGTTGAGGAACAGAGCAAGAAAATCATACAGCAGAACAAGCTCACCTTCGATGTGCTGATGGATCCGGGCAACCAGGTCGCCGCCAAGTTCAACCTGCGGTTCGCCCTGCCCGACTATCTGCGGCCTCTCTACATGGCCTTCGGGGCCGACCTGACGAAGTTCAACGGCGACGATTCCTGGACGCTGCCCATCGCGGCGCGCTTCGTCGTGGATCAAGGCGGCGTCATCCGCTCGGTCGACGCCAACGCCGACTACACCATCCGTCCCGAGCCGACCGCCACCGTGGCCTTCCTCAAGACCCTGAAGTCTTCTTGAAGAACCCCCCTGCGGACCCACGCCTCGCCCCCTTGTTCCTTCAATTAAGAAGGGAGGACTTCTCACGATGACCCTCAAAGACAAGTTCGACGCCATCAAGGCCCAGCTGGGCAAGATGGGGTTCAGCTCCGCCAAGCTCGAGCTCATGCATCGCGCCACCGAGGAGCTGCGCCAGACGATCACGAAGAAACCTTCCCTGCGGGTCGGCGACCGCATGCCCGACTTCCAGCTGCGCAGCGTCGCCGGGGCGGTGGTCCGGTCCCAGGATCTCCTCGCCCGCGGCCCGCTGGTGATCAACTTCTATCGAGGCGTGTGGTGACCCTACTGCAACGCGGAGCTGGGAGCTCTGCAAGCCGTCCTGCCGGAGATCAACGCTGCGGGTGCCACGCTGGTGGCCATCTCGCCGCAAGTCGAAGAACAGAGTCAGAAGGCCGTTCGCCAGAACAAGGTCACGTTTGACGTGCTCATGGATCCGGGCAATCAGGTCGCCGACAAGTTCGGCCTCCGGTTCGCCCTGCCCGAGTATCTGCGCTCCATCTATACGGAGTTCGGCGCCGACCTGAGCAAGTTCAACGGCGACGATTCCTGGACCCTGCCCGTCGCATCGCGCTTCGTCATCGACCAGGGCGGCATCATTCGCGCCGCCGACGCCGACGCCGACTACACGAGCCGTCCCGAGCCGAGCGCCACCGTGGCCTTCCTCAAGAGCATGAGTCAGGCTTCTTGAGGTCCCGGCGGCGCTGAGCCGCTCCGGGCGCCGGCCTGCGCCGGCCCGCACCAGCCCCGCCACCCTCCTCCCGCCGCAGTGTTATCGTCGCCCCATGGCACAGCTGCGCTTCTACTTCGATTACCTCTCCCCCTACGCCTACCTGGCCTGGACGCGGGTCCACGACCTCGTGGCCCCGTATTCGCTCACCGTCGAGCCGGTCCCCATCCTGCTGGCCGCCCTGCTCGAGCACAACCGCACCCGCGGGCCGGCCGAGGTCCCGGCGCGGCGCGCGTATCTCTTCCGCGACATCGCGCGGCTCGCGGCCTACCACGGCATCCGGATCGAGCCGCCGGCGGCGCACCCCTTCAACCCGCTGCTCGCGCTGCGCGTGTCATCGCTCGACATGCCCCCCGAGGTGCGGCGCCGCCTGGTCGATGGCCTGTTCGCCGCGGTGTGGAACGGAGGCCCCGGGGTCAGCGATCCCGCGTTCGTCGCCCAGGTGGCCAGCGCGGCCGGGCTCGATGGGCCGGCGGCCGTGGCCGCGGCCGGCACCGAGGAGATCAAGAACCGGCTGCGGCGCACGACCGAGGAGGCCATCGCCGCGGGCGTCTTCGGCGTCCCCACGATGATCCTCGAGCGCGAGGGCGCCCCGCCGGAGCTGTTCTGGGGCTTCGACTCGTTCCCCCACATCCAGCGCTTCCTCGACGGCAAGGACCCGATCACGCCGGAGCTCGTGGCGCGCTGGGCGGCCATGCCGGTGGGCGTCATGCGGAAGATCTGAGGAGCGGAAGAGGCCGCCGCCGGAGCGGCGGTCACTCGTGCATCATTTCTTCGTGGGAGGCCCCGGTTCGCTCATGCTTCCCAGTAGCTCTTTGAGTCGTCCAACCCTCTCGGCATCGTACAATTCGGCGAGTTCCTTTCGAAGTGCGTATATTTCGGCCTGCAGCGCCGGGGAACTTGAATCCTGCGAGGCGAATCGGAGCAGGTCGCGCAGGATGGCCGCAATCCTCGGGATGGGTGCTTCAGGGGGGACGTTCAAGGGTGGCGCCAGCGTGGACAGCTCCAGGTATCCGATAAACCGACTGAACACCTCGGTAAGCGACCCGACTTCGATCGTGGGCTGCTGCTCAGCAGCAATCCATTCCCCATACGCATAGTAGCTTCGATGAGGGACGCGAGTGCTGTGAAAGTAGGTGCGCAGCGCCTGCTCATCTGATGGCTCATAGAGTTCGCTGAAGCGACGCCCCACTTTCTCGACCCAGGCGCGCTTCAATTCCTCCTCCCCATCTTCCACACGGGAGAGGAGCGGCAAGAGCGCAAGCCGCGGACGACCCTCCACGCCGGAACGGCTCCGTGCAGCTTGACGCCCGATCTCAAGCGCGCCCTCGAGTGCCTGCTCGCTCGGTGAGAACACGAGGACGAGTTTGTCGGGCAGGAGGACTGTGCACACGCTGGCGATGTCCGCGACCCCGGTCCGCGAATCGATGAGCACCCAATCGTAGCGCCGCCGCAAGACCTCACTGAAGACCTCGAGTGCCTCGCCATGTCTCGCATAAAACCGCCGCCAATCGAAGTCGTGAACCCGGCTCGCATAAGCATCATCCAAGCGCCCGGCGGCCATGAATGAGACTTCGCCTGCTGCGACCGCGGCGCGATTGGGATCCGCGACCGCGATCCTGTAAAGGTACTGTTCGGAGTCGAGCAGGGCTTCGACAATCTCGCCTGTCAGTTGGCGTGTCACCATCGGGTCCCGCGCATCGGCGGCGGGATCGGGAGACAGACCCCGGAGCCGCGCTTCGAACTCGTGGAAGAAATCAATGACACCGAGCTGCGCTGTCACAGGGCGATAACGCCCCTCGCCGAGTGGCGTATCGTGCCGCAGGAAATACCGGTGGAGACCCGGCGCCTCCAGATCGAAGTCAATGGCCAGCACACGCTCTCCCCGCTGCGCGAGGAGCACGGCCACATTGGCCAACGCCATGGACCGCCCGACACCCCCCTTGTAAGAGTAAAAGGTGACGATCTGGCCGAGGCGCTGCTCGCTCATGAAGCCCGCCTCAACTCGCTATCCAGAGGGGTCTGCAGCGCTGGAAAGGGCGGCAAGGGCTGCCGTTTCGTCCCCGACTCGCTCGCTGGCTGCGGCAACAGAAGATCGTCCCTCGCGAGTGCCGATCCTTCGAGCGGGATGATTTGCTCAACGCACTGCCAGAAGACTTCATGCGTTGAAGAATCTTCTCCGAGCAGGTGCAGATCAACCAGACGCCCTGCCATCCGGATGAACCCATAACAGCTCATCCTACCCCGATGGAGCCGGGGCCCTTCGCCCAGCACGAAACGCGCCTGCGAGGCGAACTCGCCCCGGGGCGAGGTTGTCATCGTCTTGAACAGCGAGTAGTGGGTGTGCTCTCCATGAAGGACCCCCTCCACAAGGGATGCGGCAGGACCCGCCCAGCCCGTGAGCAGCAGGCCCGTGTCGTTGCCCCCCTGCGCCCGTCTCAAGTGGACCGTACCGGCGCAGCGGACCGTGAGCGGCGGAACAAAGGGGCGGCGGAGAAGAAGGGGCTGATCCAATTCGGGCATGGGTCCGAGTATCGGTCCCAGGAGCACGACACCGCCCTCCTGGGTTGGCGCCGTGTCCGCCTTTCGCACCAACATCCCGAACGGCGGCGTCATCGGTACCAGCGCGCTCGCCTTGCCAGGCGAGCGCGCTCCTGAGCCAGGCGCTGCCGCGTGCCTGCCCGCTCGTCCTCGGACAATTGCAATCGCTCACCCAGTCGGTCCAGACACTCATTGGCCTCGATCTCGCGCCGGATGATCTGCTCCTCGGCGTCGAGATGGCTGAAGTGCCCCCGCCTCACCTGCGCCGCATGAGCCAGCTCTTCCAGAACCGCCGAGACAGTAGGGTCCTGATCGCGAAAGCAGATCAAGATCCGTGGATGATCGATGCTGTGCACCATGATGGCCTCTGCGTCCTGCGCCCGAGCGTAGCGACTGCCGAATTCCAAGTCGACACCAAGACGATCAATGCGTCTTTGCAGACGTCGGATCCAGTCGCGCCCGGTCATCATGTCACCTAGCTCAGCAGCTCCCAGGGCAATACCAACCCGGGCAAGTTGTCCGCCGCGCTACTCGAGCGCGGCGTCGATGCAGGCGCGGGCGGCGGGGGTCGACCAGTCGCGGTCCGAGACGATGTAGAGCAGGATCTTGCCGTCGCGGTCGATGAGGAACGACTCGGGGAACTTCTCCGTGCCGTAGAGCGGCGGCACCTTCTTGTCGGCGTCGAGGAGGACGGTGAGCGGCGTCCCCTTGGAGAAGAACTTCCGCACCGTCTCCCAGTCCGGGTCCACCGACACGGTCACCAGGCTGAACGGTTTGCCCTTCTCGGCCTGCACGAGCTTCTCGAGCGAGGGGATCTCGGCGATGCACGGCGGGCACTGCGTGAACCAGAAGTTGAGCAGCACCACGCGCCCGCGCAGCGACGACAGGGACACGGTGCGGTTGGCCCAGTCCTGGAGCTGGAAGTCCGGGGCCTCGGCCGGCAGGGCGCCGAGCACGGAGTTGCCCGGGCTGGGGCGGAGCGCGTCTTCGCACACCGCCTGGATGCGGTGGAGGCGCCCCTGGCGCTGCCGCTCGACCGCGTCGGGCAGGGCGAGCACGAAGGCGCCCGCGAGCAGCACGGTCACGAGCGCGAGCGCCACCCACACGAGCGCCGCCCGCAGCGGGCTCGGCGCCGGCGCGTCCGGAGGGTGACCGTCCGTGGGGCGTGCCGCGCGCGTCATGCCGGCCTCTCGTCGGTGCTGGCGTCGATGGGGGCGTCGGTAGCGGCGCCGGGGACGGCGAGCCGCCGCCGCAAGGCCGCCTCGTCGACGTGGTACTTGGCGTGTTTGCGGCCGTCGACCAGCACCACCGGCACCTCCAGGCCGTAGCGCTCGGCCAGCGCCGGGGCGCTGTCCACGTCGATCACCTCGAGGTGGAACGGCACGCCCGCGCGCACGCGCTCGACGACCGCGAGCGCCTCGTCGCACAGGTGACAGCCTTCGCGTGTGTAGAACTGGACGGTGGACATCGCCATCAGGGGTACACGAGGCTCAGAGCTGCATCCCGACCGCCTGCGCCACGGCGCGCACGCTCTGCATCATCTCGAGGAACTTGGTCGGGGTGAGGGACTGCGGCCCGTCGGACAGCGCCTTGGCCGGCTCGGGGTGGACCTCGACCATGAGGCCGTCGGCGCCCACCGCCACCGCCGCCCGCGCCAGCGCCGGCACGAGGCGCCAGTCGCCCGTGCCGTGCGAGGGGTCGACGATGACCGGCAGGTGCGTGAGCCGCTTGATGAGCGGGATCGAGCCGAGGTCGAGCGTGTTGCGGGTCATGGTCTCGAAGGTGCGGATGCCGCGCTCGCAGAGCACCACCTGGTAGTTCCCGCCCTTGATGATGTACTCGGCGGACATCAGGAACTCCTGGATGGTGGCCGACAGGCCGCGCTTGAGCATGACCGGCTTGCGCACCTGCCCCACCGCCTCGAGCAGGGAGAAGTTCTGCATGTTGCGCGCGCCGATCTGGAGCATGTCGGCGTACTCCGCCACGAGCTCCACGGTCTGGGTGTCCATGACCTCGGTCACGATCGGCATCCCGGTCGCGGCGCGCGCCTCGGCGAGGAGCTTGAGCCCCTCCTCCTTGAGACCCTGGAAGCTGTAGGGCGAGGTTCGCGGCTTGAACGCGCCACCGCGGAGGAAGTGGGCGCCGCCCTCGCGCACGGCCTGCGCCGTGCCCATGAGCTGGTCGCGGCCCTCGACCGCGCATGGGCCCGCGATCACGCCGAAGTGGCCGCCGCCGATCTGGGCGTGGCCGGCGGGCGTGGGCAGCCGGATGACCGTGTCTTCCTGCTTGGTCTCGCGCGCCACCAGCTTGAACGGCTTCGAGATCGGCACCGCCTCGGCGATGCCGGTGAAGCGGGAGAAGTGTCCAGGATCGATCGCCCCCGGGTTGCCGGTGATGGCGATGGCCGTGCGCTGCGCACCCGGCATGCGGTGGGGCGTGAACCCCATCTCGCGGATGCGCTGCATGACGTCGGCGATCTCCTGATCGCTCGCGTCGTTCTTCATGACGATGAGCATGGCGGCTATGCTAGCAGACGCGCTCCGACCCCGCATGAGCAAACCATGTGAGGGGCGACGAGCAGAGGATGGATCACAGACGATCAACCCGCGCGTGGTAGCGCGCGGTGGGGGGAGGCTCGGTCAGCGTTGTCGATCGAGAGGGGACGGTAAGGTTTCCCCCTCCATCAGATCGTCTCGCAGTCCTCGGCCGGGGTGCAGCTCGATTCGCAGCGGGGCGCGCCGTTGCAGTAGAGGTTGCAGCTGCTCGAGCAGCCCGTGATCTTGCAGGTGTTCGTGTCGGTGCACTCGAGGTTGCAGCCGGCGCCCGCGCAGCTCACCACGCAGGAGGCCGCGCCCCGGCAGTTGGTCTGACAGCCGCCGCCCATGCACGACAGCGAGCAGGTCGAGCCGCGGTCACAGAAGGTGACGCAGTTGCCCCCCGGACAGGCGAAGTTGCAGACCGCGCCCTGGGCGCAGCGGAAGTTGCAGTTGCCGCCCGTGCCGCCGCACTCGAAGCTGCAGTTGCCGCTGTTGCACTTGCAGTTCTCGCCGTTGTTACACGGCCCCGACTTGCTACAGCTCGATGCGAGGAGGGTGAAGAGGAGGGCGAGGAGGAGAGAACATCGGGCGACGAACCGGAGGACCCAAGACCCATTCATGAGCCTGATCCTCCCCGAGTCCGCCGCCCCGGGACAACCAAATTCGGCATGGGGCCCGCGGGACGCGCCCGCGGACCCCTGCCTCGGAGCTACTTACCCTTCTTCGCCAGCTCGGCGTCGATCACCTTGGCGAACTCCTCGAAGGGGTACGCGCCGGCGATCTTGTGGCCGTTGATGAAGAAGGTCGGCGTGCCCATGCCGCCACCCGGGAGGCTGTTGGCGTAGGTCACGTCGGCCTGAACCGCGGCCTTGTACTTGCCCGAGTCGAGAGCGGCCTTGAACTTGCCCATGTCGAGGCCGATCTCCTGCGCGTACTTCTCGAAGCTCGGGCGGTCGAGCGAGCCTTGGTTCTTGAACAGCTTGTCGTACATCTCCCAGAACTTGCCCTGCTCGTGCGCGGCCAGGGCCGCCTCGGCCGCCGGGCCGGCGTTCTGGTGGAAGGGCAGCGGATAGTTGCGCCAGGTGATGCGCACCTTGCCGCGATACTTCTCGAGCACCTTCTCCATGGTCGGCACGACGCGCGAGCAGAACGGGCACTGGAAGTCCGAGAACTCCACGATCTGGACCGGCGCGCCCACCGGGCCCACCGACGGACCATTGCCCGGATCCACCTTGTAGACGGTCTTGTCCTCGGCCTCGTCGCCGCCCTTGGCCGGCGCCGCCGCGGGCGCGTCCTTGGCGTCCTTCATGAGGTAGGCGTAGAGCGCGTCACCCGCCTTGACCTTGGCCTTGGCCATGATCGAGTCGGCGTTCTTGAGCTCCTCGTCGATGCGCGCCTTGAACGCCTCGAGCGGCTGCGCGCCCACGAAGATCTTGCCGTTGATGAAGAAGGTCGGCGTGCCGCGGGCGCCGATCTTGTTGCCCTCGGCCAGCTCCTGGTCGACCTTCTCCTTGTACTTGTTCGTGTCGAGCGCGGCCTTGAACTTGCCCATGTCGAGGCCGAGCTCCTGCGCGTACTTCTCGAGGTTCGGGCGGTCGAGCGCCTGCTGGTTCGTGAACAGCTTCTTGTGCATCTCCCAGAACTTGCCCTGCTCCTTGGCGGCGAGCGACGCCTCCGCAGCGGCGTGGGCGTTGTTGTGGAAGGGCAGCGGCAGCTGCTTGAAGGCGACGCGCACGTCGTTCGGGTAGGCCTTGAGCACCTCGTCGACCGTCGGCTCCACGCGGCCGCAGAAGGGGCACTGGAAGTCAGACCACTCGACGATGGTCACCTTGGCGTTCTTGGCCCCGCGCACCGGCGCGTCGCCGACGAGCGCCTTGTAGACCACGTTGGGATCGGGCTGGCCCGCGGGCGGCGGTGGCGCCGGCGCCTTCTCGAGGCCGTTCTTGGTGAGCTCGGCGTAGAGCGCGGCCGGGGCCACGCCACGCGCGAGGGTCGCCTCGGCGTTCTTGAGCTCGCCGTCGATGGCCGACTTGAACGACTCGAACGGCTGCGCGCCGCGGAAGGGCTTGCCGTTGATGAAGAAGGTGGGCGTGCCGCGGGCGCCAATCTGGTTGGCCAGCTGCATGTCGGTCTCGATGTTCTTCTTGAACTTGTGCGAGTCCATCGCGGCCTTGAACTTGCCCATGTTGAGGCCGATCTCCTGCGCGTACTTCTCGATGCTCGGCCCGTCGAGGTTCTGCTGGTTCTTGAACAGGGCCTCGTGCATCTCCCAGAACTTGCCCTGCTCGTTCGCGGCCATGGACGCCTCGGCCGCCGGCATGGCGTTGTTGTGGAAGGGCAGCGGGTTGTTCTTCCAGACGACGCGGATCTTGTCGCCGTACTCCTTCTGGACCTGCTGGAGCGTGGTCTCGACGCGCGAGCAGAACGGGCACTGGAAGTCCGAGAACTCGACGATGGTCACCTTGGCCGTGGCCTGGCCCTTGACCGGCGAGTCACCGACCGGGACCTTGTAGACCTGATCCTCGAGCGCGGCCTGCGGCTTGGGAGGCACCTGGCCGGCCGGCGTGCCGCCGCCCGCGCTGTCCTTGCCGTTCTTGGTGAGCGCGTCATAGACCTGCGCCGCCGCCACGCCGGCCTTCATGGCGCGGTCGGCCGCCGCGAGCTCCTCGTCGATCATGCGCTTGAAGGTGTCGAAGGGCTGCGCGCCGGAGAGGAAGCGACCATTGATGAAGAAGGCGGGCGTGCCGCGGGCGCCGTACTTCGCCGCCTCGGCCTGGTCGGCCTGGATCTGCGCCTTGAACTTGCCCGAGTCGAGCGCGGCCTTGAACTTGTTCAGGTCGAGGCCGAGCTCCTGCGCGTACTTCTCGAAGTCGGCGCGGGAGAGGTTCTGCTGGTTCTTGAACAGCTTGTCGTGCATCTCCCAGAACTTGCCCTGCTCGTTCGCGGCCAGCGACGCCTCGGCGGCCGGCCCGGCGTTCGGGTGGAAGGGCAGCGGGTTCTGCTTGAAGGCCACGCGGACGTTCTTGTTGTAGGTGGTCTCGATCTGCTCGAGCGTGCCGACCACGCGCGAGCAGAACGGGCACTGGAAGTCGGAGAATTCGATGATGGTCACCTTGGCCGTGGGCGAGCCCTTGACCGGGGCGTTCCCCACCGGGACCCGGAAGCGTTCGACGCTCGGGTCGACCGCGCCCTCGGGGACCTGGGCGATGGTCCCCGCCGAATCCCCTCCTCCTCCTCCTTTGTCGATCGCGCCGCGCACGAAGAAGCCGAGCGCGGCGGCGATCAGCATACCGACGATGGCGCCGGCGGTGCTGATACCGCCCGAGCCGTGATGCTGGTCATGGTTCGATTGCATATGGACCTCGCTTACAAGGGGCGCACACGCACGCTAGAGCGAGCGCGCGCCCGGGTTGTCCTGCTGTGTCGATGAACGGTTGTTAGAGGGAGACGAGACCCGCGCGCGGCGGGCGCTCGAGCCGCTCGGACTCGGCCGAGGGCGGCAGCTGGCTCGGCAGCTCTACCCAGCGGGTCGCACCGAGCGGCACGGACCAGAGATGGGAGAGGAGGGCCACGGGCGGCGAGTGATCGTCCACGTTACCCGGGCGCGTTGGCGTCGCGGCCCGGCCGCAGCTCGGCGGCTCGCTCACCGGCGCCTTGTGCGCCGCCCGGACCAGCGCCAGCCGCACGAGCCGCGGCTGGCTGCAAGCGTGCACGAATTCGATCCACACCGTGGCGCGGCCATCGGCGCAGCCCGCGACCGCCGGTGCCGGCGTGATCCCCCCGGCCTCGAGATCTTCTATACAGGAGGACAGGATGTCGAGCGCCGCCCGCACCTGACCGGGCGCGAGCACGACCTGCATAGGAGCCAGCTCGGCCAGCGTCCACGCCTCCAGCTCCGTGAGACACTGCGGCCGCTCCGGGGGCGCCGAAGCAGCCACCGGCAGCGAAGACATGAGCGCCGCCAGGAGCAGGGAAGAGGCGAACATCTGGGGCAAGAATACGCAAAACCCCGGCTCGCGCAAGCGATCTTGGGTCCGCTCGGCCCCTGCGGGGGTCTGATGGGGATCAATACCTGGCCAGGGGAGCCTGGCGGGCCGCATCCGGGCTGGGGGCGTGCGTACCTCGACTTGCACGGGGGAACGTGGTGTATTGGGCCCCGTGACGCCCTCCGACACGCATCGCGCGATCGCCGCCGTCTTCCGCATCGAGTCGCCGCGGCTCATCGCCGGCCTGGCGCGGATCGTGCGGGACGTCGGCCTCGCCGAGGAGCTCGCGCAGGATGCGCTCGTCGCCGCGCTCGAGGCGTGGCCCGCGTCGGGCGTCCCGGAAAACCCCGGAGCCTGGCTCATGGCCACCGCCAAGCACCGCGCGATCGATCACCTGCGCCGCCGCAAGCGACTCGAGCAGAAGCACGAGGAGCTCGGCCACGAGTTCGAGGCCCGGCAGGAGGTGGCCGCGCCGGACCTCGACGCCGCGCTCGACGACGACCTCGGTGATGACCTCCTGCGCCTCGTGTTCACCGCCTGCCACCCCGTGCTCTCCTCCGAGGCGCGCGTCGCGCTCACGCTCCGCCTCCTCGGCGGCCTCAGCACCGAGGAGATCGCGCGCGCGTTCCTCGTCTCCGAGCCCACCATGGCCCAGCGCATCGTCCGCGCCAAGCGGACCCTCGCCGAGGCGCGCGTCCCCTTCGAGGTCCCCCGCGGCGCCGAGCTCGCCGCCCGCCTGTCCTCGCTGCTCGAGGTCATCTATCTCATCTTCAACGAAGGCTACTCGGCCACCGCGGGCGACGACTGGATGCGGCCCGCGCTGTGCGAGGACGCCCTGCGCCTGGGCCGTATCCTGGCCGAGCTCATGCCCAAGGAGCCCGAGGTCCACGGCCTGGTCGCGCTCATGGAGCTCCAGGCGTCGCGCTCGGCCGCGCGGGTCGGCCCCTCCGGAGAGCCCATCCTGCTCCTCGAGCAGAACCGCGCCCGCTGGGACCACATCCTCATCCACCGCGGCCTCGCCGCGCTCGGCCGGGCCGAGGCGCTCGGCGCCACACTGGGCCCATACACGCTGCAAGCCGCGATCGCCGCCTGCCACGCCCGGGCGCGCACACCGGAGGAGACGGACTGGGCGCGCATCGCGGCGCTCTACGGCGCGCTCGCCGAACGCGCGCCCTCACCGGTCGTGGAGCTCAACCGCGCGGTCGCGATGGCCATGGCGTTCGGTCCCGCGGCGGGCCTCGAGATCGTCGATGCGCTCACCTCGGAGCCCTCGCTCGCCGGCTATCACCTGCTACCGAGCGTACGCGGCGATCTCCTTGCCAAGCTCGGCCGTTTCGACGAAGCCCGCGCGGAGTTCGAACGCGCCGCGGCGCTCACGCGCAACGCCCGCGAGCGCCACCTCCTCCTCGCGCGCGCCGCGGCGTGCGCCGCCCCCTCCGCCTCGCGGTAGCGCCGCGGGGCGGAGGGATGCCGTAGAGATTGCAGGCAAACATTGCCTGCCGGCAGGCAGGTCTTACCGGCCGGTTCCGAGGAGCATGCCCCAAGCCGGACGCGGTGCGACGGCTTCCGCGCGGCTCTCTCGCATCGCGAGCGCAGGCACGATCCGTGCTGAGGCCTCCGGCGTCGCCGATGAACGGCGGCCACGCGACAAGGAGACGTCCATGCGATCCATCCGTTCCATCGTTGCCCTCACCCTCGCAGTCGTCGGCATCTCCGGCTCGGCGAGCGCCAATCTCCTCCTCAACCCCGGCTTCGAAGTCCCCGATCCCAACATCCCGTCGGGCTTCATCGACCATGGCTCGCAGAACGCGCCCTGGTTCGCCGGCTGGGGCACCGCCGCCGACAGCTGGCCTGCGACGAGCAACGACCCCAACTACGGGGCCATCGCCACCTGGCTGAATGCCGGCGTCGTGCATGGCGGATCGACCAGCATGCTCGTCTCCGCCACCACCAGCAACGGTGGCATCGCGCAGCAGTACCTGCCGCAGGGACAGGTGACGCCGTCGCACCAGAGATTCAGCGTCTGGCTCTACGTCGTCGCCGGTGGGGTCCAGATCGGCATCGGGAACGGGGCCACCGGCTTCAACTTCCAGACCGCCGATCCCACCAAGATCAACCAGTGGCAGCTGGTCTCGGTGTGCGCGCCGCTGGCCACGAGGGCCGGCTCCAATACCAACGAGGTTCTCATCTACACCGCCAACGGCGGGCCGGCGGTCTTCTATGTCGATGACGCCAGCGTCACCACGCCGACGAACATCTTCGGCCAGTACATCTGCCCCTGAGAGTCTGGCCAGCACGAGGCGCCGCATCAACTACTGCGTCCTTCCCCGCCGGCCGCAGCACGACTGATAGGAGAACCACAAAGAAGGCCCGACGTCGCGAGGTCATCTTGTGGACGCTCTCGACTGCGGGGCCTGGTCATCGATACGATTCGCCGATTCCCATGACGCCCTCCTTCTCCTACGCCCACGGCACGAGCACCACCCCGCTCCTCGGCGAGACCATCGGCGAGAACCTGCGGCGCACCACCGCGCGCCACGGAGATCGCCCCGCGCTCATCGTGCGTTCCCAGGGCGTTGCGGCTACCTACCAGGCCCTCTGGGACCTCACCACCGCCGCCGCCCGCGGCCTCCTCGCCTTTGGCGTCGGCCGCGGCGACCGCGTCGGCATCTGGGCCCCGAACCGCTACGAGTGGGTCGTCCTGCAGTACGCCACCGCGCGCATCGGCGCCATCCTCGTCAACATCAACCCCGCCTACAAGACCGCCGAGCTCGAGTACGCCCTCACCCAGTCCGGCGTGAGCGTCCTGTGCCTCGCGCGCGCCTTCCGCCAGTCCGACTACACCGCCATGCTCGCCGAGGTCAGGCCCCGCTGCCACGCCCTGCGCCTCGGCCTCGTCCTCGACGACGACTGGCAGATGCTCCTCGACGCCGGCCGCCGGGTGAGCGAGCACGCCCTCGCCGAGCGCGAGGCCGCGCTCCAGTTCGACGACCCCATCAACATCCAGTACACCTCCGGCACCACCGGCCACCCCAAGGGCGCCACCCTCTCGCACCACAACGTCCTCAACAACGGCTTCTTCGTCGGCGAGGCGCTCGGCCTCGGCGAGGCCGACCGGGTGTGCATCCCCGTCCCCTTCTATCACTGCTTCGGCATGGTCCTCGGCAACCTGGCCTGCACCACCCACGGCGCGTGCATGGTCATCCCCGGCGAGGCCTTCGACCCCCTCGCCGTGCTCGAGGCCGTGCAGGCCGAGCGCTGCACCACGCTCTACGGCGTGCCCACCATGTTCATCGCCGAGCTCGATCACCCGCGCTTCGGCGAGTTCGACCTCTCCACCCTGCGCACCGGCATCCTCGCCGGCTCGCCCTGCCCCATCGAGGTCATGAAGCAGGTCGTCACCCGGATGCACATGCGCGAGGTCACCATCTGCTACGGCATGACCGAGACCTCCCCGGTCTCGACCCAGAGCTCGCTCGACGATCCGCTCGAGCGGCGCGTGGCCACCGTGGGGCGGGTGCATCCGCACGTCGAGATCAAGATCGTCTCCCCCGAGACCCAGGCCATCGTGCCGCGCGGCCAGCCCGGCGAGCTGTGCACCCGCGGCTACTCCGTCATGCTCGGGTACTGGCGCAACGACGACGCCACGCGCCAGGCCATCGACCCCGCGGGCTGGATGCACACCGGCGACCTCGCGACCATGGACGAGGCCGGGTACGTCAACATCGTCGGCCGCATCAAGGACATGATCATCCGCGGCGGCGAGAACATCTACCCGCGCGAGATCGAGGAGTTCCTGCACACCCACCCGCTCGTCAGCGAGGTGCAGGTCATCGGCGTCCCGAGCGAGCGCTATGGCGAGGAGGTGATGGCCTGGGTGCGCCCGCGGCCCGGCGCCGCCCTCACCGGCGAGGAGATGGCCGAGTACTGCAAGGGCCGCATCGCCACCTACAAGGTGCCGCGGCACTGGAAGTTCGTGGACGAGTTCCCCCTCACCGTGACCGGCAAGGTGCAGAAGTTCCGCATGCGCGAGCTGGCCATCATGGAGCTCGGCCTGCAGGGGGCCGCGGGCATGAAGACCGCCTAGTCCATCGAAGGCATCCGCTCGGGCCCGCGATGAGAGCGCCGCCGCGTGGTACCTTGGCGGCCTCAGCCCTCGGAGCGCCCTCAACATGACCACCGCCCTCGCCAAGACCCCCCCCCGCTACGGCACCCACGGCCGGATCCTCGTCGTCGACCTGACCAGCGGCTCCTCCACCGTCGAGCTGGTCGACGAGTCCGTCTACCAGCGCTTCCTCGGCGGCTACGGCCTCGGCGCGTACCTCATGTGGAAACACTTCCCGCCCGGCGCCGACGCCCTCGCGCCCGAGGCCTGCTTCGCCATCGTCTCGGGCCTGCTCACAGGCGTGCGCACGCCCTTCTCCGGCCGCATCCAGATCGCCGGCAAGTCCCCGCTCACCGGCACCTGGGCGGACAGCAACTCGGGTGGCAGCGTCGCCAGCCAGCTCCGCCGCGCCGGCTACGACGCGCTCCTCGTCAAGGGCCGCGCTGCGTCGCCCACCGTGCTCGTCATCCGCGACGCCGAGGTCCGCCTCGAGCCCGCCGGCGACCTCTGGGGCCAGGAGATCCCCGAGTCCTTCGACGCGCTCAAGGCCCGCTACGGCGGCAAGAGCGAGGTCGGCGTGTCCGCCATCGGCCCCGCGGGCGAGCGGCAGAGCCGCATCGCGTCGGTCATGAACGACCGCTACCACGCCTTCGGCCGCCAGGGCTTCGGCGCCATCTATGGCAGCAAGAACCTCAAGGCCATCGTGGTCGGCGGCACGGGCGAGGTGCCGATCGCCGAGCCCCAGCGCTTCAAGACGCTCTGCGACGCCATCACCCGCGAGTACAAGAGCGACATCGGCCTGCTCATGCGGCTCATCGTCTGGTTCAGCAAGCCCAAGCGCTTCCTCGGGTGGTTCTACCGCCTCATGCGCCGGCTCGGCATGAAGATCGAGGCGCCGCAGCCGGCCATGCGCCAGCTCTGGGCCGACCAGGGCACCACCTCGGCGGTCGCCCTCAGCGTCGAGAACGGCGACACCCCCATCAAGAACTGGAAGGGCGTCGGCGCGCGCGACTTCCCGCTCGCCACCAAGAGCCTCAAGATCAACGGCGGCGAGGTCGACAAGATGATCACGCGCAAGCTCAGCTGCGGCGACTGCCCTGCGCCCTGCAAGGGCATCGTCGGGGTGAAGAGCCGCGGCCTGCGTGACGTGCGCCGCCCCGACTACGAGACGCTCTGCGGCTTTGGCGCCAACATCCTCAACGACGATCTCGACCTCGTCACCGCCTGCCACGACGCCTGCAACCGGTATGGCATGGACGCGGTGAGCGCGAGCGCGACCCTGGCCTGGGTGTGCGAGGCGGTCGAGGAAGGGATCCTCACGCCCGCCGACCTCGACGGCATCGACATGCGCTGGGGCAACGGCGAGGGGGCGCTGGCGCTCACCGTCAAGATGGGCAAGGGCGAGGGCTGCGGCGAGTGGCTGCGCCACGGCTCGGCCCTGGCCGCCGCGCACGTCGGCAAGGGCAGTGAGCGGTTCGCCGTGCACGTCCACGGGCAGGAGCCGGCCTACCACGACACGCGCTTCTCCTCGCTGATGGGCGTGACCTACATCGCCGATCCCACGCCCGGCCGGCACACCGCCGGATCGGCCTCGTGGAACGAGACCTTCGGCGCCAAGTTCCCCCTGCCCAAGGCGGTGGACCCCGAGGAGGTCAAGATCTCGTGGAACGGCGTCGAGGGCAAAGGCCGGGCGCAGGCGCACTTCAGCAACGCCCATCAGGTGACGAACGGCCTCGGCCTGTGCATGTTTACCGGGCTCACCGGCGGCCTGCCGTGGCTCGATCTCACCAACGCGCTCACCGGCTGGAACTTCACCGAGAAGGACCTCCTCGATTGCGGCGAGCGCATCCAGAACCTGCGCGCCGCCTTCAACCTGCGCGAGGGTGTCAAGCCCGCGGACTTCAAGCCGCACCCGCGCATGCTCGGCGAGGGGGATGGGCTCCTCACGGTGGGGCCGCTCAGGGGGGTGACGGTGCCGCTCGATCGCCTGAAGACCGACTTCTATGTGGCGATGCACTGGAACCCCGAGACCGGCCGCCTCCAGCGGGGCCGCGCGCAGGAGCTCGGCCTCACCGACCTCCTCGCCGACTGGGTCGAGGGATGAGCCTCTCGGACAAGCTGCGCGGGCTGCTCGGCCGGGACGCGACGCCGCGCATCCGGGTGCAGGTTTTCCTGAGGGGCCGGATCGGGCTCGGCTGGCAGAACATCGACCGCACCTTCACGTTGGCCGAAGGCAGCACGCTCGGCAGGTTGCTCGACGAGGCCGAGCGGGAGGGGATCTTCCTCCGCCAGGCCATCGCCGAGAGTCCGCACCTCCGTCACACCCTCATGCTCAACGGCGAGCGCTGTCCGCTCGACGAGAACGAGCAGCGCGTGCTCCAGGACGGGGATCAGCTCTATCTCCTCGCGCCCATCGCCGGCGGGTAGGGCTCCACGAACCACCCTAGCGAAGCCGGTGTGCCCGTGTCGGAGCCCCTCGACTCCGCTATGGTAAGCACATGATCATCATCTTCAGCTCAGGGGTGACGGCGGGCGGGCCGGAGGTGGCGCAGGTGCTCGAGCGGGCGACGCGCTACCCGGGGATCTCCACCGCCGTCTACGAGATGCAGGGGCAGAGCCGCGGCCTGGTGGAGGTGCACCTCATCGGTCCGACGGCGGCGGTGCCGACCGAGGCGTTCACGGAGTGCCTCGGGGTGGAGCGGGTGTTCCGGGTGTCGCAGAAGTATCGCCTGCTCGGGCGCCACGAGGGCAGGTCCGAGCCGATGGGGTTCACCTACAACGGGGTGCGCTTTGACCAGGAGAGCTGCCACGTGTTCGCGGGCCTGTGCGCGGTGGATACGCGCGAGCACGTGGAGCTGATGATGGCGGCGTGCCAGCGCGCCGGGCTGCAAACGACGCGCATGGGCGCGTACAAGCCGCGCACGAGCCCGTACGACTTCCAGGGCCACGGACGGAGCTGTCTGCCCTACGTGTTCGAGCTGGCCGGGAAGTATGGCATCCGGGTGATGGCGATGGAGGTGCTGCGCGAGGCGCACATCGACGACATCCGCCGGGCGCTCGATGAAGCCGGGCGACCCACCGGGGTGATGCTGCAGATCGGGACGCGCAACGCGCAGAACTTCGAGCTCCTCAAGCAGGTGGGGCAGCAGCGCGAGTTCCCGGTGCTGTTCAAGCGCGGGATGGGGATCACGCTCGAGGAGTCGCTCAACGCCTGCGAGTACGTGGCGAGCGAGGGCAACCCGAACGTGGTGTTCTGTCTGCGCGGGGTGAAGAGTCACCTCGGCGACCCGCACCGCAACCTGGTCGACTTCGCGCACGTGCCGGCGGTGAAGCGGCTCACGCGCATGCCGGTGGCGATCGATCCGTCGCACTCGGTGGGCCGGATCGACCGGCCGCATGCGTCGTCGAAGGACGGCCTCATCGACATCTATCACGTGACCGCGCAGGGGCTCATCGCCGGGGCCAACCTGGTGCTGGTGGACTTCCATCCCCACCCCAAGGTGGCGCTGTGCGACGGGCCGCAGGCGCTCCTCATCGAGGAGCTCGGGGCGTTCCTCGATGACGTGGCGATCGTGCGGGAGGCCTACGAACGCCGCCTGGCGCGGGCGGCGCGAGGGAGCTGAGCGGGCGCGGGCGGACGGGGGCTCACCGGGGCTCAGCGCGAGGGGCGCCCCCCTGCAGGAGCGCGGGCGGCGGCAGGGGGGCGTCGACGTCGTCATCCTCGTCGAACTCGGTGGCGTGCTCGATGCGCAGCTTCTGAAAGTCCTTGTCGCTGCGCCCGAAGGCGCTGCACAGGCTGCGGCGGAAGGCCTTGAGCTCCGCGTCGAAGGCCGTATAGCTCAGGCGCATGTCGCGCAGGAGGTGCTGGTAGCGGGCGTCGATGGCCTCGGCCTCGGTCCATCTCCTGTGGGCCAGGGCCAGGGCCGACTGGATCTCGATGAGCGCGCCGTCCTTGTAGGGCAGCGGCGCCCCGCGGCGGTCGCGGTGGTCCTCGATGAGGGTCAAGAGACGGTCGGCGTGCCCGAGGAGGCTGTCGGGCGCGTCGGGGCCGCCGGTGAAGGAGGCGACGTCGAGGCCCGGGACGTCGCGGCCGAGGCGCGGCAGCCATACGTGGAGGACCTCCTCCAGCCGGGCCAGGGCGCGATGCCCCTCGCGCAGGACCCGGCGCCAGGTGGACTCGTATTTGACGATGGCGTCATAGGCCCTGATGAAGGCGTCGGCCTTGCCGGGCAACGTGCCGGCGTAGGCGGCGATGGTCTGGGCGTCCCGGGCGCGGCGAGCCTGCACACGCTTGGCACGCGGAGCCAGGCGGCGGAGCTTCCAATTGGGAGAGACGGGCATGTGGGTGCCTCTCTGTTCATGAAGGATGGGAGCGGCTGTAAAATCACAGTGATCGTGGCAGGGCGCAAGAAAAAGTGAACGGTGACTGTAAAATCGCTCGCCCCAGGAGGCTGCCCGCCACCCGCGCAGGAGTCGTGCTCACCGTTCCTGGCGGCTCATGAATCGAGCGCGAGGCCCCGTGGCGTGCCGGAAGGGCGCCCCGTCCCTGCGCCGCGGCCTACCACCGCTGTAGAGCCCCTCCTCCCGCGCTGAGACCATCCTCCCGCACGTCGAACCCCTCTCCTCGGACACCGATGGATGCCACCTCGCGGCCTGAAGACGCCGGCTTGCGGGCTGGGTGGAACTCCCGGGATCTCGGAGACGTCTCCCGGGGATTTGAGGACACCTCCCGGGGTTTTGAAAATACCTCCCGGGAGTTTTGGAAAGGCCTCCCGGGGTTTTGAAACAGGGTCCCGGGATTTTGAAATGGGCACCCAGGATTTTGAAAATGCCTCCCGGGATTTTGGAGATACCTCCCGGAGCTCTGAAAGCGCCTCCCGGGATCGTGAGAGCGCCTCCCGGGACCGTGAAAGCGCCTCCCGGGCCTCCAGGAGCGCCTCCTCGCACGCTCGAGGCACCTCCTCACATGCCCCGGGTTGCCTCCTCGCATGCTCCAGGCACCTCCTCGCATGCTCCAGGCACCTCCTCACACGCCCCGGGCGTCTCCTCACACGCGCCGGGCGTCTCCTCGCATGCTCCAGGCGCCTCCTCGCACACCGAAGGGGGCCTCCCTGGACACTGAGAACAGCGCCTAGCCCATGATACAAAGGCACTCGACCAGCTCCTTGCACCCCTCGCCGGCAGGTCAGCATGGCCCCCCCGAACGCGACCCCTCCCGAGACTCATGATGACCCTCACTCCTCCGGCAGCGTGACGGAGGGGCCCCGAGCGCTGGCCACGGCCCCGGACAAGACCCTGGCCATCGAGTCGCCGTCCCTGGCCCAGGAATCGCTCCTCGATCTGCCCGTGATCCCGCGCGAGCGGTACGCCATCGATGGCGAGTACGCCCGCGGGGGCCTCGGCCGCGTGCTCGAGGCCCATGACGTGCGCCTCGACCGCCCGGTCGCCATCAAGGAGCTCCTCGAGCCGTTCGCGCTCTCGCAGCTGCGCTTCGTGCGCGAGGCCCTGGTGACGGCGCGCCTGCAGCACCCCTCGATCGTGCCCATCTACGAGGCCGGCCGGTGGCCCACGGGCGAGCCGGTCTACGCCATGAAGATGGTGACCGGCCGCTCCTTGGCCGACATCATCGCCGAGCGGCCGACGCTCGATGAGCGGCTCGCCCTCATCCCGAACGTCGTGGCCGTGGCCGACGCCCTCGCCTATGCGCACAGCCAGGGCGTCATCCATCGCGACATCAAGCCGGCCAACGTGCTCGTCGGCCGCTTCGGCGAGACCGTGGTCATCGACTGGGGCATCGCCAAGGACATCGAGGCCGAGGAGGAGGTCAGCCTCTCGGACGTCGTGGCCCGCGACGTCACGTCGCTCCCGCTCACCCAGGCCGGCTCCATCCTCGGAACGCCGGCCTACATGGCGCCCGAGCAGGCGTCCGGCGGGCGCGTGGACCCGCGCACCGACGTGTACGCGATCGGCGCGCTCCTCTACCACGTGCTCGTGGGGCGGCCGCCGTATGACGGAGATGAGGCGCTCGCGCAAGTGCTCGCTGGGCCGCCGGCCCCTCCCGAACAGCTGCAAAAAGGGGTGCCGCGGGAGCTCCTGGCCGTGGTGCGCAAGTCGATGGCGCGGAGCCCCGAGGATCGCTATCCCTCCGCGCTCGAGCTGGCCGAGGATCTGCGCCGCTTCCAGACCGGGCAGCTCGTGAGCGCCCACGACTACTCATGGCCCCTGCTCCTGTGGCGCTGGCTCAAGCGCCACCGCCTGCAGGCGGTGATCGCGGCGCTCGTGCTGGCCGGGATCGCCACGAGCTACAGACGTGCGGTGAGCGACCGCCACCGCGCCGAGCAGGAGCGAGGGGCAGCCGAGGCGCGCACGAACGAGCTCATCCTGCTCCAGGCACGCAACGCGCTGGCCTCGGATCCCACGGCCACGCTGGCCTGGCTCAAGAGGTACCCCGCGGGCGGGGCCGACTGGTCCGAGGTGCACAACCTCGCCGTCGAGGCGCGCGAGCTGGGCGTGGCGCGGCACGTCTTCGTGCGCGATCAATTGCTGGCCGGCCGCGGCGACTTCTCCCCCGATGGGCGACATTTCGTCGGCGGCGGTGAGGGCCGCGCCGTGCACGTCTGGGACGTGGCGACCGGGCGCACACTGGCCAGGCTACCGTACGGTGTCGAGGTCTCGGCCGCCCGCTTCTTGCCCGATGGGCAGCGGATCGTGATCTCCGACTGGCGGCAAGGCACAATCAAGCGCTGGGATTGGCGGACCGGGATCGTCCACACCATCACCGACACCGAGGGGAAGGGCAACGCGATCGACCTGTCGCCCGACGGGCGCTGGCTGGCGCTGGCCGGCGAGGATGGCCTCGTGCACCTGTGGCGACTCGACAGCGGCATCGGGCGCGGCCTGCGCGGTCATCAGGGGGACGTGGCGGCGGTGTCCTTCTCGCCCTCGACCGGGAAGCTGGCCTCGGCGGGCATCGACGGGACGGCCTGGCTGTGGGACCTCGAGACCGGGCAGGGCGAGCTCCTGCGCCGCGGCCGCCCCGGGATCACCACGGTCCGCTGCTCTCCCGATGGGCGCTGGTTGGCGGTCGGCGGCGCCGATGGGCAATTGTGGCTGTGGGATGCCAAGGCCCGGACCGGACGCACGCTCTGGACCGACGAGCAACCCGTCTTCGCGATCGCCTTCTCTCCGGACGTCCGGCAGCTCGCGGTCTCCTACCGCGATGGCACCATCCGTCTGTGGAGGCTGGGCGAGGACCAGCCGCGCACGCTGCATGGACATCAAGGGGAGGTCCAGGCGCTCACCTTCTCCGATGATGGGCGCGAACTCGCCTCGGCGGGGCGCGACGAGACCGTGCGCCGCTTCCACCTCGACACCGGCACCGTCACCGTCCTACGGGGCCACCAGGCGCTGGTCGTCCAGGTGGTCTATGCGCGGGGCAGCCACCTGCTCGCCTCGGCCGCCCATGATCGCACTGCGCGTCTATGGGAGCCCGATCTGGAGCAAGGTCGGATCCTGACGGGGCACACGGACGATCTCCAGGCCGTCGCCTTTGCCCCGGATGGACGACGCCTGGCAACGGCCAGCCGGGACTTCACGCTCCGCCTGTGGAGCCGCGACGGCGAGCCAGGCCCGGTGCTGCGTGGTCATAACGGGTTGGTCTGGAAGGTCGCCTTTGCCCCCGACGGGCGCCGGCTGGTCTCGGGGGGCTTCGATCATGAAGTGCGGGTGTGGGATCTCTCCGGCGCCGCGGGGAGGCTCCTCGGGACCCATGAGGGCGCGATCCGCGAGATGGCCTTCCTCGGCATGGCGCAGGAGCTCGTGTCGATCGGCAACGATCACACGGTCCGGCGCTGGTCGCTCGACGCGGGCCCGGGCGAGGTGCTGTCGCGCCAGGTCGCCGATCCCACGGCGCTCGCCGTGAGCCCCGATGGCCGGCTCGTCGCGTGGGTCGAGAGGGAGGACACGGTGGTCCTCCATGATCGCCAGACGCGCCGGCGGCGTGAGCTCCATGTCGGCGGCAGCCCCTGGTATCGCCTCGCGTTCTCGACCGATGCCAGGCACCTGGCCGTGGCGGATGGCCAGGGCGCGACGCAGCTATGGGATCTCGAGACGGGCGCGCGGAAGATGGTGCATCAACACTTCGGACGCTTGTACGTCCTCGCCTTCTCGCCCGACGGGCGCTGGCTCGCCTCGGCGGGTGAGGACAAGCTCGTCTGGCTTGGACCGAGCGACGGCGGCCCCGGCCGGGTGCTCATGGGCCACGAGGACGTCGTACGCCGGCTCGCCTTCTCGCCCGATGGGGATCGCCTGGCCTCGGCGAGCTGGGATGGGACCGTGCGGCTGTGGGGCACGGCAAGCGGTGCGCTCGAGCGGATCTTCCGCCATCGAGACAGCGTCTTCGGGCTCGACTTCGCCCCCGACGGGAGGCTCGTCGCCTCGGCCAGCACTGATGATACGGCCGGGCTCTGGCCTGTCGACCGCACGGAGACGCTGCCGCGCGCGCCGGATGCCCTGCTGCGCTGGATGCAGGGAGTGACGAGCGTGACGCTGGACGGAGCGAACCGGCTGCGCTCTGACAGATAGCGCAGTGCTTCGCGGGAAGGGGTTGGATAGGCACGACCCTTGCTGGGCCCTCGTGCGGTTCACCCAAGGACTTGCCCAGCGAGGTACGACATGGAAATCCGAAAGAAGTTGCAGCCATCCAAGAAGACCTGCACCCGGCGCTTGCTCAAGCTACACAAAGATACGGTGCGCTCCCTCAGTGCAATCGACCTGCAGCAGGTGCATGGAGCAGATGGTTATGATTGCCTCACCTTTGGATGCATTAACCCTGACTAAGATTGCAGATCGTCAACCGATTCCATTTTCTCCCTCTCACTCCCTCGCTCTCTCTGTCTGAAGTTTTTCAACTAGCGCATGGCGGCCCCTCCTCCGAGCATGAGGGAGGGGGGGCTCTGATCCGGTGCACGGCTGCTCGGTAGGCTCCTACCTAATCCCCTACAGGGGCGACAGGCCGGTGGACCCGTTCCATGGACCTGGTCCATGGAACGGGTCCATGGACCAACACGTGATTCCATTTAATGGTGCACAATTGCTGCGTCGCTGGAACCACAAATCGTGCGGCTATGGGCCTGGCGCCGGGTCCGGCGGCGCCGGCAGCGCTGGGGGCGGCAGCTCGACGCTGTAGGCGAAGGACAGGAGCCAGACCCGCTTCCCCTCGACCCGGCGCAGCACGAAGACGTCGGTGAACGCCCCGTCGCTCGCCATCTCGCGGCCGTCGGTGCCGAGGACGACGGCGCGCTGCACCCCGGTGAGGAGGGCCGTGCTGCCATACGCCCGGACGGCCATGTTCTCGCCGCGCACCGAGACGATGCGCAGGGGCACGGCGCCGACGCCGGCGAGGAACGCCTCCTTGCCGAGCTCCTCCCCCGAGGGGCTGCGGTGCACGAACTCGGGCGCGAGGAGCGGCCGCAGCGCGCCCACGTCCTTGTGCTGGATGGCGCCGAAGATCCTCTCCTCGGCGGCCAGGATCTCCCGTCGCGTCAGATCCGTGGGCTCCCCGACAGGGACACGGCCCGCCGGGCCGGCGCCATGTGCGCAGGACGCGAGGAGGAGGACCAGGGCAACACGGCTCATCCACTGGGTGATCATCATGGGATCATTGATATCTTGACGGACGCGCTCGGGGGCGCGTCAAATCCACCCATGTCGAATCGAGAGGCAGCCAGTACCGGCAGCGTGGGGCACAACGTCCCGCGCGCCGAGGGCATCGACAAGGTCACCGGCCGGGCTCGATACGTCGATGACCTCGTGTTCCCGGGCATGCTGTACGGACGCACGGTGCGCAGCACGGTGCCCTGCGGTCGCATCCGCGCCATCGTGCGCGACCCGGGCTTCGATTGGTCGGGCTTCACCTACGTCGACGCGAGCGACATCCCGCCCGGCGGCAAGAACGTGGTGACCCTCATCACCGAGGACCAGCCCTATCTGGCCAAGGACCGGGTGCGCCACCGCGAGGAGCCGATCGCGCTCCTGGCCCACGCCGACCGGCGTCGCCTCGAGGAGGGGCTCGCCCACATCCGCGTCGAGTACGAGGAGGACGAGGCGCCGATCCTCGACTTCACCACCTCGCCCACGGTGCTCAAGGAGATCACCATCGCCAAGGGCGACCTGGCTGAGGGCTTCGCCCAGGCCGAGGTGATCGTCGAGGGGACGTACCGCACGGGGCATCAGGAGCAGCTCTACATCGAGCCCAACGGGGTGATCGCGCTCCCGGACGGCGCGCACGGGGCCGCGGGCCCGGGGGCCGCGGTCACGGTCTACGGGTCGCTGCAGTGCCCCTACTACGTGGTCAAGGCGCTCCGCGGCCTCTTCGGCCTGCCCGAAGACCGGGTGCGTGTGGTGCAGATGACGACCGGCGGCGGCTTCGGCGGCAAGGAGGAGTATCCGTCGGTGCTGGCGGGGCACGCGGCGCTGCTCGCGCACAAGGCCGGGCGGTCGGTGAAGATGATCTATGACCGCACCGAGGACATGCTGGCCACGACCAAGCGGCACCCGGCGTTCGTGCGCCATCGCACGGGGCTCACCCGCGACGGGCGGCTCGTGGCCGTGGACATCGACCTCATGCTCGACGGCGGCGCCTACGTGACCCTGTCGCCGGTGGTGCTGTCGCGCGCCTGCATCCACGCCACCGGGCCCTATCGCGTGCCGCACGTGCGCATCCGGGGGCGGGTGATGATGACCCACACGCCGCCCAACGGCGCCTTCCGCGGCTTCGGCGCGCCGCAGTCGCAGTTCGCGGCCGAGGTGCAGATGGACCGCATCGCCGAGGAGCTCGGCATGGATCCGGTGGAGCTGCGGCGGAAGAACCTGCTCCGCCTCGGCGACGCGACGGCCACGGGGCAGGTGCTGCGGGAGAGCGTGAGCGCCGAGGAGGTGCTCGACCGGGCGCTCAAGCTGCACGAGGAGCGGCGGCGCGCGCGGGGCGCAGGGTCCGGGGACGGGCAGGGGGGGCAGGCGCAGGAGGGGCGACAGGGGATGCGGGGTACCGGCATCGCCTGCTTCCTCCACGGCTCGGGCTTCACGGGCGGCGGCGAGGTGCGGCTCGCCTCGCGCGCGGGCATCGAGCTCACCAAGGACGGCGTGCGCCTGCGCGTGGGCTCGACCGAGATCGGGCAGGGGACGCGCACGATGCACGCGCAGATCGTCTCGGACGCGTTCGGCATCCCCTATGGCTGGGTGGAGACGTCAGATCCCGACACGGCGGCGGTGCCGGACAGCGGGCCGACGGTGGCCTCGCGCACGTGCATGGTGGTGGGCCGCATCCTGCAGCGCGCGGCCGCGAAGATCCGCGCCGAGCTCGGCCCGTACCAGAGCCCGGAGGAGTTCCGCGAGCGGGCGCGGGCGCTCCTCGCGGCGCGCGGGCGCCTGGTCGTGGACGAGCAGTACGAGAAGCCGGGCGAGATCCAGTGGAGCGACGAGACGTATCAGGGGGACGCGTACGGCGCCTACGCCTGGGGCTGCAACATCGCGGACGTGGAGGTGGACCCGCTCACCTACGAGGTGCGCTGCACGGACGTGACGGCGGTCATCGACATCGGCAAGGCGATCCATCCCCTGCTCGCCGAGGGTCAGATCGAGGGCGGGACGCTGCAGGCGGTGGGCTGGGCGCTGTGTGAGAACGTGGTGATGCAGGGCGGGCGCATGGCCAATCCCACGCTCACCAATTACATCATCCCGACCACGCTCGACGCGCCGCGGATGGCGGTGGAGATCGTGGAGAACCCCTACTCGCAAGGGCCCTTTGGCGCCAAGGGCGTGGGCGAGTGCCCGATGGACGGGCCGGCGGCGGCGGTGGCCAACGCGATCTCGCGGGCCACGGGCGTGCGGGTGACGGAGATCCCGGCGACGCCCGAGCGCCTCATGGAGGCGCTCGACCAGGCCGAGCCCGGGCGTTCAGGGCGATGAGGGATGCTGTTCTCCGTGGTCGTCATCAACAAGATCTCAATCGCGGCACCCGACGACGAGCCGATGTATGAGGAGAGTATCTTCCTCGTATATGCATCGTCTCGCGACGAGGCCAGTGCCAAGGCCGAGGTCTTCGCCAAGCAAGCGGAAACCTCGTACCTCAATTCCGACGGTGAGACGGTCACATGGTCCTTTCAAGAGGTCCTCAGCGTCTATGAGATCTCGGACCAGGACAGGGCGCTGGTGGATGGCGATGAGATCTACTCGCGTTTGTTCCATGATGACGAGGCACACCGGCGCATGAGGCAATCATGAGACCCGGCATCCCACGACACGGGCAGGCTGTCCTTTGGACAGCCCTCCTCTTGATCCTTTGGGAGACGGGAGGGGGACATGCCGCTCCGACGATGCTCTACAGCGTGGCTGTCCGGTCGGAACACGATTGTGTCGCATCCAATAACGAGGACGAGATCGCCCAGAGTTTCATAAGCCGTTGCTGTCGCGGCTCGATTGATCGCAAATTCCCCGACGAATGGCGTTGGAAAACCATGGCGAGATCAAGCAGGCCAAGAAGCGGGGCAGGAACGCCAAGACAGCATGGAAGTTACTCAATGAGTGTGAATACAAGAAGCTCACCAGGGAGCCCTACGAATGAAGCTCTTGTTCCATGTCAACGGCCATGAGCGCTCGGTCGATGTGCCGCCGATGCGGCGCCTGCTCGATACGCTGCGCGAGGATCTCGGTCTCACGGGCACCAAGGAGGGCTGTGGTGAGGGCGAGTGCGGGGCGTGCACCGTGCTCATCGACGGTCAGGCGGTGAACTCGTGCCTGGTGCCGACGTGCCAGGCGGCGGGTCACGAGGTGACGACGATCGAGGGGCTGGCGCCCTCGGACCCGCTGCATCGGCTGCAGCAGGCGTTCCTCGAGTGCGGCGGGGCCCAGTGCGGGATCTGCACGCCGGGCATGATCATGGCGGCGTGCGCGCTGCCGGAGCGCCCGACGATCGAGGTGGTGCGCCAGGGGCTGGCGGGGAACCTGTGCCGCTGCACGGGGTACACGAAGATCTATGACGCCGTGCTGGCGGCGCTGGGGTCGCGATGAGCGGGGCCGTGACGGTGGCCGCCGAGGTGCTGCGGCCGCGCTCGCTCGCCGAGGCGCTCGATTGGCTCGCCGAGGCGGCGCGCACGGGCCGGCAGCTCATGCCCCTGGCGGGCGGGACCGACGTCTTCGTGGGGCTGCACTTTGGGACGCTCGGGGGGACGCCGCCCGGAGGGAGTGAGCCCGAGCGCCGCTTCCTCGACCTCTGGGGCCTCGCCGAGCTGCGCCCGATCACGGAGGCGGACGATGGCGCGCTCCGCCTCGGCGCGCTCGCCACGTACACGGACTGTATCCGCTCGCCCCTGGTCGGCCGCCGCTTGCCCATCCTGGCCGCGGCGTCGAAGGAGGTGGGCGGGGTGCAGATCCAGAACCGCGGCACGATCGGCGGCAACATCGCCAACGCCTCGCCCGCGGGCGACGCCATCCCGGTGCTGATGGCGGCCGAGGCCGAGGTGGTGCTGGCGAGCGTGGCGGGGGAACGCGCGGTGCCGCTCGCGGACTACTACACGGGCTACCGCGCCTCGGTGCGCCGGCCCGACGAGCTGATCGTGGCCGTGCGCACGCCCGTGCCGGCGGGGCGGCAGGTGTTCCGCAAGGTGGGGACGCGCGCGGCGCAGGCCATCTCCAAGGTGGTGCTGGCCGCGGTGGGCCATCGCGTCGCGCTGGGCAGCGTGGCCCCGGTGGTGATGCGGGCGCGCAAGGTGGAGGCGTACCTCGCGGCCGGCGGGCGGGACCTCGCCGAGGCCCAGCGGCTGCTCCTCGAGGAGATCCGCCCGATCGACGACGTCCGCTCGACCGCGGCCTACCGGCGCCGCGTGGCCGCCAACCTGCTCGCCGAAGTGCTGCGCCCCGCCTAGCTGGAGCGCTACGCCAGCAACTTCCTTCCGCTCGCAAATGATGCGATAGGTGAGCGAACGGAGACCTGTAAGGCCCTGGAGGAATCCATGAAAAGAAGTGCGAGCCTGATCCTGGTATCGGCCCTGTGGGGTGTGTCCGGTTGTGGCGATGGACGGACGGTCGTCACCGTCCGCAGCGGCAGCTCCATTCAGGCGGCGGTGGCCGCGGCCACCGACAACATGATCATCGAGGTGGAGCCGGGCACCTACCGGGAGTCGATCGACATCCCGGCCAACCGGCAGCTCAAGAACTTCACGCTACGCGGCAAGTTCGTGGGCGACCAGCGGGTGATCCTGGACGGGAGCGACCAGGCGACGGGTCAGATCCAGCTGCAGAATGGCATCTTCGCCTCCGACGTGACGAACTTCACGGTGGAGGGCTTCCAGGTCCAGAACTACCGCGAGAACGGCATCTGGATCGGCGCGACCGCGCTCGGGAAGTCGCGGGATCTCACGTTCCGCAACAACATCGTCGACCGCACCGGCAAGTACGGCATCTTCCCGCAGGCCGCCGTCAACGCGCTCGTGGAGAAGAACAAGGTGACGCGCGTGGCCGACGCGGGCATCTACGTGGGCCAGTCGGAGGGGAACCTCATCATCCAGGACAACGAGGTCGCCCAGAACGTGGCCGGCATCGAGTGCGAGAACTCGAACGACTGCGTGATCCGCCGCAACAACTCCCACGACAACACGGGCGGCATCCTGGTCTTCACCCTGCCCGGCCTCCTGCGCAAGGAGTGCCTGCGCGCGCAGGTGTACGAGAACACGATCGAGAACAACAACACGCCCAACTTCGCGTCGCAGTCCGACATCGTCTACAACGTGCCGTCGGGCAGCGGGGTCACGATCATCGGCGCGGACCAGGTGACGGTGCGCAACAACACGATCCGCGGCAATCAATCCTATGCGGCGGCGGTGGTGTCGCTCACGCTCCTCACCGGCGGCGATCCGATCGACGTCAACCCCGATCCCGAGAACGATGCCATCCGCAACAACACGCTCTCGGGCAACGGCACGGCCGACTTCACCTTCCGGGGGACCCCCATCCAGGCGAGCGACTTCCTGTATGACGGCTCGGGGACGGGGAACTGTCAGGCGGGGAACGGGACCGTCACGCAGGCCCTGAATCCACTGCCGTCCTGCCCATGAAGCGCTCCATCCCCTTTCTCGTCGCGCTGGTCAGCGCCGTGGGCGCTTGCCACGAGGACCCGCCCGATCAGGTGCTCTACCGGCTCATCGGCACGGTGACCAGCGAGGGGCGGCCGATCGCCGGGGCGCGCGTGCGCGTGCAGGGAAAGAGCCCGCTCGGCCGCGACGACGTCACCGAGACCGACGCCAACGGAAACTTCAACCTGCCCCTGCCCTTCCGCAAGGCGGGGGATCGCATGACCGTGACGGCCGGGGCGGTGAACTATCGCACGCGCTCGGTGGTCGACGTGCTGCCGGCGAACACGCCGGTCACGGTGAACCTCCCGCCCATCCCGACCGACGATCCGAGCTATCAGTACCAGACGGTCGACTTCGGCAACCCGCCCTGTAACTTCTGCCACTTCGACCAGGTGGACCGGTGGGACGACTCCCAGCACTCGCGCGCCGCGCGCGACCCGCTCATGCTCGACGAGTACCGACGCTTCGTGGCGTGGTGGCAGAAGCTCGACCCCGACGGGGCGACCGAGGCGGAGGCGTTCGCCGGGCCGTACCTGCCGCCCGCGCAGAAGGGCGACACGGGCAAGGTCTTCAGCGAGGGTGGCCAGCGCTACCGCGTGCTCGGGGACCAGACGTCGATCGGCGAGTGCGCCAAGTGCCACACGCCGGCCTACGCGCTCCGCGGGGGGCAGGACTTGCGGCCGTCGGTGTTGGCGGGTCAGGACCAGGTCTACAGCGAGGGCGTGACGTGTGACTTCTGTCACAAGGTGAAGTCGGTCAAGCTCGACACGGAGGACGATCTCGTGCTGGCCGGCATCGACAAGATCGCGGTGTCGCGGCCGGGCGCGAACGATCAGGTGATGTTCGGTCAGTATGACGACGTGACCTTCGTGAAGATGCAGGCGAGCTACTCGCCGCTCTTCGAGAAGAGCGAGTTCTGTGCCGACTGCCACGTGGACGCCAAGCGCCTGCGGCTGCAGCAGGTGGACGCCGGCGGGAACGCCGTCGGGTCGCCGAGCGAGCGCCTCATCTGGGGCGAGGACACGTATCGCGAGTGGCGGTTCGCGCCGGAGACGGTGGTGGGCGTGCATGCCCCGGGCGTGCAGAGCGCCTCGGGTCAGGGACCGTTCACGACCACGAACAACTACGCGGGACGGCCGCTCCAGTGCCAGAACTGCCACATGCAGGATCCGCCGCCGGACCTGCAGACCGGGGAACGGATCCAGGACTGGGCCGACCCGCAGTTCAACAACACCCGCATCGCGGTGAACGCCGAGGCCGTGCCGCGCGATCCCAAGACGGTGTTCCCCCACCGCTTCGTCGGCCGCTCGGCGCGCTTCATCGCCTGGGCGACCGAGCTCGCGGCCACGGCGCGGCGCGAGAACGGCGAGGTGGTGGTGGACGTGACCGTGGACAACCGCCACACCGGCCACGACTTCCCGAGCGGTCTGCCGGATCGCAACGCGCTCCTCGTGGTCGAGGCACGCACGGCCGCGGGGGCGCTGGCGCAGACCGCGGGGCCGCAGGTGCCGTCCTGGGGCAGCGGCGACGGCCAGACCGACCCGACGCGCGACCTGGCCGGGCAGGCGGGTAAGGGTTGGGCGCGCGTGCTCGCCGATGCCGATGGCATCGCGCCGGTGTTCTACCTGCGCGCCGTGGGCGACGCCGAGACCGACACCCGGCTCAAGCCAGGGCAGCGGGATCAGTCGACCTATCGCTTCGCCGCGGGGACCGGACCGGTGACCGTGCGCGTGCGGATCCTCCATCGCCTGCGCTTCAAGACGCAGTGGGATCGGTATCTCCAGGCCAATCCCGGCACGGATCCCGCCTCCGTCGAGACCCCCGGCGACGAAGTCACCCTGAACATCCCGTAGTCGCTCACACCTCCCATAGGGCCCACGTAGGAGCCTTGGGCCAGCGTGTGCGGGGTCCCCGCGGCGCCACCCTGCGACCGGGGAGCGGCTTATGGTTTTAGTGACGGGCTTTGGCGAGCTCTAGGGCCAGATCGAGCTTGGTCTGACCGGCCCAGACGAGCGTGCGCTTCTCGGAACGATAGCCGGCCAGCTTGACCTCTACGACCACGTCCTCGGTCAGGGAGAGGTTACCGAGGTCGAGTGGCGTCTGACCGCGCACGCGGCCGTTCACCACCACCTCCGCCCCGGGCGGCTGCGAGACCACGTGGAGCGAACCGCCAAAGGGCGACAGGACCGCCTGCACCTCCATGCCCCGCTCGCCCTGCTCGAAGCTCACTTCCCGCTCCCAGGGCTGGTAGCCGGTGGCATCGACGGTCAAGCGATGGGTGCCCTCGAGATTGACCTTCTCGATATGCACGGGCGTGCGCCCGGCCACGGGCTGGCCGTCGATGCGGACGGTCGCGCCGGGCGGCACCGACACCACATCGATGGTGCCGAAGGCCTGCACCTGGAGGCGCTGCCACAGGACGAAGCCTCCGGCCCCGAGCGCTCCCAGGACGATCACGCCGAGCAGGACCCACTTGAGGAGGCCTCCCGATGAACCCTTGTCACTGGTGGTGGCCGGCTCGACCTCGACGGGGGGCGACAGGGGCACGATCGGCAGCGGCTTCTCGACCGGCTGCGCCCCCACGGACGCCGCCACCCCAGCCGCCTGGGCCATCGGCGGTGAGGCGATCGCCTCCTCCGTCGGCCCCGACGGCCCACCTGCGGGCATCGCCTCGGCCCTGGGCTGCACGGCGCCGGGGCGCCCCCCGACCATCACCTTGGGCCAGGGCGACCGCACGGGGACGTTCCCCGAGGGCCGCTTGAGCGGCGTCACTGGCGCCGCCATCGTCCCGTTGGCGTTCGCCTCGATCGGCTCGGCGTCGACCTCCTCCACCGCGACCGGCTGTTCCTCCTCCGCCGCCGCGGGCGCGTCCTCCTCTACGGCGTCGAGCTCCTCGGGCGAAACCTCGGCCTCCTCGGCCTGGGCCTCTGCCTTGGGCGCGGCGGCCGGGCGCCCTGCCGGTGCTCGCCCAGGTGAAGCGGCTTCCGCGCTGGACGCGAGCCCCGCCGCCACGCCGCGCGGCGCCTCGGACGCCCGCGCCGGATGGGCACCCGCGGGGCGTGAGCCGCCCTTGGCCGATGCCTCACTACGAGCGCTCTCCTCGGGCTCGAGGTCCTGGAGCACGCTGAAGCCCTCGCGCTTGAGCGGGAGCGACCGCGCCGCCTTCGGGTTCTGCGCCGGCCGCGCAGGCCCGGGCCGCGCCGCCTTGCCGGTCACTTCGACGATGAACTCCCCGATCTGCTGCGCCTTGAAGGAGGGCGCGCTCGCCTTCAGCCAGTCCTGGAGGGCGCGCGACATCTCGCCCGCCGTCTGGTAGCGATCCTGCGGGCGCTTCTTGAGCGCCTTCATCACGATCGCCTCGAGATCGTCGGGCACGTCGCTCCTGTGCATGGACGGCGGCAGGATGTTGCCCTTGCGCACCCGGTCGAGCAGGCGCTCGACGTCCTCCTCGGCGTAGAGCATCTGCCCGGTGAGCATCTCGTAGAGGAGCACACCGGCCGCGTAGATGTCGCTCCGCCCATCGACGGGTTCGCCGAGGGCCTGCTCGGGCGCCATGTACTGGCCCTTGCCCTTGCTCACCGTGGACGCGCCCCGGCCCCAGCCCGCGACCCTCGCGAGGCCGAAGTCCCCGAGCTTGACGTCCCCGTTATGGCCGACGAGCACGTTGTGAGGCACCACGTCGCGGTGCACGATCTCGAGCGGCCGACCCTGCGAGTCGGTCTTCTGGTGCGCGTAGTCGAGACCGTCGGCCACCGCGGCCGTGATGTAGGCCGCCAGCGGGAACGGCACGGACCGCTTCTTCTCGGCCGCCTGCTGGAACAGCCGGAACAGATCCAGGCCGTCGACGAGCTCGAGCGCGAGGTAGTGCGAGCTCGCCACCTTGCCGAGATCGTACGTCTCGACGACGTGCGGGTGGTGCAGCTGCACCGCGACGCGCAGCTCCTCGGCCAGCGTGCGAATGAACTCGGAGTCGTCCGAGAACTGGGACTGGAAGACCTTGAGGGCCAGCGGCCGCGGCAGGATCCCAGGCGCCCCGTCCGCGACCGCGAGGAATACCTCGGCGGTCGCACCCGTGGCGATCTGCTGCAGCAGCCGAAACTGGCCGAGCCGTCGCTCGGGCATCGTCTAGGCCGTCTGTACCACCGCCGGCTGCCCGGGGTAGACGAAGATGGAGAAAACACGTAACCCGGTGCGCGCCCCCTTGCGATCGAAGGTGCACACCACCTCGGTGGCCATGCCAGGTGCGATGTTCACGATGTATTGGGTCGCCGCGTTGGCGATGAGATAGAGTCCCAGCCCCGCGCCATAGACCTTGCGGTCGATCTGCGTCGGGCTGTGCAAACACTTGTCCAGGTAGCGAAGGATCGTCGTCTTGTCGAGCCGGCCGAAACGATCGCGCACCGACACGGCAAAGCCCGTCTCGGTGGCGGCATAGCGGATGGACACCGGGCGCGGCGACAGCTTCCCGAGGCGGTCCTTGAGGTCTACCTCGCCGAAGAGCAGGTTGCCGTCCTCATCGACCGGCGCGTCATAGAGCGCGTTCATGAGCAGCTCCTCGCATACCTGGCCGATCTGGCTGCGCACCTTGGACCGAACCCCCACCTGCTCGGCGTGCGCCAGCACCTCGTCGATCGCCCGCGAACGGCCCTGATAGTCGCGCAGCCGCGTGAGATGGACCTCGGTGCCGTCGGGGACGTACTTCTCGATGCCAAACAGGTCCCCGGTCACGAACTTGCTCACCGTGACCGCCACGCAGGAGATGTCATCCTCGCCGATCACGTGGTTGCACCAATCATCGGCCAGGATGCGCGTCATCAGCGCCAGCTTGATCGGCGGCGCCACCACCACCAGCTGCGCCCCGCTGCGGAGCCGGGCGCCGAGCTTCTCCAGCTTCTCGCTCTCCCCGTCCCAGCTGTAGATCACGAAGCGGTAAGGAATCGTGCCCGCCTGCAACCGCTCGACCCCCGCGACCGGGACCGGCTCGGCCCCCCCTTCCCAGACCGCCGAGACGAGCCGCTCGAGCGTCGCCGGCTGCTCCGCGATCACGAGAATGCGCTGGGTCGGGGTCGCGGACAGGTCAAATCTCCTTACATCTTCCGTGGTTTCGACTTCCGCATCCTAAAGGATCCGTGACCGGAGTCAAGCTTGGCGGAGGGGAGACAGCGGTCGGCTCCCGTCGCAGGTCACCCTCCCTGCGCTCGCTCTACCGCCGCTTTGGCAGGCATCCCATGGGGGCCTCACGAAGGCCCTTCGAACGCGTCCCCAGAATCCCGGAGGATGGGATCGGAACGGCTTTCAGGGACGGACGATCGATCAGGGACGATAGGTGAGCGAGACGAACATCGAGAACCCCGGCGCCGGCGTGGGCTGCGTGTCGGTCGTCGGCGTCAGGTCATAGAACCCATCGGGATAGTAGTAGCGCTGGTTGAGCACGTTATAGAGCTGCACCGAACCACTCAGGTGCTGCTTGATGATCTGGGCCCGCGCCCCGAGCTGCAGCACCGCGGCCGCCGGCAGCCGGTCCAGGGTGAGGTCGGTGAAGCGGCCCACCGTCACCTGCTGGCCGCCCGGCAAGGTGAAGAGGTTGACGGGGTAGATGTTGGGGTCCTCGAACGAGCCGAACACGTTGAGGTTGGCGTTCACGTCGAGGCGGCCGGTGATGACGTTGAACACCGCGCCGATCGTGAACCAGTGGTTGGGGAAGTTGCGCAGCCGGCCGCTGTCGCGACTGCGCCCGGTGAGGAACGTGTACCCGAGCGTGATCGCGTGGTCGCCCGTGAGGTAGAGCTTGCCAAGGAACTCGACCGAGTGGAGGGAGCGCGCCCCGGCGTTCTGGTAGCGCGAGTTCTGCACCACGATGACGTTCTCGAGGAGCGTATACGAGTAGTCGAGGCGCAGCTGCAGCTCGCGGATGTTGCCCACGCCGCGCAGCACGCGGGCGTTGAGCTCGCCCTGGAACGCCTGCGACCGCTCGACCCGGAGGTTGGGGTTGCCGGCGAACGCGACGGCCGAGCCATTGGCCACGAGGTTGTTGAAGACCGGCGGCCGGAAGCCCTGCGACCAGGTGAGCTTCAAGTGGTAGCCGGGGTGGAGCTGCGCGACGAGCGAGCCCTGGCCGAGCACCTGCGGGCGGTAGCTGCCGATCGGGCCCTGCGCCTCGGCCTCGAGGCGGGGCGGGGCGTAGTGGCGCCCACCAAAGCCCTGCTGGTAGCGGATGCCCCCGTCGATGATGAGGCGGTCGCGCAGGCGGATCTGGTCAACGAAGAACAGACCCACGACGGTGCGGTCGGCGGCGAAGAGGAAGGGCAGCGGGCACCCGGGCACGACGGTCGTCTCGGTCCGGGGGCAGACGAGCGGCAGGCGCTCGGGCGCCGGGGCGAGGAAGGTGGTCTGGGCCTGGGAGGTGCTCTCGTTGAAGGCCTCGACCCCGGCCAGGATGCGGTTCCAGCGGAACGGCCCCGAGTAATCGATGTCGAAGGTGGCGCCGAAGCGCTGCACGTCGAAGTCCGACACCTGGAACGTGAGCCCGCGCGGGATGGCCGGCGAGGACGGGAAGACGCGCGGCGAGATGTCGCGGTTCAGGTTGATGTAGAAGCCCTTGGCGTTGATGCCCAGGCGATCGTTCGCGAACCGCCGGCGGTACTCGAGCACCACGTAGCGGTCATAGAAGTTCCACGGGTTGCGCCGCGACAGCGGGTCGATCGTCTGCGTCCCCGGCACGGGGTCGGCCGACACCGCGTTGGTCGAGAAGCCGAGCGACTTGTTGATGGTGCCGAAGGGCACCTGGAAGTAGAGCGTGAGCGGGCCCCAGTTGATCTTGCCGTCGAGGTCCACGAACCAGCTGCGGTCGTTGGCGGTCTGGGCCGGCGTGAGGCCGAAGAACACCGGCCCGGCGGGCTGGGGCGCGGGGCTCCCGGCGAGGAGCGCGGGCCGCGTGTACTGGGGCCCGCGGAACGACTCGAAGCTCGCGTGGAGGAGCACCTTGAGCCGGTCCTTGAAGAAGGTCTTGCCGAACAGGGCATAGGCGCGCGCCGCGTTCGGGTCGCCCGGGCCCGTGCCATAGCCTGCGCTCAGCTCGAGGCCGTTCACGTCCTCGGCGTCCTTGGTGATGATGTTGATGACGCCGAGGAAGGAGTTGGCGCCCCACAGCACGCCGCCCGGCCCCGTGACCACCTCCACCCGCTTGATGGTCTCGAGCGGCACCGCGCGCGACAGCACCGGGATGTTGAGCACCGGATCGAAGAGCGACACGCCGTCGCGCAGATAGAGCGCCGCCTGCTGCGTCCCGCGCACGAGCGGCGACTCCACCTGATTGCCCACCGCCTCGATGTGGTAGTAGCCCGGCACCGTCGTCAGGACCTGGCCGATGAAGCGGAAGCCGCGCGACTTGATCTCGTCGGCCGTGATGATCGTGATGATCGACGGCGCCTCCTGCACGGTCGTGACGCCCTTGGCCGCCGAGATGACCGCGCTCGCGATGTCGAGCTCGCTCTGTCCCGCCTGGGCCTGGGTCTCGGGGACCCGCGGCTTGAGATCCGGCAGCACCACCTCGGGCGGCGCCGCCGTCTGCGCCATCGCCGGACGCGGCCAGGCCCCCAGGCCGGCCAGAACGAGCAGGCAGGCGCAGGGCAGTCCCCGCACCCAGCGGCCGCGCGCCCCTCGAACCCTTCGTGCCCTCCGCACCCTTCGCACGGGCGGCACCGTCAACACCATCGGCTCCATCAGGGCTGCCCCTGGTTGGTCCTGCGCTCGCCGGGCGGCGGCCCGGGCGGGGCCGGGTTCACCTCACCCCGCGGCCGGCCACCGCCGGGCGTGTCGGGGCAGCCGTCCTCGTCCTGGAAGGCATTGAACGTCTCCGGCTCGTTCGGGCAGCGGTCGATGGTGTCGGGGATGCCGTCGTTGTCGTTGTCCGGATCCGGGCACCCGTCCTCATCGCGGAACCCGTCGCGATCCTCGGGCTCGCCCGGGCAGCGATCCACGCCGTCGAGGATGCCGTCATTGTCGTTGTCCGGGTCCGGGCACCCGTCGTCGTCCTCGAAGCCGTCGCGATCCTCGGCGTCGTTCGGGCAGCGGTCCGAGGTGTCGAGGATGCCGTCGCGATCGTTATCGAGATCCGGGCACCCGTCGCCGTCCTCGAAGCCGTCGAGGTCCTCGGCTCGCTGCGGGCAGCGATCGAGCGCGTCCGGGATCCCGTCGCCGTCGGCGTCGCTGCCGCCGCCCGCGCGCCCGCCCGCCGAGGGCGTCCAGGTGATGCCCGCGAACAGACGAAAGGCGTCGCGGCGATGCGACTCGAGCACACCGCCGCCCGCCCCCACGACGATCTGGAATGACCCCTTGGGGTAGAGCTGGAGCCCCCCGAGCACATCGAGCACGTGATCGCGCGGTCCCGGCCCGCGGTCCGGTGGGTTCCCGGGCAGGAGCAGCGGCACCAGCCCATACACCTCGGCGACCAGCCCCACCACCGGCGTGATGCGGTAGCCGAGGCCCACGTTGTACGTCAGCTCGTCGTCGACCTCGAGCAACGTGGCCGGGCAGGTGCGTTGCGGCCCCCCAGGTGGAGGGCATCCTCCCACGACATCGTACGGATCCAGCACCACCGTGTGCCGGCGCAGCACGTAGCCGACGTTGACCGCCGCCACGAAGCCGCGAAACGGCGTGAAGTCGATGATGCCCACCGGCCGGAAGGTGAACCCGCGGTCGCCGAGAAAGGCGGTATCGTCGCCAAACGGGATCGTGCCGCCGAGGATGAGCCCGAGCCCCACCGGCCCGAGCCGCCGGGTGGCGAGCTTGAGCGCGATCCGCGTGTCGAGCGGCGCCGCGTTCGGGGGCGGCACGTTGGTGCGTGCGTCCGCCACGTAGAAGCCGGTCGGCCGGAGCACGTCCACCTGCCCCGGCAGCCCGCCCACCCGGCGCGGCGCGTTCGAGCCATAGGCCGCGGTGTACGTCTGCGCCGAGACCGGCACCACCAGCGCGATCTCGGCCCAGTCGGCGAGCGACAGGTGGGCCCCGAGGTGCGCCGCCACCTGATAGTCGAGGATCGCGCGATCGAGCGCCTGCCCCCCCACCTCGGTCTTGATCCGCAAGGACAGCGGCGTGCGGGCATAGTCCGACCACAGCTTGAAGCCCACGTCCCATGGCCGACCCGTCGCCGCCCGTTCGACCGTGAAGAGGCCGTAGCCATCGAAGGTCGGGCGGAAGGTCTCGATGTCGATGCCCCGCTGCGCCGCCGCCGGCACGGCCGCGAGCCAGAGCACCATCAAGACGAGGACGCGCACGGGGTGTTTCACGGCGGCGGCAGGATGTGGAAGGGCTGGACGAACACCACCCCGGGCGCCGAGGCGCCGGGCAACGTCTCCCAGCGCGACAGGATCCGCCCCCCAGACCCCGTGTAGTTCGTGAGCGACCCGCTGTTGGTGGTGACCACGCTGCCGGTCGCCGCGTCGGTCGCCTGCAGCGTGGGGTCGATGGTCGCCAGATCGCCGCGGAAGAAGAACTGCTGCAGGTTCGCCTGGCCCGACTCGGTCAGCACCACACCGGCCACCCGCTGCCCGCAGGCATCCCGCCCGCGCTGCTCATCGATGAACCGGGCCACGTACGCGCCCTTGGCCTCGAACGTGTTCGTGCCCGAGAGCCCCGCCCCCTGGTCCCACCCGAGCACGAGCGCGCTCTCCACCGCGAAGACCTCCACCGTGTACCGCCCGCCCGCCTGGGCGCCCTGGAGACCGACCGCGCCGAGCACGTACGTACCCGCCCCCGGCGCCGTGACCGCCACCGCCACGAGCCCGATCCCGCTCGTGTCCTGCACCCCGTTGAAGACGAACGAGGCGTCACTCGTCATCACCGTCGCCTCGGGCGGGGTGCGCTGGGGATCGGCGATGAAGGCGAGCGGGTTGTAGATCCGCACCTCCAGGTTCACCCCGGTGGTGAAGGCGTCGTTGCGCAGGGATCGGATCGTGCCGTTGATGCAGAAGGTCCCGGACGGCTGCTGCGCGTCGCAGGGCGGCGGCGTCACCCCGCCCCCTGTCCCCGACGGCACGCAGTTCCTCGTGCCCGGATCGAGCCGGGTCCCCGGCCCGCAGCTCGGGAACTTGCTCGCGTCCGCCAGGCATAGCCCGCCCTGCAGGAGCGTCGTCGCCGGGTCGCACTGCACCCCCTGCGACGCGCTCGCCGCCACACACTCGGTCACTCCCTTCTCGGAGTCGAAGCGCGCCACCGTCCCCGTCCCACACACCGTGCGGCTACAGCTCGACAGCATCGTGAGGGATACGACCGCGATGCTCAGGTGCGATCTCATCGAAGACTCCACATCAGAACTGCACCGGGTCGTCGGCGAGGCTCGTGTAGATCGTGGCCGAGCCGCCCCCCGAGGCGCCGGCCGGCGCGCTCAGCTCGAAGTGCACGGTGCCGCGCCCAATGGCCTGGCGGTTGCCCTGCACCAGGATCTGCCCCCGGCACGTCGCCGGGCTCGCCTGGCAGTCGACCTGGTCCGGATCCACGTCCGTCACCCGCGCCGGCGTTTCGGTCAGCCACAGCTCCCGGACGTCGCGCAGCTCGTAATCGGTGCTGAACTGGATGCCGCCCGCGAGCTGCGCCGTCTCGGAGGTCGAGACGAAGTCGAGCGCGCCGAGGAACGCGCCATGGATCGGGGCCGTGAGCTGGATCGGATTGCCGCTGTAAGCGCTCGGCGATGGGTCCCAGTAAGCGCGACATTGCGCCAGGCGCGCGGCCGCCGGGAGATCCCTATCGAACGCGGGCCGTCCTGCCGCGTCGTCGTCCCAGCGCGTGAACACGAGGAGCGGGGCCTGGAACTCGACCAGCTGGCGCATGCGGAGCTGGATCGCCTCCGCCGCCCGCTGGCGCTCCGCGTCATCGACGCAGGGGTGTCCGAAGCAATCCTGCTGCGCGGCCGGTGTCCAGATGAGGTTGCCCTGATTGTCGATGGCGCAGGGATCGGTGAAGGAGACCACCGGCGCGATGGCATAGGCCACACCCGGTCCCGCGGCGAGGCGGACGATGTTCTCCTCCCCGTCGCGCGCCCACAGCTCGAGGTGGCGGCCCGCGGGCGTCGGCGACAGGTTGTTGAGGGTCATCGCGATGCGCGTGCCGCGGAAGGCGGGCACCGCCAGGTCACAAGCACTGCCCCCGCAGCACAAGGCCCCCAGGCACAAGATCCATTGGCGAAAACCGAGCCAGGGCCACCGTTTCATTAGGACGCCGCTCGCACGCATCAATCTCCGCTCGACGACGAGAGTAATCGACGGCGCCGCTGAAAAGCAAGAATGCGATGAACCGGGCGGTATTCGCGTGTCCCCTTGCCGGGCCGAGTCCGGTACCGCGATCGAAGGATTGGGAGGGAGGGCCGCCCCGAGCCATCAGCCCGGGGGAGCGCGGAGCGCGCTCGGTGGGCTCGGCTCAGCCTCTCGGCGAGGCGAGGTACGAGAACGTCGGCTCGATGATCTTGCCGTTGGCGAGGACCTTGTGGGCCGTGTAGCGCGGCGTGCCCGCCGCCCACAGGCTGAAGCCGAGGCTCGCGTAGCGCACGTCCTTGAGCCAGCGGCGGACATAGTAATCGGCCGCCGACGACCAGCGCGGGAGCTCCGTCGTCACGCAGTCGTACTCGCTCACGGTGTCGTTGTGCATCTGGACGAGCTCGGCCATCGCCGCGTCCACCGGGAGGCTGTTCTCGTGCATCAGGATCGAGACCAGGTTGAACCGGTGCTGCGCGTGGTCCTTGCCGAAGCTCAGGATGTCATTGCCGATGCCGATGATCTGGCTGGCCAGGCTCTTCAAGCGGCGTGTCGTCGGGTGCTCGTGGAAGGAGCGCGGCAGCTCGTAGTCATACGCGTCCTCGAGCAGGTACACCGCCCCTTCGAGACCGCTCGTGCCCGTGCAGTGCTTGAGCCCCTCGGTAAAGCTCGGCAGGACCCCGGTATCCCGGTAGCACCGATGGGCCGCCCCCTCCGCCGCCGCGGCCGTGCCGAGCGCCGCCATGACCCGGCAGAGGTCGGTGATCCACTCCGGGCTGCGCGTGGCCGCGAACTCCTGCAGGATCTGCAGCCAACCCACCTCGAGCGGGTTGAAGTCGGCCGGGTACCGGTTGGACAGCACGTGCTCCGGCCGCACGCGGAAGTGCAGCTCATGGCCATCGCTGCTGAGGTCGTTCCAGAGGAGCCACAGGGACAGGTACTTGGCGATGCGCAGCGTCTTCTCGGACGGCGCGAGCGGGAACGGGATCCCCGCGTGATGGCCGAGCCGGAACTGCCGCGCCCGGTCCACCAGGTCGAAGCTGCAGCCGAGGTCGGCGAGCCACCGCAGGGTGAGCCGCTCGACCTTCTCGGCGTAGGGGTTGACGGCGATCGGCGCCTTCCAGTGCACCGGGCTCTGGAAGCGGTACCGGGGCGAGAGGTGACGCTCGAGGCCCGTGGCCGACTGGGACGAGAGGACCGCGAACGAGACGCTCGGAGGGACCCGCCCGATCCAGGCGTCCGGGGACTCCTGCGCCTCCTCATCGAGGGCCTCTGGGTCATCGGGGCCGATCTCGGCCGTGACGGGCCTTGCCCCAGAGGCTCCTTTCAGGGCGGGATCCGCACCGTCCGCGGCCGGGGGCACCACAGAGAACGCAGAGGCCCCCCACGTATCGATGGCCTCCGCGAGGGATTGGGCGTTGTCCTTATAGTCGTACGAAGTATTGGCCATGCTCGCCCTCGTCTTGCCTGTTTCTGGTGGCGCTAGGCCACCGTCCTGCCCCATCAGCGCCTGTACCTGACGTGAGGTACATCACGAGTTGGCCCCATCCTAACCCGACTCATTGCGGCAAATTATTGTGTGATTGTTGTATTTCATTAGCCGGCCGGTGGCGGCACGCCCCCCCGGCTAGATAGCTGATGGAGCATGACCGCCCACGAACTACAGCCCCCCCGCAAGTGGGTCACCACGGCGAGGTACCTGAGGCCTGTCCAGGTTCTGAGCCGAGCGCTCGCGATCCTGATGCTCAACCGGGGGGTACGCGCTATTCAACTGGGGGGTACGCGTCACTCAACTGGGGGGTACGCGCCACTCAACCAGGGG
>DATAGU010000367.1:0-43246 GCA_036263495.1 Polyangia bacterium | reverse complement strand
GGATCCTCTCCAAGGAACAATTGCAGCAGATTGCAGGTGGCGGTCCAACGGCACTGGATTGTTCCGTGACTTGCACCAAGTGAGCTCCGCGCGCTGAATTGCAGCAGGGCCGAGTCAGCGAATCGAGCGCGAGAGGAGGGTCGCCATGACGACAAGCGTACGCACTCCGAGCGTCTCTCGCTGAACGCTGGACGCTGAACGCTGAACGCCGAACATGGGGGGGGCCTCTCCGAAGGGCGGCTCCGGATCGTGGGTCATCGGGATTCACCAACGATTCAGGTGTGCTCTTTGGGCTGCTACCGCATCATCCTGGAAAACCTGCGGCATGGGATCACTTCGACGTGATCGAAGGTATGTTGCAGGCATTGTCATCTTTCCGGAAATAGCCCGCTGTAGTTCGTTGGACTGAATGTGTCCGCTGCAATCCCTCCCTCTTGAGGGCTGGCTCGGGTCAAGCCATGCCCCTCGACGCCTACGAGCCCTGGGGGCGATTCCCGTAGCCCCCCTCGGCCGCCTCTCCGGATGCCGCTGAGTCGATAACGGTCGATTGACTTGGCCCTGGCCGCTGTCTATACCGCCGTCATGCAACCCGTCTGCGAACATCCCTTTGGCGCGGGCGGCCTGGTCGCGCGCCGCTATCGCCTCGACAATGGCCTCAGCATCATCCTGGTGGCCGATCGCACCGTGCCGATCGTCGCCTACCAGACCTGGTTCCGTGTGGGCTCGCGCCACGAGCACGCGGGCAAGACCGGGCTCGCGCACTTCTTCGAGCACCTCATGTTCAACGAGACCGAACACCTGGCGCCGGGCGAGTTCGACCGGCGCCTCGAGGCGGTGGGCGCGGACACCAACGCCGCCACCTGGCTCGATTGGACCTATTACCGCGAGAACGTGCCCCCCACGGCGCTCGATCTGGTGATGTCGCTCGAGGCCGACCGCATGGCGCACCTCGTGGTCCACGATCCCCAGGTGGAGTCGGAGCGCGAGGTGGTGGCCTCGGAGCGCCGCGCGCACGTCGAGGACGACGTCGAGGGCTTCCTCGGTGAGCGGCTGTACGAGCTCAGCTACACGAGCCATCCCTACCGCTGGCCGACCATCGGCTGGATGGCCGACATCCTCGCCTTCTCGACCGAGGACGCGCGCAACTTCTATCGCACCTATTACGCGCCCAACAACGCCACGGTGGTGGTGGTGGGCGCGTTCGAGGAGCGGGAGGTGCTGGCCCGCTTCGCACAGCATTACGGGCGGCTGGCCCCGTCGGTCATCCCGGCCGAGCCGGTCGCCGCCGAGCCGCCGCAGGAGGGGTCGCGGCGCGCTCGCTTCCCCAAGGAGGTGGCGGCCGATCGGCTCCTCATGGGGTGGAGCGGCGTGGGCCTCGGGCACCCGGATCATGCGGCGCTGGCGGTGGCGGTGGAGCTCCTGGCCGGGAGCAACAGCTCGCGCCTGTATCGCCACCTCGTGGTCGAGCGCACCCTCTGCTCCTCGGTGGCGATGGACATGCCGGAGTTTCGTGACGCGGGGCTCGTCGAGCTGCGGGCGTCGCTCATGCGCGGACAGCGCGCGGCGGCCGCGGAAGAGGTGATCGCCGGGCAGCTGGCCACGCTCGGGGTCGAGGGGCCGACGCCGGAGGAGCTGGGCCGTGCGAAGAACCGCCTCGAGGCGGCGCACTGGCATGGCCTGCGTCACCCCGAGGGCAAGGCCCGCTCGATCGGCCACTGGGAGACGACCGTGGGAGACTTCCGCGGCCTGTTCCAGGTGGCGGACCGCGTGCGCGCGGTCGCGGCCGAGGACGTGCGGCGGGTGGTGGCGACGCACTTCGCGCCCGAGCGCTGCAACGTGGTGGTGGCCGAGCCGGCGCGTCGCCGCCGCGTGGCTTGATGGCTTGATGGCTTGAGATGAGACCGGTGCCCATCGTGACCTGCGTATTCCTGGAGGAGCCAGGACCCCGCGCGCTGGAGTGTCGGGAGGGAGTGCGTACATGGTGAAATCAAGAGGAGCCCGCGCCGCGGTGAAGGAGCGGCCGGTGACCGCGTCCGCGTCGCCTGACGGGCCGCTCGTCCTCGTCCAGGAGAACCACGATCTGCCGCTCGTGCGCCTGTGCCTGGTCCTGCGAGGCGGCATGGCCGAGGATCCGCCGGGCCTCGAAGGGCTCGCGCAGTTCGCCTCCGAGCTGGCGCGGCGGGGCGCGGCGGGCATGGGGCGCGAGGAGCTCGACGCGCGGTTCGATGCGCTCGGCGCAGACCTCGGGGTGAGCGTCACGCACGACGCGGTCACCTATGACCTGCAGGTGCTCTCGCGGCACCTCGAGGAGGCGCTCGGCCTGCTCGCCGAGGTGATCCTGCGGCCCGACTTCCGTCCCGAGGAGGCGGAGCACCTCATGCGCGAGACCGAGGCCGGTCTCGACGAGCTCATGGAAGACGATCCGTCCCTGGCGCGTCGTTTCTTCTTCCGCGAGCTGTTCGGCGCGCACCCCTATGGCAAGCCGGCGCTCGGCACGCGGAGCTCGATCGCGCGCTTCTCGGCCGCGGCGTCGCGCGATTGGATGGAGCGCATGGTGTCGGGCGGCAACCTGATCGTGGGCGTGAGCGGGGCGGTCGATGCGCGCGCCGTGACCGAGCTCATCTTGCGCCGCTTCCGCGCGCTCCGGCCCGGGGCCCTGCCGCACGTGGCGCTGCCGATGCCCGCGCCCGCGCGCGGCTTGCGCGCCCTGCTCGTGGACAAGCCGGAGCGCACCCAATCGCAGATCCTGATCGGGCAGCCGGTGCCGGCCTGGTCGGATCCCGACTTCATCCCCCTGTCGGTGGCCACGAACGCCTTTGGCGGCACCTTCACGGCGCGCCTCATGACCGAGGTGCGCGCCAAGCGCGGGCTCTCGTACGGCGCGAGCGCACGGCTCGGCCAGGGGCGGGGGCCGCGCTCCCTCCTCGTCTACGTGTTCCCGTCGATCGAGCGCACCGGCGAGACGCTCGAGCTCGTGCTCGAGCTGTGGCGGGACTGGGTCGAGAACGGCCTGCACGACGAGGAGCTGGCGTTCGCGCGGGAGAATCTGGCGAGCTCCTTCACCTGCGATCTCGTGACCTGCGATGACCGGCTGGACCTGTTCCTGTCGATGGCGCTCTGCGGGCTGCCGCCGGACTACATGGAGACCACGGCGGCGCGCATCCGCGCGGTGACGCCCGAGCAGGTGCGGGCGACCATGAAGCGGCACCTCCGGGCGCGCGATCTCACGGTCACGGTGCTGAGCACCGCGGGCGCGCTGCGGGACCAGCTCCAGGGACGTAAAGGGCTGCGGAGCCTCTTCGGCCGGGGGGACCTCCCGACGTACGCCTACGACAGCTTCTAGGAAGAAACAGAGCCCCTGAGAGTGCCCTCTCGCCTGCTGGGCGGCCGCTCGCGGGGGGAGCCACTTGCCCCACCTCATTCTTCGCACTAAAGCTACCCCACGACTCCGCCGCATCCGGCGGCTACCTTTTTTTATAGGGGACATCCTCCATGACCCAGCCGGCTCCCCACCATCCAACCCATCTCCACCGCATCGACGCCGCCATCGCCCGGCGCCTGCTCGAGGCCGCGCTGTCGCGCGGCGGCGACTATGCGGACCTCTATTTCGAATATCGCTACGGCGCCGACTTCATCCTCGAAGAGGGGCGGGTGAAGTCCGTGGGCCGGGGCATCACGCTCGGGCTCGGCGTGCGCGTGCTCAAGGGCGACGCCACGGGCTACGCCTACTGCGAGGAGCTCGAGCCCGAGGTCATGCTGCACACGGCGCGCACCGCGGCCGAGATCGCCTCGGGCGGGTCCTCGCCACCCCCGGCCGCGATCCAGCCGGCGCTCGTGCCGGACTTCTACCCGGTCGCCCTCCCCACGGTGGCCGAGCTGGCGCCCGGCAAGCTTGAGCTCCTGCGGCGCGCCGACCAGGCGGCGCGCGCCGCGGACAGCCGCATCACCAAGGTGATCGCCTCGCTCTCCGAGGAGTTGAAGGAGGTGCTCATCGCCACCGCGGACGGCCGGCTCATCCGCGACACCCAGCCGCTCGTGCGCTTTGGCTGCCACGTGGTGGCCGAGCAGGGCACGCTCCGGCAATCCGGCTCCTCGGGCGGCGGGGGCCGCACGGGCCTGTGGTACTTCGACGACCGGTCGCCGGAGTGGCACGGCCGCGAGGCGGCGCGCGTGGCGCTGGCCATGCTCGAGGCGGTGGACGCGCCGGCCGGCGAGATGGAGGCGGTGCTCGGCCCGGGCGACTCGGGCATCCTGCTCCACGAGGCCATCGGCCACGGCCTCGAGGCCGACTTCAACCGCAAGCAGACCTCCAACTACTCGGGCCGGGTGGGCCAGCGCGTGGCCTCCTCGCTGTGCACCGTGGTCGACGACGCCACCATCGCCCACACGCGCGGCGCCATCAACGTCGACGACGAGGGCAACCCGGGGCGGCGCAACGTGCTCATTGAGAACGGCATCCTCGTCGACTACATGCACGACTGGCTGTCGTCGCGGCACTTCGCCCGCGAGCCGTCGGGCAACGGGCGGCGGCAGTCGTTCCGCTACAACCCGCTGCCGCGCATGACCAACACCTCCCTCCTCGCCGGCCCGCACGACCCCGAGGAGATCATCCGCTCCACCAAGCGCGGCATCTACGCCCGCCGCTTCTCCGGCGGACAGGTCAACATCTCCAACGGCGACTTCGTGTTCTCGCTGACCGAGTCCTACCTCATCGAGGACGGCAAGCTCACGGCGCCGCTCAAGGGCGTGAACCTCATCGGCAACGGGCCGGACGTGCTCACCAAGGTGACCATGCTCGGCCATGACTTCCAGCTGTCGGACGGGATCTGGACCTGCGGCAAGGACGGCCAGTCGGTGCCGGTGGGAGTCGGGACGCCGACGGTCAAGATCGCAGCCATCACCGTGGGAGGGACCCAGGCATGAGCAAGCCTCATCAGACAGGCCGTACCGACCGGGTCGCCGAGTTGCGCGAGCTCGGGCAGCGCGTGGCGCGGCACGCCCTCAAGGCCGGGGCCGACGCGGCCGAGGTGCTGGTGGCCGAGGGCATGGAGCTGGCGGCCAAGGTGCGCCTCGGCGAGCCCGAGCTGGTGCACGAGGCGGGGTCCAAGGCGCTCGGGCTGCGCGTCCTGCGCGATCACCGGGTGGCCGTGACCTACACCTCGGACTTCGGGGCCGGGCTCGAGCGCTTCGTCGAGGAGACGGTGACGCTGGCCGAGCTGTCGGAGCCGGACGAGCTCAACGAGCTGCCCGATCCGTCGGGCTACGCGACCGAGATCCCGGACCTCGACCTGTGGGACGAGCGGGCGCTCTCCACGACGGCCCACGAGGCGCTCGAGATGGCCAAGGAGGCGGAGCGGGCGGCGCGCGGCTTCTCGTCGCAGGTGACCAACTCCGAGGGCGCGACCTACAGCCGCAACGTGGGGTCGCGGGCCTTCGTGGCGCTCGGGGGACCGAAACAAGGGGGCGCGGAGTTCGCGGGGGGCTACCGGGGCACCTACCAGTCCCTGGTGGTGGAGCCCATCTGCGACGACAAGGACGGCAAGAAGCGCAACGGCTATCACTGGACCGGGGCGCGCTTCGTCTCGGCGCTCGAGCCGCCCGAGGTGGTGGGCCGGAAGGCGGCGGAGCGCACCGCCGCCAAGCTCGGGGCCGAGAAGATCCCGACCGCCACCCTGCCGGTGGTCTTCGATGCCGACGCCGGGCGCGGTCTCTTGAACGCCCTGTTCGGCGTGATCTCGGGCGGCGCCATCTACCGGCGCTCGAGCTACCTCGTGGATCGCGAGGGCACCGAGATCGCCTCGCCGCTCGTCACCATCGTCGACGATCCGCTCCTGCCGCGCGCGCCCGGCTCCCGCCCCTTCGACGGCGAAGGGCTGCGGGCGCGGCGCACCGTGGTGGTGGAGCGGGGGCAGCTCGTCACCTACCTCTTCGACACTTACTCGGCGCGCAAGCTCGGCCGCACCTCGAACGGCTCGGCCGGCCGCTCCGTGGGCGGCTCGCCGCACGTGACCCACTCGAACTTCCTCCTGCAGCCGGGCACCACGCCCGAGGCCGAGCTCCTGCGCGGCATCGAGCGCGGGCTGTACGTCACGGACATGATGGGCTTCGGCTTCAACAGCGTGACCGGGGACTTCTCGCGCGGGGCGTCCGGGTTTTTGATCGAGAACGGCCAGCTCGGCCGGCCCGTGAGCGAGGTGACCATCTCGCTCAACTTCGACGATCTATGGAAGTCGATCGACGCGGTCGGCGACCGGTTGGAGATGAAGACCTCCACCGCCTGCCCGGCCTTCCGCGTGGCCGCCATGACCGTGGCCGGCTACTGACCCCTCTCCTCCTTCTCCTCCTGGCCCCTCCCCCGCGGCATCGATAGATAGATAGCTCCCTCGGCGCGCGCCGTACGAGGGGATGGCGCGCAAGATCACTGCGTGGTGCATGAGCGCGCGGGGCCCCATCCATTCGGATGGCGAAGACCGGGATGTTTCCTCCCCGGATGATCAATGAGTAGCCTTCCGAGCGCGCTGGGGAGGGCACTGCATCCAATGAGTAGCCTTCCGAGCGCGCCGGGGAGGGTTTTCATGACAAAACTGCTGATGAAGTGGCGCCCGGTGAGCCGGCGCCTTGGCTAGAACACGGCCCAGGCCGGGGAGGCCGGCAGCGGGGCATTCTGGACGAAGTTCGTATAGTAGGGGCCCAGTTTGTACCTGCCGTTGTCCTTGGGGTAGCTCGCGAAGATGTCGTTGAATTTGACCTTGACGCTCCAGGTCGGGTTATGGAGCGTGGCCGAATAGTCCGTGTTCTGGGCCGCGGGATCGAAGATGATCACGTATGGCGTGGTGCCGGACCCGGGGTGTCCGGCCTTGTTCGGGACCAGCTCGTAGCCGATGATCATCGCCGCGTGGCCCGGCTTTCCATCGTACCGGACAAAGGCCACTACGATCGGTCGATTGGCGTCGATCTCCGTGGTGACCGTGGGCCAGATGAGCTTGTCGCCCGCCGTCCGGGTGTAGGTGATGTTGAGCGCCGCGAACACCGGGCCGAGGGGGCTGACGGCGTTCGCGCCAGTGCAATTCTCCGGTCGCTGGTTGCTGCCTTTGCAGCAGTTGCAAGCGCTCTCCAAGAGATGCGGGTCGGCTCCACCATAGAACACGTTCTCATTGACGGCCCAGGCGGCGATCGCGCACGGCTGCCAGGTCTGTCCCGCATTGAGATAGGCGGCGATCACCGAGATGATGGAGGCGTAGCACCAGGCGAGCTCGTCTTGTTTGGCGAGCGCCGCGCCGTTGAGGTTGACCATCGTCGCGGAAGCGCGGGCGCGCTGGACGATCTCCGGTGACGGCTGCGAGGCCGTCGAGTGCCCAGGCCGGTCCGCCAGGTGCGGGCTGATGGCCTTGGGCTGAACGACGGTCGCCGGGTGGGGCGGCCGCGCGGCCGATCGCGAGGGGGCTGCCTTGGGCTGCGCGACGGTCGCCGGGTGGGGCGGCCGTGCGGTCGGTCGCGGCGGGGCCGTCTTGGGCTGAACCACAGTCGCCGGGTGGGACGGCCGCGGGGGGGTGTCGAAGGGATCGCTGCGCTTGGGCGGCATGGGTCGAGTGTAGGTGGCGGAGGTCGAGAGCCGCAAGGAGCCGCGCCACCTCTCCTCGGATCGTCCGCCAGCTCGGCCTGTGTCCGCTCTTGCTCGCCCGCGGCGCGCCGCCTTACGCTCGAGCCTCCCACTCCAGGAGAGCCCATGTCCAGCTCCGTCGATGATGCTCCGCCGGCTTCGCCTCCGGGCCGCCCGCCGCACCCGGCCACGGTCCCGCGCGGCGCCGCCGCGCAGCCCAAGGTGACCGGGGCCGCGCGGGGCCCTCATCCCGCCACCGAGCCGCGCAAGACCGCCGCGCAACGGAAGACCCCCAAGGCGCCCGCCCCGCACCCGGCCACCGTCGCCCGCGGCGGCGCCGCGCAGCCCGAGAAGGCCGGTGGCGCCCGCGGCGCTCATCCCGCCACGCTCCCGCGCGGCGCCGCGGCGCAGCCCAAGAAGGCCGGCCCGGCCCGCGCCCCGCATCCCGCGACCGCGGCTCCGCGCCCCTCCGACCGCCTACCGATGTCGCACGGAGGTCCCACCGGGGGGATGGCGCAGCGGAGCCAGGTGGCGAAGAAAGGGGGCAAGGGCAAGGGCTGGGACAAGGAAACCTTGCTCGACAACCTCGAGGCGACGGTCGGCCAGAAGTGGGTCAACTACATCACCAAGGATCTCGAGGCGATCGTCGTCTACGAGGGCCCGGGCCTCTACGACTCCACGCAGAGGGTCGTCTTCATCAACTCCGCGCAGACCGAGTCCGATGCGACCCAGCAACTGGTCATGGAGCTGTCCAATCACCAGAACCGTTCCATCTTTAACGACCTCGATCAATCCGTGAACAGGATGGGTCGCGATGCCTACATCGAGGCCGTCGAGCACCTCGAGTTCGCCGGGGTGACCAATGTCATCCGCACCTACGATGCCGCCGTCGAGCTCGGGCTCAAGTGGGCCCAGGGGGGCTGTGTCTACGGGGCCATGCGGAACCTATCCTTTGCTCAGTACTACCAGCACGTCGACCAGGAGCATCGCGAGCGCTATGGCCGGAGATACGACGCGCTCAAGTAGACATAGCGGCAGCGGCGCGTGGCGCCCTCTGTAAGTAACCGCGCCCCGGCAATGAGGGGAAACTCGGCGTTGTTGAGACCGTCTATTGGATGGTTGGCAAGGGGGCGCCCATCACCCGATGAGGCGCTGGTGATCCGGCTGGTAGAGGGGGATGGGAGTGTCGTAGGCCGAGGCGCTCGCCCGCTTGCATGACCTCGCCCCGACTGGGGCCAACTACGAGGCCAAGTTGCAGTCCATGCCTGCCGATCCCGCGGTGCGCCGTCCGCTCGCGCGGGCCTTGCTCGCGGGCGGTCACTTCAAGTGCGAGGAGACGGAGATGCGCTCGGCGGCTTATCGCAGTCGGCGCTGGCATCGCTCTACCGCCTGGTGGCGCGCCGAATCGTCATGGTTGCACGCCGAATCGTCATGGTTGTACGCCGAATCGTCATGGTGGCACGCCGAATCGTCATGGTTGCGCGCCGAATCGTCATGGTTGCGCGCCGAATCGTCATGGTTGCGCGCAAAAACGTCATGGTTGCACGCGGAAGTGCCGTGGTTGCACGCGGAAACGCCGTGGTGACAGCGAAAACACCCGTGGTGACACGCCAGAGCGGCATGGTGACACGCCAGAGCGGCATGGTGACACGCCAAAGCGGCATGGTGACACGCCAAAGCGGCATGGCGACACGCGGAGACGCCCTGGTGTCATGCGAAGACGCCGTGGTGACACGCGGAATCGTCATGGTGTCGCGCGAAAACGCCGTGGTGACAGGCCGAATCGTCCCTGAAAGCCGGGGCCGCTCGGTCCTGCCGGCGCTGGCGCGTCGTGAAAAATCCCGACGGGCGCCTCGTGGAACCAGGCAAGATATTCCGAGGAAGCTGCGAGAGGAGACGTGAGCGCGCGATGGACCTATCGATGAAGCCGGGTCAGGTGATCGGGGGACGGTTCGAGCTCGAGCACCTGGTGCGGCAAGGCGGAGGGAGCCGGGTCTTCCGAGCCCAGGACGCGGAGACGGGGCGGCGGGTGGCGCTCAAGCTCTTGCATCGCGAGACACGGTCACGGGACGTGGAGCGGTTCCTGCGCCAGGCCGAGACGTTGCGGTCCCTGCGGCACGAGGCGATCGCGAGCCACGTGGCCCACGGCCAGACGCCGGCGGGACAGGCCTTCCTGGCCACGGAATGGCTGGAGGGGGAGGATCTGGCGCATCGACTGTCGCGGCAACCCATGACCGTAGGCGAGAGCCTGGCGCTGGTACGTCGGGTGGCGCAGGCGCTGTCCGGGGCGCACGGGCGCGGCGTCGTACACGGAGAGCTGCGGCCGAGCAAGCTGCTCTTGCACGAGGGACGCGCGGAGCAGGCGGTGCTGCTCGGGTACGGCATCACGTCGCTCAGCCTGGACTCGCACACGTTCTCGGGCAGCGGGGAGATCCTGGCCACGCTCCGCTACCTGGCGCCGGAGCTGGCGCAGGGCGAGGAGCAGCGCGGCGCGAGCGCGGACATCTATGCGCTCGGCTGCGTCCTGTTCGAATGCCTGACTGGAAGACCGCCCCTGGTCGAGCCGCGGGAGGCGGAGGGGCTGACGCAGCTCCTCTATCGCGAGGTGCTGCGGCTCCGGCAGGTGCGGGAGGATCTGCCCGAGTCCCTGGAGGCGCTCCTGACCCGGATGATGGCCCGGCAGCCCACGGCGCGACTGGCCAACGGGAGCGAGCTCGCGGCGGTGTTGGCCCGGTTGGAGCTGTCGCCGGAGCAGCAGGCGATGGTCCCCGCGCCCTTGGCGCAAGGCGCCCTCGGGGAGTCCGAGCGGCGTCTCCTGTGCGCGGTCCTGGTCCTGCCGCGCCCGGCCGGCTCCCTGACAGAGACCCCCGGCGGGAGCGACGCGCTCCTGGCCGCGCTCGAGCCATGGCTCGCCCCGCTCGGGGCGCGCGCGGAGCCACTCGCGGAGGGGGCGGTGATGGTGACCTCGCCGGGATCGCGGGGGACTGCGACGGACCAGGCCGTGCAGGCGGCCCGGCTCGCGCTCCTCGTGCGCCAGCGCCTGGGAGACGGCCAGAGAGACGCGTCGGTGGTCGTGACGACGGGGCAGGGCCTCGCGCCGGGCGCGCAGCCCCTCGGCGAGGGGCTCGAGCACGCGATGGCGCTCCTGCGCAAGGTGCAGGCGCTGGAGAGCCCCGGCCCGGCAGGGCGGCCGCCGGTGTGGCTCGACGAGCTCACGGCCGGGCTCCTCGATCCGCGCTTCCACGTGCGGCGCGTGGCCGAGGGGCTGATCCTCGAGCGGGAGCGGACCGGGGCCGAAGAGCGGCGGCTCCTCCTCGGCCGGCAGACTCCCTATGTGGGCCGGGACATCGAGCTCGGGACGCTCGATAACCAGCTCGGCGTCACGATCGACGAGTCCGTGGCGCGGGGCGTGCTCGTGATCGCGCCCCCGGGGATGGGCAAGTCGCGGCTGCGGCAGGAGTTCCTGCGGCGGGCGGAGGAACGGGCCGAGGGCGTGGAGGTCCTCATCGGGCGCGGCGATCCGCTGCGCGCGGGCGCGGCCTACGGCCTCCTCGGGCAGGCCGTCCGCGACGCCTGCGGCCTCGGCGAGGTGGAAGAAGAGGAGCAGCGGCGGCGCTCGTTCGCGGCGCGCGTGGAACGGAACGTCGAGAAGGAGGAGCAGCAGCGGGTCGTGGAGTTCCTCGGCGAGATGTGCGGCGTGCCGCTCGGCGAGGGGGAGAGCCCGCAGCTGCGCGCCGCGCGGCAGGAGCCGCGCCTCATGAACGATCAAGTCACGGCGGCCTGGGTGAAGTTCCTGCGCTCGGAGTGCCGGGTCCGCCCGGTGCTGCTGGTGCTCGAGGACCTGCACTGGGGCGACGCGGCGACGGTGCGGCTGGTGGACGTGACGCTGCGCGAGCTGGCCGAGGAGCGCTTCATGGTGTTGGCCCTGGCGCGCCCCGAGATCAAGGAGGTGTATCCTCGGCTGTGGGCGGAGCACCCGGTGCAGGAGCTCCGGCTCTCGGGGCTCGGCCGGCGCGCGTGCGAGCGGCTCGTGCGCGAGATGCTCGGCGAGGGCGCCGCGGCCGAGACCGTGGACCGGATCGTCCAGCAGGCGGATGGCAACGCGCTGTTCCTGGAAGAGCTCATCCGGGGAACGGCGGAGGGCACGGGAGAGCGCCACCCGGAGACGGTGCTGGTCATGCTCCAGGCACGCCTCGCGCGGCTCGCGCCCGAGGGGCGGCGGCTGCTCGAGATGGCCAGCCTGATGGGCGAGACCTTCTGGAAGGGGGCGCTGGGGGAGCTGCTCGGGTCGCGGGGAGAGGCTGAGACCAAGCTCGACCGATGGCTGCGGACGCTCGTCGAGGCCGAGATGATCGTGCGCCAGAGGACGAGCCGGCTCGCCGGGGAGACGCAGTATGCCTTCCGCCACGCGCTCGTGCGGGACGCCGCCTACGGGCTCCTGTCCGAAGAGGATCGGCGCGCGGGGCACCGGCGGGTCGGCGCCTGCCTCGAACGGATGGGCGAGCGGGACCTCGTGGTGCTGGCCGAGCATTACCGGCTCGGGGGTGAGGGCGAGAGGGCGGCGGGCTACTTCGCCGAGGCCGCGGCGCAGGCGGTGCGGGCGAGCGACGTGGCGGGCGCCATCGCCTGCGTCGAGCGCGGGGTGGCCTGCGGGGCCACGGGAGAGGTGCTCGGCCGGCTACGCGCGGCCGAGGCCCAGGCGCAGCACTGGAGCTGGAACTTCCAGCGCTCCTACGAGGCGGGCAAGGAGGGCCAGACGCTCCTCCCGCCGGGGAGCGTGGACTGGCACCACGCGACCATGTCGGTGATCGTGCTCGGCCCCCTGTTCGAGCCCGCGGCCGTCCCGGAGCAGGTCCGCGCCTTCGCCGAGGCCTTGCTCCAGCCAGGGTCCACGAACGTCTTCGCCGATGCGTCGGGGATGGCGGGTCTGCAGCTCCTCCTCATGGGCCTGCGGGACGTCTCGTCGCGCCTGCTCGGGCGCATGGCGGAGATCTGCGAGACGCTCGAGGCGAGCGAGGTGCGCAAGCGAGGGATGCTGGCCTCGACGACCTTCTGGTTTCGCTTCCTGTTCGAGGGGGACCCGTGGCCGGCGCTGCAGGCGGCGGACGAGTCCATGAGGCTCTATGCCGCGGCGGAGGATCGGCGCTACGTGGGGGCGATGCAGGGGTACGTGGGCTGGATGCGGTGCCTGCTCGGCGATGAGCAAGGGCTCGCCCTGTGTCGCGCCGCGGTGGCGGCCGTGGCGGCGCTCGGCGAAGCGGCGCTGGCCGGCGCCCTGCAGGGGCAGCTGGCCCTGGTCCTGGCGGAGATGGGCGGGCCGCACCGCGAGGAGGCGCTGGCGCTCGCCGATCAGGTGCTGGCCCGGTATCCGACGCCGTTCTGGGGCGTCCTCGCGTCCTCGGCCCGCGCGATCGTGCTCAGCGAGCGGGGCGACCTCGCGGCGGCCGAAGAAGCGACACGGAACGCCTGCGCCATGGCCGCGCTCCTGCCCACCGGGGGGCTCCTCGCGGCGGGCCTGCGGAGCCGCGCCCTCCTCGCCCTCGGGCGGGTGGGCGAGGCCCACGAGGCCGCGGACGCCGGGCTCCAGACGCTCGCGCACCTCGGGGGCGCGGGCTTCATGGACGTGAGGCTCCTCCTGGCCGCGGCCGAGGCCCGCCGCGCGCTCGGCCAAGAGGAGGCGGCTCGCGAGGCACTCGCGGAGGCGGCGCGACGGATCGAGCGGCGCGCGGCCCAGATCCCCGACGGCCCCGGACGCGAGCGCTACCGCTCGGGCGTGCGGGATCACGCCCGGGTGCTTGAGCTCCTCGGGAAGACGTAGCCGAACACCCCCGGTGTTTGCGTACTACAGGGCGAGGAAGTTGCGCAGGAGCTCGAGCCCGGCCTTCTGGCTCTTCTCGGGGTGGAACTGCGTGCCCATCACGTGCCCCTGCTCGACCACGGCGACGATGGAGCCGCCATAGTCGCAGGTGCCGGTGACGCAGCTCTCCTCTTTGGGCAGGAGGTGGTAGCTGTGGACGAAGTAGAAGGTGGACCCGGCCGGGATGCCGGCGAGCAGGCGGCTCGACCCCTTGGGCGTCACTTCGTTCCAGCCGATGTGCGGCACGCGCAGCGCCGGATCCGGCGGTTCGAGGCGCCGCACTTCGCCGGCGATCCAGCCGAGCCCGGCGTGCTCGCCGTGTTCGAGGCCGCGCTCGGCGAGTAACTGCATGCCGAGGCAGAGGCCGAGGATGGGCTTGCCCTGGTTCACCTCGCGCGTGAGCGGCTCGACGAGGCCGCGCTCGCGGAGCCGGTGCATGGCCTCGCCAAAGGCGCCCACGCCCGGGAGGACGATGCGCTCGGCCGCGGCCAGCGCGTCGGGGGCGGACGAGATCTGGGCCTCGGCGCCGAGGGCCTCGAGCGCGTTCAGCACCGAGCGCAGGTTGCCCATGCCGTAGTCGACAATGACGATCATCGGGGCTCCTGTTTCCTTGTCTATTTGCCGGCCACGAGGTCCCAGGACAGCGGCGTGCCGCGCGGGATGTCACGCGCGGCCTGGCGGCCGAGGACCTCGTCGAGGTGGCGGGTGTGGAGGCCGTAGCCGGGGCGGATCGAGCGCACGTTCCTGGCGGTGAACGCCTCGCCCGCGCGGATGGGCTCGACCACGAACAGGGACCGGCGGAAGATGCGGCTCGCGGCCTCCTTCTCGGAGACGCCGTAGTGCACCTGGCCGAGCGCCTTCTCCACGGTGCGCACGGACTCGACCATGGCCTTGAACTCGGCGGGCTCGAGCGAGAAGGCGCTGTCCGGTCCCGGGACGTCGCGCGACAGGGTGAAGTGTTTCTCGATGATGCAGGCGCCGAGCGCCACCGCGGCCACGGGCACGGCCGGGCCGAGGGTGTGATCGGACAGGCCGGGCACCACGCCGAAGGCCTCGCCGAGGTGCGGGATGGTGCGGAGGTGCATGTCGGCGGGGTCGGCGGGATAGGCGCTCGTGCACTTGAGGAGCGCGATCTCGCGGGCGCCGGCCTCGCGCAGGGTGCGCACGGCCTCGTCGATCTCGGCGAGCGAGGCCATGCCGGTGGACATGATGATGGGCTTGCCGGTGCGGGCCACCTTGCGCAGGAGCGGCAGATCGATGCTCTCGAACGAGGCGATCTTGTGCGCCGGCATGCCGAGCGACTCGCAGAAGTCCACGGCGGTCTCGTCAAAGGGGGTGGAGAAGCAGTGGAGGCCGAGGCGATAGGCGATCTGCTGCAGCTCGGGGTGCCACTCCCACGGGGTGTAGGCCTCGCCGTAGAGGTCGTGGAGGGTGCGGCCTTCCCACAGCGTGCCGGAGATGCGGAAGTGGGGGTTGTCGCAGTCGATGGTCAGGGTGTCGGCGGTGTAGGTCTGGAGCTTGACGGCGTCGGCGCCGGCGGCCTTGGCCGCGTGCACGAGCTCCGCCGCCTTCTGGAAGTCGTGGTGATGGTTGGCCGACAGCTCGGCCACGATGTACGTGGGGTGGCCGGGGCCGATGGGTCGTCCCTGGATGTGCACGAGGGGCTCTCCGTGATGCGGGCTCATGCGCCGTCCTCCTCCTCCCATAACTCGATGCGAATGTAGACCTTCTTCTGGCCGGCGCGGAAGTAGGCGCCGCGGTAGGGGGGGAAGGTGCGCGCGCGGAGGAGGTTGATGAGGTCGCGGGCGCGGTAGCTGCGGTCGAGGTCGATCTCGTCGAGCGGAGCGAGGTCGCGCATGCGGTGGGTGCAGCCGGCGGCGCGGTCCTGCGGGCGGCGGGGCGCGGTGCCGGCGACGAGGAGGGGCCAGGCCTCCTGGAAGACCTCCACGGCCAGGAGCTCGAGCCGGCGGTAGAGCGTGGCCCCGGTGTCGGTGGGCGCCACCACGAGCTCGCGCTGGTGGATGATGTCGCCGGTGTCGATGCCTTCGTCCATGTAATGGAGCGTGGCGCCCGCGGGGGTGCCCTCTTCGAGGAGGCTCCACACGTTGGGGTTGGCGCCGCGCTGGTAGGGGAGGTAGGCGGGGTGGAGGTTGACGCACCCGGCCCGCGGCAGGGACAGGATGGGGCGCCGCAGGATGTAGCCGAAGTAGGTGGACACGCCGATGTCGGGCTCGAGCGCGCGGAGCGCGGCCAGGGTCTCGGGGGCGTCGAGGTGCGAGCCGTCGAAGATGCGCTCCGGGGGCAGGGCCGCGGCGGCGAGGATCTCGGGGCCGTATTTGCGCCGGCCCTCGGGGTGCATGACCAGGGCGACGGGGGGCTCGCCGCGCTCCCGGAGCCAGGCCACGACCTGGCTGCCGACCCAGTTGTTGACGAACAGGAGCGTCCGCATCGCGTCCTCTTTCCGGTCTCTTCCGGCCTCGTGCCGTTCTCGTGATCGTGCTGCGCTGGAGAGAGCGTACTCGATGCAGGGCTCCAAGGCACCGGCCGGCCAGAGTATCGAGGGGCGGGGGCCGCGGCTCGACGCGGACAAGCGTTCACAAGGCGCTCGGATCTGGGGGCGGCTGTGTAATGATGACCATCATGACGAAGCCCGGCGTCGTGATCGCCGATCGATTCGAGCTGGAGCGGCTCGCGCGCGCGTCCGGGGCGACGACGATGTTCCAGGCTCGCGACCGGCAGACGGGTCGCCCGGTGGCGATCAAGATCTTCGCGCCGGCGCCGGCCGGGCCGCAGCGCGAACGCTTCGCCCAGGAGGTGGGGATCCTCGCCGAGTTCGGCCATCCCGGCCTCCCGGCCTATGTGGCGCATGGCCAGATGGCCGTGGGCAAGCAGTTCCTCGTGACGGAGTGGCTCTCGGGCGAGAGCCTGCCGGCGCGTCAGGCGCGGCAGCGACTCAGCGTGGCCGAGAGCCTCTTGCTGGCGCGGCGGGTGGCCGAGACCCTGGCCTTCCTGCACGGCCACGGCGCGACCCATCGCGAGGTGAAGCCGAGCAAGCTGTTTCTGTGTGACGGCCGGATCGAGCAGGTGGTGCTGCTCGACTTCGCGGTGCCGCGCCGCAACCTGGCGCTGCGCACGGTGACGGGGTCGGGGGTGCTCATCGACACGATGCACTACCTCGCGCCGGAGCAGGTGCGCGGGGAAGGGGCGCTCGGGCCGAGCGTGGACGTCTATGCGCTCGGTTGCGTGCTGTACGAGTGTCTGACGGGGACGCCGCCCTTGGCGGCCGCGGGGGGCACCTCGGTGAGCGCGGCCCTCATGCGGATCCTGTACGAGGAGGCGCCGCGGCTCCGCCAGCTGCGGCCCGAGCTGCCGGAGGCGCTCGAGGAGTTGCTGGCGCGGATGCTGGCCAAGCAGCCGGGTGCGCGGATGCAGGACGGGCGCGCGCTCGCGGACGCGTTGGCGGCGCTGCCGGTCTCGCAGGAGGAGCTCGAGACCGTGCCCGCCCCGGCCCCGGTCGCGACCCTGGGGACGGGGCGGCGGCTCGTGTGTACGATCGTGGCGCGAGCCGCGCGCGAACCGGGGAACGAGGACGACGCGGCGCGGGACGCACCACCGGATCTGGAGGCGCTCCAGCATCTCCTCACGCCCTATCAGGCCACGGTGGATCAGCGCTGGGACGGCACGATCACGGCGACGCTCGCGCATGCCGGGTCCGAGACGCTCGGCCGGACGGCGACGGACCTCGCGGTGCAGGCGGCGCGCGCCGCGCGCAAGCTGGCGCAGGCGCTGCCCGGCTGGGCGATGGCGCTGGTCACGGGACCTGGGGGGCAAGGTCCGGCCGAGCCGCGGCTCGCGGGGGCGATGGAGCAGGCCGAGGAGCTGCTCGCCCATGCGGCGACGGGAGGCCAGGAGCCGCCCCTGCCGTGGCTCGACGAGCTCACCGCTGGACTCCTCGACACGCGCTATCACGTGCGCCGCGTGGAGGCGGGGCGGTTCGTGCTCGAGCAGGAGCGGGGCGGCGAGGACGAGGTCCGCCCCCTCCTCGGGCGCGCCCTGCCGTGCGTGGGCCGGGAGCAGGAGCTGCAGCTGCTCGATTCGCTGCTCGAGCGATGCGCCGAGGACATGACCGCGCAGGTGGTGCTGGTGCTGGCGCCGTCGGGCACGGGCAAGTCGCGGCTACGCCACGAGTTCGTGCGCCGGCAGCTCGCGCGGGCGGAGGCGGACGGAGGCCAGGCGTGGGAGATCTGGCTCGGCACCGGCGATCCCATGCGCGCGTCGACCGGCGGCGGGCTCCTCGCCGAGGTGCTCCTGCGGCTGTGCGAGGGACCCGCCGGCGTCTCCGAGCCCGAGCCGGTCGCCCCTGCGGAGCGACGGCGCTCGTTCTCCGCGCGGATCGGCCGCCACCTCGGCGAGACCGAGCGGCAGCGGGTGGTGGAGTTCCTCGGCGAGCTGTGCGGCCTCGACTTTCCCGACGAGGGCCACCCGGAGCTGCGGGCGGCGCGCCAGGAGCCGCGCCTCATGAGCGAGCGGATCACGGCCGCGTTCGTCGCCCTCCTGCGCGCCGAGTGTGACGCGCACCCGGTGCTCCTCATCCTCGAGGACCTGCACTGGGGCGACGCGGTCACGGTGCAGCTGGTGGACGCGGCGCTACGCGAGCTCAAGGAGCGGCCTCTGCTCGTGCTGGCGCTCGGTCGCCCCGAGATGAAGGAGCTGTTCCCGCGTCTGTGGGAGAGCCACCGGCTGCAGGAGCTCCGGCTCTCCGGGATCGGCCGCCGGGCGAGCGAGCTCCTCATCAAACAGGCGCTCGGCGAGCGGGCCACGCCGGCGGTGGTGAGCCGCCTCATCGAGCAGGCGAACGGCAACGCGCTGTTCCTCGAGGAGCTGATCCGGGCGGTGGCCGAGGGGGTGGCGGAGCTGCCGGCGACGCTCTTGGCCATGCTGCAGGCGCGCTTCTTGCGGCTCGAGCCCGGGGTGCGGCGGCTGCTCGGTGCGGCCAGCATCCTCGGCGAGACCTTCTGGCACGGCGGCCTGGTCGAGCTCCTCGGCACGGCCGGGCGCCACGATCGGGCACCACGGGACATCGCCCGCTGGCTCGAGATCCTCATCGCCGCGGAGACGATCGTGCGCCACGCCCGGAGCCGCTATGCCGGGGAGACGGAGTATGCCTTTCGCCACGTCCTCATGCGGGACGCGGCGTACAGCCTGCTGACCGAGGAGGACCGGCGGCTCGGACACGCCCGGGCCGGGGCGTACCTCGAACGGATGGGCGAACGGGACGGCACGCTGCTGGCGCAGCACTTCGAGCGCGGCGGCGAGGGCGAGCGCGCGGCCCGCTACTGGATGCGAATCGCCGCCGAGACGCTCGCGGAGAGCGACATCCAGGGCGCGCTGCGCGCGGTCGAGCGGGGCGTGGCGTGCGGCGCCCAGGGCGAGATGCTCGGCGCGCTGCGCGCCACCGAAGCCTGGGCCCACCTGTGGAACTCGAACGTCTTCGCGTCCCACGCCGCGGGGCAGGAGGCGCTCAGGCTCCTGCCCCCGGGGGCGCTCGATTGGTACCGGGCGCTCGGCACCGAGATCGCGGTGAACGGGACGTTCGGCCAGCGCGCCGCCCTGCTCGAGCTGGTCCGCGCGCTCGAGGCGGCGCCGGCCCGACCCGGGACCGAGCACGTGGCGCTCGAGGCCCTGGTCGCGGGCCTCGTGCAGGTGAGCCTGGCCGGGATGCGCGAGGAGACGGCCTCGCTGCTCCGGCGCGCCGAAGAGATCTGCGACCCGGGGGGGCGCCGCGAGAGCCGGTCCCTGGGTCAGCTGCGGATCGCCGACGCCATGTCGCGCCTCCTCTTCACCGGGGATCCGGAGCCGTCCTGGAGCGCGGAGCAAGACGCCATGGCCCTCTTTGTCGCCGCCGGGGAGCAGCGCTTCGTGGCCTCGACGCGCGGGTTCGAAGGGCTCCTCCACTTGTTCCTCGGAGAGCGGGCGGCGCTGGCGGGCCCCGAAGAGAGCGTCGCCACGCTCGAGCGGCTCCAGGAGCCGGCGCTCCGGATGGTGATGCAGCTCTACCTCGCGTTCGTGATGGCCGAGGTGGGGACGCCGGAGCAGCTGCCGCAGGCAGAGAAGCTGGCCCTGGAGATCCTCGGGATGCTGCCGCCCAACATCCTGTCCGGTCTGGCGCACGCGGCGGTCGCCCAGGCGCGCCTCAGGCAGGGCCAGCAGGCGGGGGCGGAGCAGGTGGCGCGATGGGCGCTGGCGGCGACGGCCGACGTCCCCGAGGGGCGGATCCTGGCCTGCGGCCTGCTCGGCCGGGCGCTGCTCGAGCAGGGGCGGCTGGCGGAGGCGCGCGCGGTGGTCGAGGAAGGATACGAGCGGCTACAGGCCCTCGGCGGGCGCTGCATCCTCGACGTCCGGCTCTATCTCGTGGTGGCCGAGGTGCGCCATGCGCAGGGAGCGGCCGAGGAGGCGCGCGCCGCGCTGGCCCAGGCAGTCCAGCACATCGAACGCCGGGCCGCGCAGATCGAGGACGCGACGCGGCGGGAGCGATTCCTGCGCGAGGCCCCCGAGCACGCCCGCATCCGCGAGCTGTGGGCGCGCTGGCAAGTGGCTCTGTAGACGAACGGTTCAGCCCAGCCCCTCGACGCGCCCGAGCTGCGCGAGGATCTCCATCGCCGCCCGCTCCCCCGACGACGCGCCCCCCTCCATGAACCCCTGGAAGTCGTACGACGTGTGCTCGCCCGCGAAGAAGACGTTCCCCTGCCGCACGGCCTCGTAGCCGGCGATGGTCTGGTACTGGCCGACCTTCCAAAACGAGTAGGAACACCCGAAGTTCGGATCGAGGTGCGGCAGCCCCTGCGTGCTCTTGCCGTTCCAGGCCGCGGTGAGCCCCGGGAACACCGGCTCGGCCTGCTGCAGGAAGCGCCGCGCGTCTTCCTGCACCGTGGCCGAGGTCGAGGTCGAGAACGCGACCTGGGTGCTCATGTTGTCGGCGTACGCTCCCCCCGCGTAGCCGACCAGGATTCCCGCCATCCCGGCCTGCCCGCGCGACGTCTCCCACGACGCCTGGTAGCCGGTGTCCGCGTAGCTCGTGCCCGTCCCCGCGTCGGGCTTGTCGCCCTGCTCGTTCCACACCCGCCGCACGAACTGGAGGTGCTGCTTGCTCTGCCGCCCGCGGCCGAGCTCCTGGATGGCGCGGTGCTTGAGGTCGTCGAAGCCGGCGCGCGCGTAATCGAGCCCGCGCAGCACCGCGAAGGGCAGCGTGAGGAGCACGATGTCCGCCGTGACCGTGATCGATGCGCCCGCGCGCCGGAAGCCGAGCTGGTAGGCCCCGGCCGGGGTCCTGACGATGGACTCCAGGGCCATGCCCGTCCGCACCACCTCGGGGCCGAGGGCGTTGGCGATGGCGAGCGGGATCTGCTGGTTGCCGCCGCGGATGTGGTAGCGCTCGTCCGACAGGCCGAAGGTCTCGAAGTTCGCCCAGTCCTCCTGGCTGCCGAGCAGGTAGAGGATGTTGAGCGCGCTCTGCTCGCACGTCGAGGCGTTGAGCTCGATGAAGTACGCCGTGTCGAGGAGCGCCCCGAGCGGCGAGGCGTGCCCCCCGGGCACCCGCGCCTCGATCCAGTCATAGACCGTCATGTTGTCGAGCGCGCGTCCCGCGGGCGTGCTCTGCGCGTAGGTCGTCGGATAGGCGGCCGCGTCGAGATCCGCCTCGATGACCTGCTCGAGGGCGAGGACGTCCTGGGCCGCCTGCGCCCGCGGGTAGTACTGGGAGAAGAAGTAATAGGTCTCCTCGGACGCGGCCGGCTGCGCCGCGCGGAGATCGTCGAACACGAGGCCGAAGCGCGCCGCCAGCCGCTGGATCGTGACGTGCGGCGTGTCGATGAGCTCGCCGCACCACTCGAAGACCTACCCCTCGTCGAAGTAGCTCGTGTTCGAGAACATCCGCCCACCGACCCGGCCGCTCGCCTCGTAGACGGTCGCGGCGACCCCCGCGTCGGCGAGCCGGAGCGCCGTCGTGAGCCCCGCGACGCCCGCGCCCACGATGGCGATGCGCGGCTGCCGGCTCCCCCCGCCGCACTGCGCGAGCGCCACGCCGCCGACCACGCCCGCGGCGCCCGCGAGGAAGCGCCGCCGCGAGAGGCCCGACCGCGCCGCCTGGGCGCGCGCCTCGTGCAAACGCTCGCGGATGGCGTCCACCGGGACGCCCTCCCGGGCTGCGAGCCGGTGCTCGCGGAGGTGATGGACGAGGGTACGGAAGAGGGGCGTGCGCGGCATGGCTCTCCTCGACGGTTCGGGATTGCGCTCGCGGGGGCGGCGGTATAGGAGCGGCCGGAGAGCCCAGCGTAGGACGAACGCACCGCGGCTCGCAACAGCTCTGCCGAGAGGAGGTCGACCCCATGGACACACGGCGCGTCGAGGCCCTGGCAGGCTTCATGGGTCCCGTACTCTTCGCCGCGATCTTCACCACCGAGGGCTGGCTGCGGCCCGGCTACCCAAGCTCGTCGATCACCAGCAGCTTGGGCTTGGTGAAGAGCGTTAGCACAGCGCCTGTTGGTGTTACCTCAGCGCCTGCAGGCGTCACCTCAGGGCAGAGTGAGCGCCCTCCGCAGCCGCGATTGCCAGGATGAGTCATCCCCAATGCCGGCACAGGGCGGCGAGGACCCAGGCGCCTCTACAACATCTATCCGAGGGAGGGAGAGCGCGAGAGGGCAACCGTAGGTTCCCTCTCGCAGGGGGGCCAGGGGGCCCAGCCCCCGGTCGTACCCATCTGCGGCATGGGGGCTCATGCCGCGAACACCGACTTACTTCGCCGCCACCGAGACGCTCGCCTCGGTATTCTCCCAGGTCATGGTGAGGGTCCCGTCCTTCCCCTTCCCGGGGACCACCGCAATGGCGAACGTCTCGACCGGCTTGTCGAGCTTCCGCACCTTCATCGGCACGCGCCCGAGATCCTGCCCCTTGTCATAGTCCGTCCCCCATTGCCCCGTCTGCTTGTTGATGATGAGGGTCCACTCCTTCTCCCCGGGGATCGTGAACAGCGTATAGGTCCCCGCCGGCACGTTGAGGTTCCCGATGACCAGCGCCCCCTCGGTCGTCATCGTGGTCGCCGCGTTGGCCCCCGTCCGCCAGACCTCTCCGAGCGGCACCAGCCCCCCCATGATCTTGCGCCCGCGCATCGAGGGAGCGCTGTAATTGATCGTGATCTTCTTCCCCCCCACCGTCGCCTCCGCCTTGGCCGGCGGACTCAGCGGTTTCTTCTCCTGCGCCTGCGAGGCCGCCTCGCCCAGCGCCCACAGCGCCGCCACCACCGCCAGCATCGTCTTCATCTTCATCGCGCGCTCCTTTCGTTCTCTCAGTCTCTTCAGACGCCTCAGACTCCTAAGACGCCAGGCCCCCTTTCAGGGGGCCCAGGCCCATCGGGCGCAGCCACTATAACGACTCCCCGCCCTGGCGCCAGAGCCCGTGCCGGAGCCGGGTCCGGGGCTTCAGCCCGATGCCAGGCCCGCGCACCAGCACCCGCCCCAGACGCGCGAGGCGTGCTACCCTGCGCGGCAACTGCTGTTACATCCCCGCGGAAGGGAGGAAGCGATGAACCGAAGAGAACTCTTGATCGGCGCGGGCGCCGTGGCCCTGGCCGCCGCCGCGCACGCCGCTCCGGGACAGGACAACAAGTCCAAGGCCGCCCCGCATCACCACGGCGACAACCCCTATGCGGGGATCGCCGCCGCCGCCGCCGAGTGCCTGCCCAAGGGCGAGGCTTGCCTGGATCACTGCATCCAGCTCCTCTCGACCGGCGATACCTCGCTCGCCGCGTGCGCCGCGGCCGTGCGCGACATGCTCGCCACCTGCCGCGCCCTCACCACCCTGGGCGGCGCCGGCTCCAAGAACGCCAAGGCCATGGCCCGCCTGGCGAGCGACGTGGCGCGCGACTGCGAGGCCGAGTGCAAGAAGCACCAGGACATGCACGCGCCCTGCAAGGCGTGCGGCGAGGCCTGCACGCGACTCCTCAAGGAATACGCCCAGCTCCCCGCGTAGCGCACATCCCCCCAGATACGAGGTCAGGCCGCGGGCGGCGAGGGCTGCTCGCGCCGGTCGCCGAGCACGCGCAGCGACTCGCGCACGAATGCGTCGAGGTCGTCGGGCTTGCGGCTGGTCACGAGGTTGTCGTCCACCACGACCTCGCGATCCTCGACCTGGGCGCCGGCGTGGCGCAGATCCCCTTGCACCGTTTGCCAGGCGGTCAGGCTGCGGTCCTTCACCAGGCCGGCGGTGATGAGCAGCTGCGGCCCGTGGCAGATCGCGAAGATGGGCCGGTCCTGGAAGGCGCGCACGAAGCCGACCATGCGCCGATCGGCGCGCAGCTGGTCGGGCGAGTAGCCGCCGGGGATGAAGAGGGCGTCGAAGTCTTCGGGGCTGACGTCGTCGATGCCCTGGTCGGTGGGGATGCTCTCGCGCCCGTGCTTGCCCCGCAGGGTCTGCCCGGACTTGAGGCCGATGATCATCACCTCGTGCCCGGCGGCGCGGAAACGATCGTAGGGGACGCGGAACTCGGAGTCCTCGAAGTCGGATGCCATGAGACAGGCGATACGCATGTGTCCTCCTCGGGCTGGCGGCGCTGCGACCGGCTCGGCCGGCGGGCGGTCTCCACGCCCCGCGCGCCGCGTTCATTGCTGATGGCCTCTAAGCCATGCGCGCTGCGTGCCGCGCCACGAGGCGACGGTGCGGGGCGACGGTGCGGCGCGGACGGTGCGGCGCGACGGTGCGGCCCTCCGCTGTCCGGGGCGTCCGGCGCATGGCGCGAGGCCCTCCGTGTTCCTTTTCTTGATCTCGATGAGGCGGGTTGATGTACTCCATGGCTCGGGGGATGCGCCCCGCCCACACCAGCAGGGCACGACATGGACAGCAGGGACCCGGCGGATCAGACGCGCATCGTTTCCATCAACCCCTGGGGCTCGCTGCGCGCCTGGCTCGATGACGACGGCGAGACCGTCTACTTCCACCTCGGCCCGAGCGGCGGCCAGGCGGCGTTCGGCTCGGTCTGGGTGCGCAACAACGGTCCGGCGCCCGAGATCGGGCGGGCGGTGGCGCCGGCGCCGGGCGAGCGCGGTCTCCAGCCGCGACGGCACACGCGCCACGCCGACGGTCGGCCCCTCGAACGCGGCCAGGTGCTGGAGGTGCTGTGGTTCGAGGAGGGCGACGGCGCGGCGCTGTTCATCGATGGGGAGCTCGAGGCGGTGCTGCCGTCCTGGGGCGGGATCGGCGAGTTCCGCGGCTATGCCGTGGAGGCGCGCGGACGCGGTCCCTATGCCTGGGAGCTGGTGCTGCCCAACCCCCTCGGGGTGCGCGTGGCGCGGGCGCGCGCCCATTGGGACGCGCTCAATCATGGCGGTCTGTGGCCCCACGTCCAGGCGGCGGACCGCGCGCACCTCGAAGCGCGCATCGGTCCGTTCGAGGCGGCCTGGGCGGTCACGCCGCCCGAGGAGCCGCCGCGCGCGGTGGCCAGCTTCCGCACGGGCTGGGAGCACGCGCCGCTCATCTTCAGCACCATCGGCATGGCGGCGCAGCCCATGCCGCGCATCGAGGCGGAGCGCGATGACTTCCTCGCGCGGCACCGCGCGCAGGTGCTGCTGGCCAGCACCCGGCCGGGCGACTGGATCCCGCGCCTGCTCGGCGAGCTGGCCCGCTATCCGTGGCGCGAGCTGACCTGGATCGGCGACGGTCATGTCGTCGTCGCCCCGAGCATCGACGCCGACGCCGCGCCGGGGCGCTTCCCGGCCGTGCTGCTCCTCGCCGAACCGCCGCCGAGCGCGGGCCGCGCCGCCCCGGGGCTCACGGGTCAGCGCGATCGCGGGGGCGACCCGATCAACCCCCTCTGGGCGATCCCCATCACGGCGGGCGAGCACGAGCTGGCCGAGCGTGAGGGCGGCGGGGCCCTGGCAGAGCGGCTCGGCGCCGCGGGCCTGGGCTGGGTGCACGACGCGGGGCGCGCCGACGTGGCGTGACCGCTCGCCCCCCTCCCGAAGACACCGCCGGCTGCGCTTTCGGGCCGGGGAGGTGACGGGGCCACGCAAGAATTGCGCGCGCTCTGACGGAGCGGGCGCTGTTGGCGCTGGTTTGAGCGGGCATGGATCCTGCTCTCCCCCGGGGTATGGCCAACCTGCACCGCTCCAAGCTCCTGCGCGCCGTGGAGGCGCGCCCCCACCGCTACGAACGCCTGCGCTTCTTCACCACGGCGCTCTCCCTGGTCATCCTCTTCGCCATCCCGCTCTTCGGCATCGCCCGCTTCGATCTGTGGAACGGCCAGCACCTCGTCCTCGGTCGCCCGACCGACCCCATCACCGGGGGGGCCGCCGTGCTCATGGCCATCGCCGGCTTCTACCTCGTCACGTTCCTCATCAATGCGGGCTGGGGCCGCCTGTTTTGCGGGTGGGGTTGCCCGGTCGGCCATGTGTCGCGCCTGGTCGAGCGCACCCGCCTCGGCCGCCGCCACGTCGGCGCGCTCTTGCACGCCACCGGCTTCGCCGTCCTCCTCGCCACCTCCGTGTTCCTCTGGTGGGTGAGCCCGCAGGTGTTCGTGGCCGGCAGCCTGCGGGCGCGGCTCCTGGCCGGCGCGGCCCTCCTCGGCCTCTCGGTGGTCGTCTACCTCCACGGCCGCTACGGCGCCTGGCGCTTCTGCCAGCAGCTGTGCCCCATCGGCCTCTATTACTCGGCGGTCCAGACCGGGCATCGCTTCGGCATCCACTTCGACCGCGCCCAGTGCACCGACTGCGACGCCTGCGCCCATATCTGCCCGGTGGATCTGGATCCGCGCGATCTCGGCGCGTTGCGGAGCGGCATCGGCGGCCTGGCGCTCGACGAGATGCCGGCCCGGAACCACTGCTTGAGCTGCGGCGATTGTGTGCGCGCCTGCGAGCTCACGTCGCGCAAGCGCGAGGTCGGTCCGATCGCGCTGCGCCTCGGCCCGCGCTGAAGCGGGGCACTCAAGGTGTTTGCCTCGTCAATCGACTTCCCCGGCGAGCCCGGGGTGGAGGGCCCTGCGCGCCGGGTTGATCGTGTCTGCCCCTCGCGCGGTATGCTGCGGGGGTGGACCGGGTGCGCCGCATCCTTCACGTCGACATGGACGCCTTCTTTGCGTCGGTGGAGCAGCGTGACGATCCGCGCCTGCGGGGGCGGCCGGTGGCGGTGGGCGGCGAGGCGACGCGGCGCGGGGTGGTGGCGGCGGCGAGCTATGAGGCGCGGGTCTTTGGCGTGAGGAGCGCCATGCCCATGGCGCGCGCGCTCCGCCTCTGTCCCGAACTCGTGGTGGTGCCGCCCGATATCAAGAAGTATCGCGCGGTGAGCGAGCAGGTGTTCACCCTGTTCCGCGAGGTCACGCCGCTCGTGGAGGGGCTCTCGCTCGACGAGGCGTACCTCGACGTGACGGAGAACGCCTGGGGGCTGCGCTTCGGGGTGGAGGTGGCGCGGCGGATCAAGGACGAGATCCGGGCGCGCACGGGGCTCACGGCCTCGGCCGGGGTGGCGCCGAACAAGTTCGTGGCCAAGATCGCGAGCGGCTGGAAGAAGCCCGATGGGCTGACGGTGATCCCGCCCGATCGCGTGGAGGCCTTCCTCGAGCAGCTGCCGGTGGATGCGCTGTGGGGCGTGGGGCCGGTGACGGCGGGCAAGCTGCGGGCGCGGGGGATCGAGCGCCTCACGGACGTGCGCACGGCCGATCGTACGGCGTTGCGGGAGGCGGTGGGGAGTTTTGCCGAGATGCTGGTGTCGCTCGCGCACGGGATCGACGAGCGCGAGGTGGAGCCGCACCGCGAGCGCAAGAGCTACGGCACCGAGAACACGTTCGACAAGGACCTCGTCGATGTCGAGCACATGCGCGAGCTGGTGGCTGAGATGGCCCGGGAGACGGCCCGCCACCTCGAACGGGCCTCGCTCTATGCGCGCACCGTGACGCTCAAGGTGCGCTACGCCGACTTCAGCACGGTGACGCGCAGCGAGTCGCGCACGCCGGCCACGCGCGACCCGGCGGAGCTCGCGGAGCGGGCGGTGGCGCTCCTCGACCGGACCAAGGCGGGCAAGCTCCCGGTGCGGCTGCTCGGCGTGTCGCTGCAGGGCCTCGCGACCGAGCCCGATGCCCCGGCTCGCGAGCCCGGACGGGACGCGGGGGGCGACCCGCGCCAGCTCGTATTTGATTTCTAACGCAGGGGCGCCGGTTCTCACTGCGGACGGCGGGCCGGTGGGGCCCGTTTCGTGGCTTGCGCCGGACGCGCTCTCCGGATCACCATGGGCGCCGCACGGAAACCCTGTCCGGCGACAGCGCCGAGGAGCCCCATGTCGATGCCGACGTCGATCACGGATGCCCGCCTTCACCACACCAGCTGCCCGATGGATTGCCCAGACACCTGCGCGCTCGAGGTCACGGTGCAGGAGGGCCGCGTCGTCCGCGTGGCCGGCGCCCGCGATCAGGGCCATCCGACCCTGGGGGGTTTCATCTGCGACAAGGTGGCGCAGTTCGATCGCCGCCTCTATCACGAGGATCGCCTCCTCTATCCCATGCGCCGCAAGGGCCCGAAGGGAGCTCAGGGCTCCGTGGGTGTCGATGGACGAGGGGCCCTGGCGAGCTTCGAGCGCATCTCCTGGGACGAGGCGATCGCCCACATCACGGCGCGCTTCCGGGACATCGCGGCGCGCTACGGCGCCGAGGCCATCCTGCCCTACCATTACGGCGGCTCGAACGGCTTCCTCAGCGACGGCCTCCTCGACGATCGCTACTTCGCCCGGCTCGGCGCCTCGCGCCTGGCGCGCACGCTGTGCGCCGCGCCAGCCACCGAGGTGTCCACGGGCATGTACGGCAAGATGCCGGGCGTGGCCTTCGAGGACTATGTCCGTGCGCGCTGCATCATCGTCTGGGGCGGCAACCCCAAGGCCTCGAACATCCACCTCGTGCCCTTCCTCAAGCAGGCCCGCCGCAACGGCGCCTTCGTGGCGGTGGTGGATCCGCGCCTCAACTTCGCCCCCAACGAGGTGGATCTGCACCTGCCGGTCTATCCCGGCGCGGACTTGCCGCTCGCGCTCGGCCTCATCCGCCTCTGGGAGGAGGCCGGCCGGCTCGACCGCGGCTTCCTCGCCGAGCACGCCGTCGGGCTCGAGCCGCTCCTCACCGCGGCCCGCGCCTGGCCGCTCGAGCGCGCCGCGGCGGCGGCCCGCGTCCCGGCCGAGTCCATCCGGCGGCTCGCCGAGGTCTACGCCGACGCCTCCCCGGCGGTCCTCCGCTGCGGCTGGGGGCTCGAGCGCAACCGCAACGGCGGCCAGGCGATCGCGGCCATCCTGGCCATGCCGGCGCTGCTCGGCAAGTTCGGCGTGCCGGGCGGTGGCTACACGCTGTCCAACAGCGGCGGCGCCTCGCTCGACACCGCCAAGCTGCTCGGCCCCATGATCTGGAACACCCGCGTCATCAACATGTCGCAGCTGGGTCTCGCCCTCGCCGGAGAGGGCGGGGTCATGGCCGCGGGGGACGCCTCGGCCGGGGCCGCCCGCGAGACGCCGCCCGCCCCGCCGATTCAGGCGCTCTTCGTCTACAACTGCAACCCGGCCGCGACGGCGCCGGATCAGGAGGCGGTGCTGCGCGGCCTCGCCCGCGAGGACCTCTTCACCGTGGTCCATGATCAGGTGATGACTGACACCGCGCGCTACGCCGACATCCTCCTCCCGGCCACCACGTTCCTCGAGCACCACGACGTGCGCCGCGGTTATGGCGCGTACGTCGTGGGCGGCGTCCGCCCCGTGGTGCCGGCCTGCGGGGAGGCCAAGCCCAATGAGGAGGTGTTCGCCCTGCTCGGCCGCGCCATGGGCTTTACCGAGGCGCCGTTCTCCTGGGACTCGGAGACCTGGATGGCCGAGATCGGCCGGGCCCTATCGCTCGCCGGCAATCCGGCCGATCCCGCGGTGCTCGCCGCGGGCGGCGTGCTCCGCTACGACTTCCCGGGCGGCGGGCCGGTGCAGTTCGGCACGGTCTTTCCCCGCACGCCCGACCGCAAGATCCGGCTCACGCCACCTCAACTCGGGCCGCGACCCTACGAGTACGAGCCGGTCACGAGCGCGCGGTACCCCCTGGCCCTCATCAGCCCGTCCACGGGGAAGATGATCTCGAGCACCTTCGGCGAGTTCAACTACCCGGAGCTGCGCCTCGCGCTCCACCCCGACGACGCCGCGGCGCGCGGCATCGCCGACGGCGACACGGTGCGCGTGTTCAATGAGCTCGGCGAGGTCGTGTGCCGGGCCCAGCTGAGCGACAAGGTGCGGCCCGGCGTGGTCAGCATGCCCAAGGGCGCCTGGATGAAGTCATCGAAGAACGGCCGCACGTCCACGGTCCTGTGCCCGGCCACCGCCAACGTGGTTGGCGGCGGCGCCTGCTTCAATGACGCCCGGGTCGAGGTCGCCCGCCTCGCCGCCTCTCCCGGCGCCGGCAGCCCCCGGACCTGATCGGTGCAGCCCCCGCCTCTGACTACCTGGCCGCCAGCAGCTCGAGGAGGCGTGCGTTGTACCGCACGCCCGTCCGGAACCGCTCGCGCGCCGCGCCCTCCGGGATCTGCGCCGCCCGCCACTCGATCAGCCGGGCCCCCGCGGCCAGGGCCTCCCGCGCCGCCTCGGGGTTCTCGGCCGCCTGGTGGATCTCCGCGGCGGCCAGATGGAGCTTGGTGTCGAGCAGGCTCGTGCCCCCGATCGCCTGCAGCACGGTCTGCCCCTCCTTCACCGCGGCCAGCGCCTCGCCGAGCCGCCCCTGGCCGAGCAAGATCCGCCCCAGCACGGCGCAGCCGAGCGGCTTCCCTCCTTGGTTGGCAACGAACACCGGCAGCGCTCGTCGGACCGCCTCTTCGGCGCGCTGCAGCTCGCCGCGCGCCGCCCACACCTCCGCCAGCACCACGTTCGCCAGCCCGGTCCAGAAGCCGGGATAGGGGTTGCTGGCGAGCAGCTGCTCGGCCAGGGCCTCGCCCTCGGCCAGATAGGAGGGCTCGCCCATCTGCGCGAGCGCGAGCGCGAACATGCTGCGAAAGGCGCTCACCAGGATCATCTCCTGCAGCTCCGTGAGCAGGGCCAGCACCGTGCGGAACTCCGCCTGCACGTCCGCCGCCGCCTCTCCGAGGAGGGCGCGGGTGAAGGCCAGGTGCCCGCGCATCGTGGTCACGAAACGACGGTCGCCCACCGTGACGAAGCACGCCAGGCTCTGCTCCACGAGGGTTCGAGCGAGCCCATAATCCCCATCCATCATCATCGCCGGGCAGAGGAGCCCGGTATAAAACAGGCCGCGGGCTCGTACCTCGTTGTCCTGCAGCCGGGCGCCCACCTCTCGCAGCCGCTCTATCGTCTGCCCGGTGAGCTCCCGCTCCCCGTAGAGGCACAACCAGAAGAGGCTGTGCATCGCCGACTCCACGAACGTGCTCTCCCGGGCCGCGAGCGGCGCCTCGATGAAGGCTCGTGCGTGCCCGACGAGCGCGTCGCGCTGTCCCTGGTAGCCCACCATGCCCATCAAGGGACCGATGGCCTGGACCCAGGGGTCACTCCCCGGTGGCAGGAGCGTCAAGCTCGCCATGGCCGCCGCATAGGTCGCCGCGAAGTCCCCGCTCCAAAACTGTGCCCAGGCCTCGGCCGCCCGCAGCGCCCCCAGCGTCTCCCCCTCGGCTCCACAGGCGATACCTCGTTCCACGCAGAGGAGCGTCCCGGTGTGGTCGCTCGCCTGCATGGCCTGGATCGCCGCCTGCGCAAAGTAGCCTGCGGCCCGCCGCGCATCTCCTCCCAGGCGGAAGTGCTCGGCCAGCACCATGAGGGCCCGCTCCCCCATCCTCTCGAGATACTCCCCCACCAGCCGATGCCCCGCCGACCGATCCTCCTCCGCCAGCAGCCCGTACGCCGCCTCCCGCATGAGCGCGTGCCGGAAGACGTACTCCATCTCTCCGGCGAAACGGCTCGCCTTCTGCTGCACGATCATCTCCGCCCCCACGAGCGCCCGCAGGCAGCGCTCGCACTCCTTCTCGCCCTTCCCCTCGGCCCCGAGCAGCCCCAGCACCCCGCCCCGCCAGAAGGTCTCTCCCATCACGCTCGCCACCTCGAGCACCCGGCGCATCCCCGGCTCGAGCCCCCCGATCCGCGCCTGCAGCATCGCCAGCACCGTCTCCGACGGCTGCCCTTCTCGCCCCTCGGCCGCGGCCCGGATCAGCTCCTCCAGGAACAGCGCGTTGCCCCCCGCCTGCTTCACGATCCGCGCCACCACCTCGTCCGTGGCCATGTCCCCCAGCATCTCCCGCACCAGGAGCTCGCTCGCCCGCGCGCCGAGCACGGGCAGCCACATCGTCTGCACCTGCGCGTCCTGCCACAGGCCCGGGAACATCTCCTTGAGCTCCGGACGGGCGAACGCCAGCACCATGAGCCGCGCCTCCGCCAGTTCGCGCAGGGCCGCCTCCACCAGCCGTAGCGTCGCCCGGTCGCTCCAGTGCAGGTCTTCGAGCACCAGCAGCACCGGGTGCGCCGCACACTCCGCCCCGAGCAGCTTGAGCCACGCCGCCGTCACCTGATCGCTCATGAACCGCGGGTCCTGGCGTGCGGCCCGCAGCTGCGGGCTATGATCGTCGGGGAACGGCAGCCCGCAGATCTCCCCCAAGAACTCGACGACCTGCTGCCGGTCGCGCTCCGCCACGCGTCGGCCCACCACCTCTGCGAAGCGCCTCCGCCGGTCGTCCCCGGGGCCGGGCGTTCCGGGCCCGGGGCCCGTGGCCTGATCGAGCTGGCAGTGCTCGAGCAGCACCTGCCCGAGCAGGCTGTAGGCGCTGTTCCCGTGCATCGGATCGCCCCGTCCGAGCAGCACCGTCACGCGCTCTTCCTGGTCCTCCACCCGGCGCAGGAACTCTAGCCAGAGCCGCGACTTCCCCACGCCCGAGGGGGCCAGCACCAGCATCCCGCGCGCCACCGACTCCGCAGCGCACGATCGCAGCTGGAAAGCCAGGAGCTCGAGCTCCCGCTCCCGTCCCACGTACGGTGTCCGCCGCCCGAGGAGCAGCCGCATCACCTCCCCGCCCATCCGTTCGCGATCGAGCACCCACCCGTCTTGGGCCCGCCTCACGATGAAGCGGGAATCGAGGAGCCCTGCCGTGAGATCGTCGAGCCACAGGGGCGGCGCGCCCCCGGCTCGGCGTTCATCCTCCGTGTGGGCCGCGAGCAGCTCCACCGCGCGCTGCATCGCCTCCCCGAGGAGCTGGGCGCCCGATAGCGTCCCCCGCCCCGAGACGAGCGACATGGACCATCCACCGAGGAGGGGACGCACGGCCTGCGCCGCCCGCGCGGCTTGCACCATCTGATCCATCGCTGTCCCGAGCGGCTGCGACAGCACCATGATCACGACACCGCCCGCCAGGCCCTCGACCTGCGCCCCGTAAGGCCGCAGCGTCTGCTCGAGCTTCGCCATCAGCCCCGCATCCGGCCCCGTGCCCACCGCGCCTCCGTCTCCATCGGCGGCCTCACGGACCTCGCTCGGGGGGATGGCCAGGATCACGCTCATCAGGCGCTGCTCCTGCCCCATCAGCGCGCCACTCTCCGGCGTTCCGGGCAACGTCTGCCCCTGCTCCGCGGTGACGCTTACGTCTCGCAGCGCCGCCACGAGCGCCTGACCGTCTGCGATGCGGTCTCCTGGTGGCTTGGCCAGCATCCGCGCGAGCAGCGCCTCCAGCGCCGCCGGGAGATCCGGGCGCAGCGGCCCGAGCCGTGGCAGCTCCTCATAGAGCATCTGCGCCAGCACCGTCGCCACGTGCTCGCCGCGAAGGGGCGGGCGCCCGGTCAGGCACTCGAACAGCACGCCGCCCAGGGAGTAGATGTCCGCGCTCGGCCCCGGCCGCTCGCCGCGCGCCTGCTCCGGCGCCAGGTAGCACAGCGAGGCGATGAGCTCTTGGGTCCCCGTCACCGTACTCTCGGCCAAGTTCGCCGAGATCCCGTAATCGAGCAGCGTCACCCCCTCTACCCGCCCCTCGCGCAGGAGGAGTTTGCTCGGCCGTAGCCCGCCGTGCACCACGCCCCGGCCGTGCGCCACCGCCAGCGCCTCTGCCACCCGCCGCACGAGCGTCAAGCTCTCCGACAGATAGAGCGGCTTTCGCCCGAGCCGCGTCGCGAGGTCCTCGCCCTCCAGCCACTCCGTCGCCAGGTAGGCCTCGCTCGGCGAGGTCTGCCCGAACCCATGCGCCACGTAGGACGCGATCCCCTCGTGCCGCAGCCCTGCGAAGGCCTCTACCTCACGCAGGAAGCGCTTCACCTCCGAGGGCCGACCCTCGAACCGGAACAACTTCACCGCCACCTTGCGCCCGGTCTCCGTGTCGCGGGCGGAGAACAACCCGCTTCTCTGACCGGCCTGGACCAGGATCTGGAGCTCGAATCGGTCCCCAACGACGTTTTCCAGGCGCGTGATCATTTCTTGACCTCACATCTGTCTTACACCCACGCCACCTCCCAGCAGGATTGAACGAAGGAATGCCCTCGTCCGGCTACAGGGCCGCCTTCAGCGCGAGGAGACGCGCGTTGTCCCTCATGCCCGTCAGGAAACGCTCGCGCGCCGCACCTTCCGGGATCTGCGCCGCCCGCCGTTCGAGCTGCCGGCACCCCAGGGATAGGGCCTGCCAGGCCGCCTGATGGTCCCCGGCCGCCCGATACGCCTCCACCGCCGCCAGGTGGAGCTTCACGTCGAGCAGGCTGATGCCGCCGACCGCCTGCAGCGCGGCCAGCCCCTCCTCCGCGGCGGCCACGGCCTCGGCGAGCCGCCCCGGTCCCTGCGCGAGGAGGATCCGGCTCAGCACGCCCAGGCCGAGCGGCCGCCCCACCCGCCCGGCGGCGAACATGGGCAGCGCCTGCCGGACCGCCTCCTCGGCGCGCAGCAGCTCGCCGCGTTCCGCCCAGACCTCCGCCAGGGCCACGTGCCCGAGCCCGGTGAAGAAGCCGGGGAACGCGCCGCCCGTGAACATCCGCTGTGCCAGGGTCTCGGCCTCGGCGAGGTAGGGCGGCTCGCCCATGCTCGCGAGCGCGATGGCGAAGAGCCCCAGGAACCCCATCACCAGCACCGTCTGCTCGAGCTCCTCGAGCAGGGACAGCACGGCCCGGAACTCCCCCAGCACGTCGGCCCGGTCCTCGCCGAGGAGCGCGCGCAGGAACGCGAGGTGCCCGCGCAACGTGCCGACGAAACGACCGTCGCCCGCCGCGGCGAAGCTCGCCAGCCCCTGCGCCGCGATGCCCCGCGCCGGCCACGGATCCCCGTCCATCTGCATGGGCCGGCTGAGGATCGCCGAGTAGTACAGGCCCCGGGCCCGGGCGTCGCTCTCCGTCAGCCGGGCCCGCGCCTCGTGCAGCTGCTCCGTCATCTCGTCGACCAGCGCCTGCTCCCCGTACAGGCACAGCTGGAACAACCCCGCCGACCCTGACTCCAGGATGATGCTCGGCGTGGCCGCGCGCGACGCCGCCACGAAGGCGCGCGCATGGCCGACCAGCACCTCGCGCTGCCCCTGGGCGCCGGCCATGAGCATGAGCGGGCCGATCGCCCGGTACCAGGGATCGCTGCCCGGCGGCAGGAGCGCCAAGGCCGCCTGGCCCGACGCCGAGGCCGCCGGCATGTTGCCGCTCCAGGTGAGCGCCCAGGCCTCCGTCGCCCGCAGCATTCCGAGCACCTCGCCCGCCGCGCCGCACGACACGCAGCGCTCCACGCAGCGCAGCGTCCCCGCCAGGTCGCTCGCCTCCATGGCCTGCACCGCGCCGCGCGCGAAATACGTCGCGGCCTGCGCCTGGTCCCCGCCGAGCCAGTGATGCTCGGCCAGCACCATCAGGTCCCGCTCCCCCATGCGTTCGAGGTAGCCCGCCACCCGCCGGTGCCCCGCCCGCCGCTCCGCCTCCCCGAGCAGCCCGTAGGCCGCGTCCCGCAGGAGCGCGTGCCGGAAGGCGTACTCCGTCTCGCCCGCGAACCGGCTCGTCCCCCGCCGCAGGATCACCTCCGCCCCCACGAGCGCCCGCAGCCAGCGCTCGGTGTCCTGCGCCTCCTTGCCCTGGCCGTCGGGCCCGACCCCGAGGAGCTCCATCACCCCGCCCCGCCAGAAGGTCTCGCCGAGGAGGCTCGCCACCTCGAGGAGCCGCCGCGTCCCCGGCTCAAGGCGTCCGAAGCGCGCCTGCAAGATCGCCAGCAGCGTCTCGGGCTGTCCCTCGCGTCCCTCGGCTGTGGCCCGGATCAGCTCCTCCAGGAACAAGGCGTTGCCACCCGCCTGCTCCGCGATCCGTGCCACCACCTCCGGCGTGACCCGCTCGCCCAGCATCTCCTGCACCAGGCGCTCGCTCGCCCGCCGACTCAGCACGGGCAAGCGCAGCTCCAGCAGCTGCGGGTCCTGCCACAGCCCGGGGAACATCTCCTTCACGTCGGGGCGGGCCAGTCCGAGCACCATCAGGCGCTCGTCCGCCAGCTCCCGCAACGCCACCTCGACCAGCCGCACCGTGGCCCGGTCGCTCCAGTGCAGATCCTCGAGCACGAGCAGCACCGGGTGCGCCGCGCACTCGGCCCGCAGGAACTCCACCCACGCGGCGGTCACCCGGTCGTTCATGAGCTGCGGGTCCTGCCGCGCCGCCCGCAGCTGCGGGCGGCGCTCGTCGTCGAACCGCACCCCGCACATCTCCCCCAAGAACTCCACGACCTGCTGCCGGTCGGCCTCGGGCACGTGCCGGCCCACCTCCTCCGCGAAGCGCGCCCGCCGGTGATGCTCGGCGTCCGGCCGAGGGATCGCCCCGGGACCGAGCTCGAGCTGGCAGCGATCCAGCACCGCCTGCCCGAGGAGCCCGTAGGCGCCGCCGCCACGCATCGGGTCGCCCCGCCCGAGGAAGACCTCCCCCTCCCCCTGCGCCTCCACCGCCCGCAGGAACTCCTGCCGCAGCCGCGTCTTCCCCATCCCCGCCGCCGCCAGCACGAGCACGCCGCGCGGCTCTGCGGTCTCGGCACACGCGCGCAGCTGCAGGGCCAGGAGCTCCAGCTCCTGCTCCCGACCCACGCACGGCGTCCGCCGGCCGAGGAGGAGCCGCACCTCCTCCTCTCCCGTGCGTTCGCGTTCGAGCACCCAGCCTTCGCCCACCCGCTTCAAGAGGAAGCGCAGATCCAGGAGCCACGCCGTCAGGTCGTCGAGCCACAGGGAGCACGGAGCAGAGGCCCCCGTCACGCCCTGCAGCTCGCTCGTCGCCCCACGCACGGAAGATGCGGCGTGGGCTTGGAGCAGCCCCGCCGCCCGCCGCACCGCCTCCCCCATGAGCTGCGCGCCCGACTGCACGCCCCGCTCCGTGGTCAACGCCACCGACCATTCGCGCGCACTGGCTCTCGCACCCGCTTTCGGAGCGGCCGTCTCGCCGGGCATCTCGTTCAAGCGAACGCCACAGGCGCCGAGGTGCTGGCATAGCGCCAGCGCCGCTTGCGCCGCTTGCGCCACCTGATCCACCGCCGTCCCAAACGGTCGTGCCAGGGTCATGATCATCGACCCATCCGCCAGCCCCTCCACGCGCGCACCATAGGGACGCAGCCCCTGCTCGAGCTCTGCGAGCAACTCCGCGTCCGGCCCACGGGGAGCCCTGCGATCGTCCGCGCCGGCCTCGACGTCCCGGCCGAGGACCAGCGCCACGCTCACCAGGCGCTGCCCTTCGCTCGCCAGCACGCTCGTCACCTGCCTCCCCGGCCCACCGGGCAGGCTCTGCTCCTGCTCCGGCGTCACCCGCACGCGCGCCAGCGCGCCGATGAGCGCGTCCCCGTCCGCCACGCGGTCCTCGGGACGCTTGGCCAGCATCCGCCCGAGCAGCGCATGCAGCGTCTCTGGCAGATCCGGGCGCAGCCGGCTGAGCTCGAGCACCGCCTCATAAAGGATCTGCGCCAGCACCATCGCCGCGTGCTCCCCCGGATAGAGTGGCCCCCCTGTCAGACACTCGAACAGCACGCAGCCGAGGGCATAGACATCCGTGCTCGCCCCCGGCCGCTCGCCGCGCGCCTGCTCCGGCGCCAGGTAGCGCAGCGTCTCCACGATCGCCCCCGTCCCCGTCACCGTCCGCTCCGCCAGGTTGGCCGATGTCATCCCATAGTCGAGCAGCGTCCCCTCCTCCGCCCGCCCCTCGCGCAGGAACAGCTTGCTCGGCCGCAGGCTCCCATGCGCCGCCCCCTGCCCATGCGCCCCCGCCAGCGCCCCCGCCACCCGCCGCGCTAGCGCCAGCGTCTCCGCCAGACTGAGCGGCTTCCTCGCCAGGCGCTTCGCGAGCGCCTCCCCCTCCAGCCATTCCGTCGCGAGATAGACCTCGCCCCGCGGCGTCCGCCCATGCCCCACATAGGCCGCGATCCCCTCGTGCCGCAGCCCCGCGAGCGTCTCCGCCTCGCGCAGGCAGCGCTCCACCTCCTGCGCCCGCGCCCCGAACCGCAGCACCTTGAGGGCCACCTTCCGCTCCGTCTCCCGATCCGACGCGCGGAACACCTCCCCCTGATGGCCGGCCTGGACCAGCGCCTCGATCTCGAACCGCCCCCCGACCATCTCCCCGATCGTCACCATCAGTGCGCCTCGCCCCAGCTGCGCCCCACGCCCACCTCCACGACCAGCGGCACCTTGAGCGGATACGGCCGCTCCATCACCTCGCGCACGAGCCGCTTCACGGGTTCCACCTCCACCTCCGGGGCCTCGAACACGAGCTCGTCGTGCACCTGGAGGAGCATGCGCGTGCGCAGCCCCTCGTCCCGCAGGCGCCGCGCGATCTGGAGCATCGCCAGCTTGCAGAGGTCCGCGGCCGAGCCCTGGATGGGCGTGTTCGCGGCGATGCGCTGCCCGGTCTGACGATCCGCCTCGTTCTTGCTCGACAGCTCGGGGATGTTGCGCCGCCGCCCGAGCAGGGTGGTCACGGAGCCGGTGCGCAGCGCCTCGGCGATGGTGCGATCGAGCCAGGCGCGCACGCCGGCGTAGACCTCGAAGTAATGGTCGATGTAGCCCTGCGCCTCTTTGCGCGGGATGCCGAGGATCTGCCCGAGCGCGGTCGCGCCCTGGCCGTAGATGGTGGCGAAGTTGACGGTCTTGCCCACGCCGCGCTGCTCCGACGTGACCTCCTCCATGCGGCAGTGGAAGAGCTCGCTGGCGGTGCGCCGGTGCACGTCCAGGTTCTCGCGGAACGCCTCGATGAGCCGCTCGTCCTCGCTGAAGTGCGCGAGCACGCGCAGCTCGATCTGGCTCCAGTCGGCCGACAGGATCCGATACCCCGGCGAGGCCAGGAACGCCTGCCGGATGCGCCGGCCCTCGGGCGTGCGGATCGGCGTGCGCTGCAGATCCGGGTCGGTCGAGATGAGTCGCCCCGAGGCCCCCACGGTCTGCTGGAAGGTGGCGTGGATGCGCCCGGTCGCGGGGTGGATGGCCTGCGTGAGGACATCCGTATAGGTGTTGATGAGCTTGGCCAGGGCACGATGATCGAGGAGGAGCTTGGCGATCTCGTGCTTGGGCGCGAGCCGCTCCAGCACCTCCGCGTCCGTCGAGTAGCCGGTCTTGGTGCGCTTGATGACCGGGAGCTTCAGCTCCTCGAACAGCACCGTGGCCAGCTGCTGCGTCGAGCCGATGTTGAACTCGCGCCCGGCCAGCGCGTAGATCTTGCGCTCGAACTCGGCCTTGCGGGCGGCGAACTCCTCGCCCATGCGGACGAGGTCGTCCTTGTCGGCGCGGATGCCGTCCAGCTCCATCTGCCCGAGCACGTACGCGAGCGGCAGCTCGTGCGTCGCGAGGTGCTCGCGGTACCCTTCGGCGCCGAGCCGCTCGTCGAGCACCGGCCAGAGCCGCGCCACCACCTCGGCGAGGTGCCCGGCATAGGCGGCCGCCTCCGCCATCGGCAGCTCGCTCGGCCGCCGCTCCTTCTGCCCGCTCCCGAGCACCGCCTTCTCGGTGCGCACCAGGCGCTGGAGATACTCCTTGGCCACCTGATCCAGCCGGTGCGGCACCAGCTTGGTCGGCTCGAGGAGGAACGAGGCCAGCATGGTGTCGCCGACCACGCCCGCGAGCGTCAGGCCCTGGCGCGTGACGAGCTGCCAGAGCGCCTTCACGTTGTGCGTCACCTTGGGCACGGCCGCGTCGCCGAGATAGGCGGCGAGGAGCCGCACCCCTTCTTCACCCAAGAGGCCGAGCCGCTGCCCCTCGCCGGTGAGCGGGAAGTAGAACGCGCCCCCCGCGGGACCGACCGCGGCGAGGCCCACGAACGCGCCATGCACCGGCGACGGCGGGTCATGGAGCGGCACGAGCGCCACCGCACCCTCGCGCCCGAGCTTGCCGAGCGCCTCGGCCACCTGTTCGGGCGTGTCACAGATCGTCAGATCGGCCGGCGCCTCGGCCTTGCCCGCCTCGGCGCGCTCCTCCTCGGTGAGGAGCGAGTAGAACTCGAGCTCGCGGTAGAGCTGGTTGACCTCCGCCGGCGCCACCGGCACGAGCGCCAGCTCCTGGAGCGTCTTTGTGAGCGGCACCTGCTGGTCGATGGTGGCCAGATCGCGCGAGAGATACGCCAGACGCCGGTGCTCCTCGAGCGCCGCGCGTTGCCGCCCCTTCAGCTCGTCGAGGTGCGCGTAGATCCCATCGAGCGAGCCGTACTTCTCGAGCAGCGCCGCCGCGCCCTTCTGCCCGATCCCCGCCACCCCGGGGATGTTGTCCACCGTGTCGCCCATGAGCGCGAGCAGATCCACCATCTGCGACGGCCGCACCCCCCACTTCTTCACCACCAGGTCGGCGTCGTAGGTCACGTCGCGCAGCGTGTCCTGCATGCGCACCCGGTCGCCGATGAGCTGCATGAAGTCCTTGTCCCCGGCGACGATGATCACCTCCATCCCCGCCAGGGCCGCCTGGCGCGCGAGCGTGCCGATCGCGTCATCGGCCTCATACCCCTCCACCGAGAAGAGCGGAAAATGATGCGCCTCGACCAGGCGCCGGATCCACGGCACCTGCTCGCCGAGCTCATCGGGCATCACCGGCCGCTGCCCCTTATACTCGGGATACTTCTCCTCGCGCACCCGGCTCCCCAAGGCATCGAACACCACCGCCCCGTAGTCCGGCCGCCGTCCGGCGAGGAGCTTTCGGAACATGGTCGCGAAGCCATAGATGGCGTTCGTGTGCAGCCCCGTGCGTGTGCTCAGGTTGGCCGGGATGGCGAAGAACGCGCGGAACACAAGCCAGCTGCCATCGATCAGGATCACGCGCTCGTTCTTTCCGCTCCTGGATGTGGACATGGACATAGACATGGGGGGGCCATTCCTCACTGTCGTGCTGGGTCGCTTCGCTTCACCGCTACACGCCGCCGCGTTGCCGTCCCCCTGGGGGGAGGGACGGCCGCTCGCCTGCTCTGCGGCGGGGCACATCTTTGCACAAGATGTGCTAGCGTAGCCCGTCGGAGCGGAGGCCAGAAGCACTTCACCCATCAGCTTCCGCGGATTCCCATCAAGGAAGAGAACATGCTCGATCTCCACCAAGGCTTTACCGGTGACGAACTCAAGGACGTGCCCCCCACCATCGGCTCCTTGGCGCTGTCGCAGATCGAGGTGGCCGCCACCCTGGCCCGGGGTCAGGTTCGGCGCGCCGCCCGGCAGCAAGTCGGCGCCCTGCGCTTGGCTGGCGAGCTGATGCGCAACGCCATCAAGGGCCGCCTCGGCCGCTGACGGCCCGCTCCCCCTCCTGTTCACGGTGACCACGACAGACACTCCCCGCCGTCCCCGCTGGAGGCGCCCGCCCGGGACGCTGCGCCTGCTCGCGCTGCGTTTCCTGATGGTGATGGTGATGTCCTTGCCAGCGCTGCTCGCCGGCCTCGCCGGCGTGTCCGAGGGTGCGGCGAGCCGGCCCTATTACACCGACTTCACGGCGCTCGGGCGCCGCCTGCCGGTCGTTCCTCTCATCCGCCTGCTTGCGGAGTCGCTGCCCGTGGTGCAGCCGTTGATCCTGCTCGGCGTGGTGCTCGTCGTCCTGGCCGATCAGGTGCTCACAGGCGGCGCGCTCGTGCTCCTCGCACCGGAGCGATCGGCCGCGGCGGGTGCGGCGCCGGAGGAGACGCGGCGGGCGCCCGTGCGCGTCTGGTTGACGATCTGGCGCGAAGGGCTCGTCCATCTGTGGGCGTTATTGCGCGCGGTCGTGCTGGGGGTGATGTTCGCGGCGCTGGGCGTGGCGCTCCTTCGGCTGCTCGGGAAGCGCATCGATCTATGGGCCTATCGCGCGGGCTGGGCCGGGGCGCGGAAGGTCGTCGTGTCGCTCGGCCTCACGCTGATGACGCTGCTCTGGTGGGCGTGGGTGGGGGCGTGGGTGTTCTGGTGCCGCATCGTGACGGCGGTCGACGCCCGGTGGCGGGTGCGGCGCACGGGGCTCCTGGTCCTGCTTGTGTTCTGGCGCCACCCGCTTCGGTCCTGGGGGCAGTTCGTGGGGCTGACCCTGCTTTCGATCTCGGTCTCGGGCGTCGTGTTGTTGGGCTGGTTCCAGGCCGAGCCGCGTTCGGTGGGTGGTGCGCTTGGATGGTTTGTGTTGTGGCTCATCACGCTCGGGGCACAGGCGTTCGTGTGGCTGTGGCTCGTGCGTTCGGGGCGGTTGCTGTATGCAGAGCCGGGGTTGGCGGACCTCCGCGCCCGGCGAGACGAGCCTTTGTTCGTGGGGTGGCTGGGATGGGTGAGGCGCTGGGGCGGGCGGCTTCTGTTGTGGCGGCGGCGGGCGGACCCGCCACAAGTCGCGAAGCCGGAGGAGCCGCCGCAGACGGCTTGAGAGGGTGTTTGAAAACCCCTTGCCTGTGGGTTCTGCATGGAGGACCGCGGGGCATGCTGCCCCGCAAACCCTATCCTCTGATCTCACGGATGAGGAATACGCCCTGGTCGAGCCCCTGCTGCCCGCCTGCAAGTCGGGTAAGGCCCAGGGAGGTCGCCCCGAGAAGCACCCCAGACGAGAAACCCTCAATGCAATTCACTATATCGCACGATCGGGCGGTGCCTGGCGAATGATGCCGCACGATTTTCCGCCCTGGGGCACCACGTATTTCCATTTTCGCCAATGGAGCCGAGAAGATACGTGGAATCAGATCTACACTCTCTTACGAGAGCAGGTCCGCATGGCCGAGAAGCGTGACCCCGAGCCAAGCGCAGTCATCATCGACAGCCAGTCGGTCAAGACCACGGAGGTGGGAGGGGAACGGGGCTACGATTCAGGCCAGAAGCCTGGACCGTTTGTTCGCTTGTGCTCGCTTTACCGTCACCGTTCCGAATGAAAACCGGCCGCCTGACCAAGGGCCAAGCGAACGAAGTTCGCGGTCGTGTAAAGTATTTTGTGTCCGGCCGCTCGTTGTCAGTTCAGTAGCTCCCTGGTCACGGCATCGAGGTGAGCACTGGGATGAGCCCGCCGAGTCGGTGCCAGGTAGAGGTTCGCCAGCTTGGCCGAGCTGATAGGGGTCGATGCCCACCCGAACTCCAGGCGAATGGCCGTGAAGGCCAGAAGGGTCTTGAGGCCGTCGCTGCCCAGCTGCTCCATAGCCTTGGAACGACGCTTGAATTCCTTGTTGACCCGCTCGATGGGGTTGGTCGTGCGCAGCGCCACCCAGTGCTCGCGAGGGAAGTCATAGTGCATCAAGAGGGCATCGAGATCCTTGGTGAACCGCATTACGGCGTCAGCGCAGATAGGCTCCCAACGGCTTTTGAAGGCGGCGTAGGCGTCCTGGGCCTCCTGCCGGCTCTGTGCATAGGCCATCTTGTCCCAATCGCGCTGGAACTCGGCCTGGTAGCGACGAGGAACAAGCGGCAT
>DATAGU010000366.1:0-16479 GCA_036263495.1 Polyangia bacterium | reverse complement strand
GCTCCATGAACAGCCGTTCGGTCTGCTCGTGGACCTCGACGGCCGCGTGCCAGGACGCCGGGCCGCTCGCGAACAACGCGCAGAGCCGCCCGCGCGCGATCGCGAGCTCGCCCATCATGTCGACGATGCGGTCGAGCTTCTCCACCTGGACGCGCAAGGTGCGCGTGCCCGAGCGCGGCGCGGGGGCCGGCAGGGGAGCCTGCAGGGGAGCCTGCAGGGGAGGAGGAGCGGCCGGATCCACGGGCGTCTCCGCGAAGAGGGAGGAGGGGCCGACCCGAGGACCCGCCTCCGCGACCAGGAGGTCGAGCGCCTCGCGCAGCCGGACGTGCTCGGGGCGCGGCTCGCTCAGGCCGCGGCCCGTGTCCGCCAGCATCTGGCGGAGCGCGTCCATGGCCTCGAAGAGCCGGGAGACGACCCGATCGTCCACGGCGAGCGCCCGCTCGTGCAGGCCTTCGACGAGGTCTTCGAGCCGGTGGGTGAAGCCGGCGATGTGATCCTGGCCGATGGACGCGGCCGTGCCCTTGAGCGAGTGCACGAGACGGAACACCGTGGCGAGGGGCTCGCGGTGCTGGCGGTGCTCGTCCAGGGCCAGCAGCGCGGCCTCCATCTCGCCGAGCTGCTCCTCGGACTCGCGGAGGAAGCTCTCGAAGACCTGGCGGAGGTCACTATCGTCCATCGGAGCGCCGCAGCTCAGGCCCCGAGGTAACATTCGATCTTGGCGAGCATGTCGGGCGCCTGGATGGGCTTGGTGAGGTAATCGGTGCAGCCGCTCGCGTAGCCCGCGGCCAGGTGCTCCACCTCGCCCCGCGTGGTCACCAGGATGATGGGGATGGCGCGGGTGGGCTCGAGGCTCCGGAGCTGTTTGCAGGCCTCGAAGCCGCCCATCTCGGGCATCACCACGTCCATCAAGATGAGATCGGGCTTCTCGCTCATCGCCTTGGCGATGGCCTCTTTCCCGTTCCGCGCCGTGACGAGGGTCCAGCGGGACCGTTTGAGGATCTTGGTCTCGAGGAGAAGAATCGTCTCGGAGTCATCCACGAGGAGAATCTTCTTCATCGTAGATCCTTTGGAGGGCCTACGGCCTCTGCCCAGGAGCGTATCAGGCTCCAAAAGCAAAAGGCAAGGCGCCGCAGCAGATGAATTTCAGTCTCCACTGCGCTCTTGATCCGCCGTGATCTATGGGAAAAGACTGAACCGCCTCCCAGAGAGTCGTCGCGGCCAGGCCGGGGCGTCCGGAGGTGGACGGCGAGGCGAGAGGGCGAGATGGAACCGTTGAAGATGACGCCGGGCCTCATCGTGGGGGACCGGTTCGAGATCGAACAGCTGGCCCGCCAAGGGGGGGTGAGCCAGGTCTTCCGGGCGCGCGAGCTCGCGACCGGGCAGCCGGTGGCGCTCAAGGTGCTGCATCTCGAGCACCGGCCGCGGGCGGTGGAGCGCTTCCTGCGTCAGGTGGAGGGCCTGCGCGGTCTCGCGCACGAGGGGATCGCGGGGTACGTGGATCACGGGCAGCTGGCTTCGGGTCAGGGGCAGGGACAGGCGCAGGGGCCGTTCTACGTGGCGACGCGGTGGCTCGAGGGCGAGGATCTCGGGCGGCGGCTCGGGCGGGGGCGGCTGACGGTGGCGGAGACGCTCTGGCTGATGGGGAAGGCGGCGGAGGTGCTGGCCGTGGGGCACGAGCGGGGCCTCGTGCACACAGAGCTGCGGCCGAGCAAGCTCTTGTGGAGGGAGGCGCCGGCGGGCCCCCATGCGCCGGCGTCGGCGCCGGCGTCGGCGTCGGTGGCCGTGCTGAACTTCGGCATCACGGCGGGCAACCTGGCGACCCGGACGCTCACGGGGACGGGGGAGATCGTGGCGGCGCTGCGGTACCTCGCGCCGGAGCAGGCGCGGGGCGCGGAGGACCTGGACGCGAGCGTGGACGTCTATGCCCTCGGCTGCATGCTGTTCGAGTGTCTGACCGGGCAGCCGCTGTTCGCCGGAGAGCAAGCGGCGGTGGTGCTCATGCGGATCCTGCACGAGGAGGTGCCGCGGCTCCGGGAGCTGCGGCCGGAGCTGCCCGAGTCGCTCGAGCGGCTCCTCCTGCGGATGCTGGCCAAGCCGCCCTCGGCCCGGATCGCGGACGGCAGGGCCCTCGTGGAGGCGCTCGCGGAGGTGGACGTCTCGTCGCAGCTCGCCGAGCCCGCCGAGTGGGCGCCGAGCCCATCGGTCGGCAGGGACAGAAAGAGCGAGGGCGCGCCGGCGACAGGCCGGCAGTGGGTGTGCGCGGTCCTGGCCATGCCGCACGGGCCGTCCCCGGAGACCCAGGAGGCGGACGCGCCGGAGCGCGGCACGGCGGGCGGGGGCGACGTCGAGGCGCTCCTGTCGCTCTACGGGGCGCAGGTGGATCGGCTCGCCGGAGGGGCGGTGATGGCGACGCTGCCCGCGGCGTGGGGGGCGGCGACGGATCAAGCGGCCTGCGCGTCGCGGATGGCGCTCGCCTTGCGCCAGCACCTCGGCTCGTGGTCGGTGGCGGTGGCGACGGGCAAGGGGGCGGGGACCGGGGCGCAGCTCATGGGCCAGGCGGTGCAGCAGGCGGTGGCGCTCCTGCAGGCGGAGAGACAGGCAGGAGAGGAGCCGAGGCCGGTGTGGCTCGACGAGCTCACGGCCGGGCTGGTGGAGCCGCGCTTCCACGTGCGGAAGGTGGCGGGCGGGGCAGTGCCCGGGTGGGTGCTCGAACGGGAGCGGAAGGGGGCGGAGGAGGTCCGGACGCTGCTCGGCCGGCAGACGCCGTGCGTGGGCAGGGAGCGGGAGATCGAGCTGCTGGAGATGCAGCTGCGGGCCTGCATGGAGGAGTCGGTGGCGCGGGCCCTGGTGGTGATGGCGCCGCCGGGCATGGGCAAGTCGCGGTTGATGGAGGAGTTCCTGCGGCGGGTGCGCCAGCGGGGCGTGCAGGGGGAGGGGGTGGAGATTTTGATCGGGCGCGGGGATCCGCTGCGCGCGGGGGTGGCGTACGGGCTGCTCGGGAACGCGGTGCAGGACTGGTGCGGCCTCGGGGCCCAGGGGGACGCGGAGGGCGCGTCGCGGCACCAGGAGTTTGCGCGACGGGTGGGACGCTTCCTGAAGGAGGAGGAGCGAGGCCGCTTCCTGGCAGAGTTCCTGGGCGAGGCGTGCGGCGTGCCACGCGCCGAGGGGAGCGGGGCCGAGGCGCCGAGCCCGCAGCTGCGGGCGGCGCGGCAGGATCCGCGGCTCATGAACGAACGGGTGACGGCCGCGTGGGTGGAGTTCTTGCGCTCGCTGTGCGCGGCGCACCCGGTGCTGCTGGTGCTCGAGGACCTGCACTGGAGCGACGCGGCGACGGTGCGGCTGATGGACGTGGCCCTCGGGGCGCTGGCGGAGGAACGCTTCATGGTGCTCGGCTTCGGGCGTCCGGAGCTGACGGAGCTGTTTCCCCTGCTGTGGCAGAGGCACCCGGTGCAGGAGACGCGGCTGCCGCCGCTCGGTCGGCGGGCGAGCGAGCGCCTCGTGCGCGAGCTGCTCGGCGACGAGGTGCCCGCGGAGGTGGTGGCGCGGATCGTGGCGCAGGCGGGGGGGCACGCCTTGTTCCTGGAGGAGCTCATCCGAGCGGCGGCGGAGGGCGCGGGGGAGCGCCTGCCCGAGACGATGCAGGCGATGCTCGAGGCGCGCTTCGCCCGGCTCGGCCGGGTCGATCGGCGGGTGCGGCGGGTGCTGGGGCTGGCGAGCCTGATGGGCGAGACCTTCTGGCGGGGCGGCGTGTTGCAGCTGCTCGCGGCGGAGCGGGACGGTGACCGGGAGAGCGAGATCGACCGCTGGCTGCGCGGGCTGGTGGAGGCGGAGACGATCGTCCGTCAGGCCGAGAGCCGCTTCCCCGGGGAGGCGCAGTATGCCTTCCGGCACGCCCTGGTGCGGGACGCGGCGTACGGGCTCTTGTCCGACGAGGATCGGCGCCTCGGGCACCGGCTCGTGGGGCGCTACCTGGAGCGGATGGGGGAGCGGGATCTGGTGGTGCTCGGCGAGCACGCCCGGCTCGGCGGGGAACGAGCGCGGGCGGCGGAGCTCTTCGCGCGCGCCGCGGTGCAGGCCCTCGAGGCCAGCGATCCCGAGGGGGCGCTGCGCTCGGTCGGCCACGGCCTTGCGTGCGATGCGGCGGGGGAGGCGCTGGGGACGCTGCGCGCGGTGGAGGCCCAGGCCGAGCTGTGGCGCTCGCGCTACGCGGCCGCCGAGGCGGCGGGGGTGGCGGCGCTGCCGCTGCTCGCGCCCGGGAGCGTGGAGTGGTACCGGGCGAGCGGGCCGGTGCTGTCGCTGGTGGGTGCGCGGAGCCGCGAGGCGCTGTTCGAGCGGCTCCAGATCTTCGCCGAGGCCGTGCCGCAGCCGGGCGCGGAGGGCGCGTTCGCGGAGCCGGCCCTCCTCGCGCTCCGCCAGATCGTGGTGCTGGGGATCCGCAGCCTGGCCCGGAGCCTGCTCGATCGGATGCAGGACGTCTGCGACCGGCTACCCGAGGGGGAGGCGCGGGCGCGCGGGCTCCTCGAGCTGGGCAGGGCCTGGTATCACCTGCTGCTCGACGGGGATCCGGGGCCGGCGCGGGAGGCCGCGGAGCGTGGGCTGGCCGGCCTGACGGCGGCCGGAGATGGGCGCTATCAGGCCGTGGCCCGGGGGATCCTGGGGCTCGCGCAGGCGCTGCTGGGCGACGCGGCCGAGGCCCTCGCGTCGTGTCACGCCGCGATCGCGCAGCTCAAGGCGCTCAAGGAAGCGACGATGCTGCGCATGATGCAGGGGCAGCTGGCGCTGGTCCTGGCGGAGGTCGGTGGCCCCGAGCACCGGGCGGAGGTGCTGGCTCTGGCGGAGCGGGTGGCGGGCGGGGGTACGAAGGGGCCAGAGCCGCCGCTGCCGGATTTCTGGACGGTGCTCGCGCAGGCGGCGCGAGCCGTCGCCCTGGCAGGGGCGCCCGCGGAGGCCGAGGCGGCGGCGCGCGCGGCGCTCGCGGCGGCGGCGATGGCGCCGGTGGGGAGCGCGCTGGCGTCGGCGATCCTGAGCCGGATCCTGCTCGGCCGGGGCGCGGCCGACGAGGCGCGCCGGGTGGCGGACGAGGCGCTGCGGGGGCTCGGGCCGCTCGGGGGGACGAGCTTCATGGACGTGAAGCTGCGCCTGGCCGCGGCGGAGGCCTATACGGCCGCGGACGATCCGATCGCGGCGATCAAGGCGCTGCGGGTGGCGGAGAAACAGATCCTGCGGCGCGCGGGCCAGCTGCCCGAGGGGGCGCGCCGGCGGTTCTGGGAGGCGGTGCGGGATCACGAGCGGGTGCGGGCGCTCCTCGGGTAGGGCTGCGGGCAGGGGAGGCCCCAGGGGGATCCGCCGAGCAGCGTTGCCGCGGCGGAATGGAAATGGCAGTGTGAGTCCCCGTGGGCTCTCCCTGGATGAAAGATGTCAGCGATCGGGACTTCGACGCGCAGGTGCTGGCGCGGTCGTCCGAGGTGCCGGTGGTGGTGGACTTCTGGGCGCCCTGGTGCGGCCCCTGCCGGGCGCTCGGTCCCATCCTCGAGCACGAGGTGGAGGCGCTCGCCGGCCGGGTCGAGCTCTGCAAGCTCAACACGGACGAGAACCCGGAGACGGCGGCGCGTTATGGCATCCGCGGCATCCCGGCGGTCAAGGGCTTCCGGGGTGGCCAGGTGGTGAGCGAGTTCACGGGGGCGCAGCCGGCCGTGCTGGTGCGCCGGTTCCTCGAAGAGGTGGCGCCCTCGCCGGTGCGCCTGGAGATCGAGGCGGCCGAGCGCCTGGCCAAGGCGGGCGATCGCGCGCAGGCCGAGCCGCGGCTCCGGCGGCTCTTCGAGACGCCGGAGGTGGTCGGTCGGGCGGCGGTCGCGCTGGCCGAGCTGCTGCTCGATGCCGGCGAGGTCGGGGAGCTCGAGGCGCTGCTCGCGCGCGTGCCGCCCCGCGAGCAGGACGAGGACCTGTTCGCTCATATGCGAATGCGGGCCCAGCTGCTCCAGGAGGCCGCGGCGTATGGGGGCGAGGCGGCGGCGCGGGAGGCGCTCGCGCGCGACGCCGAGGATCTGGAGGCGCGCTGGGCGCTCGCCGGCTCGCTGGTGCGCCGCGGGGAGTATGCGGGCGCGCTCGATCAGCTCCTGGAGGTGGTCTCGCGCAGCCGCAAGTTCCGCGAGGATGGCGCGCGGCGGGCGATGATCGCGCTGTTCCAGCGGCTCGGGCCGGACCACGACCTCACGCACGAGTACCGCCGCCGCCTGCAGGTCTATCTATAGATGAAGATAGTCGCCGTCCTGCTGATGTAGCCGGCCAGGTTCACGAGCCAGCACGCCCCAGCAGGGGCCCCGGCAACGAGGCCACCCCGCATCGTAACGAGGCCACCCCGCATCGTAACGGCGCCACCCCGCATCGTAACGGTGCCACCCCGCATCGTAACGGTGCCACCCCGCACCGGGCGGTGCCTCCAAGGTGAAGTTCTGGTAAACGCCGAGCGCTTCCTCAGCGCTCCTCTGCTGTTCGACGTATACTGGCGCCGCCGTGAAGTCTGTCCTGGAGCGGCTCGGGGGGCCGAGCTTGCAGGCGCCCCTCACCATGGGCCCCTATCGCATCGTGCACCCCCTCGGTCAGGGGGGCATGGGCGTGGTGTACCGCGCCGAGCACGTGGAGACGGGCGAGCCGGTGGCGCTCAAGACCGTGAGCGTCACGGACGCGAGCATGCTCTCCAGCATCCGGCGCGAGATCCACGCGCTCCGGCGCATCGAGCACCCGGGGGTCGTCCGCATCGTCGCCGAGGGCTTCGAGGGGGGCTTGCCCTGGTACGCGATGGAGCTCCTCGAAGGGGACACGCTCTGCGACTACATCGCCGGCCTCATCCGGGCCGAACCCACGGCCAAGCGGGTGTATCCCCCCATGGCCTTCATGTCCGCCGGCGACGGGGGGGCCGATGGGGGGGCCGATGGGGGGGCCGATGAACCGCCGGACGGATGGAGCGAAGGGGCGTGCTTCACCCGCGCCGCGGGCGGCGACCTCCCGCAGACCCTGACGCTGATGCTGGGCATCTGCGACGCCCTGGCCTGTATCCACGGCATGGGCCTGGTCCACTGCGACCTCAAGCCCGACAACGTCTTTCTCCGCACGGACGGCGTGCCGGTGCTGGTCGACTTCGGCCTGGCCATGCAGTTCACCCGGGGGCAGGGCCGCGACGTGCTCGAGATGGGCGAGCTGTACGTCGGCACGCCGTATTACATGGCGCCCGAGCAGATCCGGGGTGAGGTCATCGATGCGCGCGTCGATCTCTACGCGCTCGGGTGCATGCTCTACGAGAGCGTCACCGGCTCCGTGCCGTTCGTCGGGCCCGCGCGCAGGGTGATCGAGCAGCACCTGTACAAGCTGCCCGAGCCGCCCTCGGCCCGCGTGCCGGACGTGCCCCCGGCGCTCGATGAGCTCATCCTGCGGCTCTTGCAGAAGCGGCCGCAGGATCGCTTCGGGTACGCCGCGGACGTCGCCGGCCGGCTCGTCCGTCTCGGCGCCGAGGAGCACGGCGTCGCGCCGAAGACGTATGCGTACCTCTATCGCCCCGGGTTGGCGGGCCGCTCGCAGGCGCTCGCGGCGCTCGCGGATCGCCTCCCGCAGCAGGGGGCCCAGGGCGAGGGGCCGGCGAAGGACCGGGGCGGGCGGGTCCTCGTGGGCGGGGAGAGCGGCGCCGGCAAGACCCGCTTCGCCATGGAGCTGGCGTCGCTGGCGGTGCAGCGCGGCGTGCGCGTGGTGACCGGGGAGTGCGCGCCGGTCTCGGCCGAGGCCGGCGAGCGCGACGTCAAGGCCGCGCCGCTCCACCCGTTCAGGAACTTCCTCCTGGCCCTGGCCGATCACTGCCGCCAGCACGGGCCGGCCGAGGCCGATCGGATCCTCGGCGACCGCGGGCCGGTGCTGGCGGCCTACGAGCCGTCGCTCGCCCGGCTGCCGGGCCAGGAGCGCTATCCCGAGGCGCCCGCGCTCGACGCGCCGTCGGCGCGCACCCGCCTCCAGACCTGCCTCGCCGAGACGCTCGCGGCCTTCGCCGAGGTCCAGCCGCTCCTCCTCGTCATCGACGACCTCCAGTGGGCCGACGAGACCTCGCTCGGCGTCCTCGAGATCCTCGACCCGACGTATTTCGAGGCCACCGGCCTGCTCGTGCTCGCGACCTATCGCGCCGAGGAGGGCGACCAGCTCCGCGCGCTCCTCGAGGCGCCGGGCGTGGTGCGCGTGGAGCTCGGGCGGCTCGACGCCGTGGCGGTGAAGCGGATGGTGAGCGACATGCTCGCCATGCCCTCGCCGCCCACGCCGTTCATCGAGTTCCTGGTCGAGCAGTCCGAGGGCAATCCCTTCTTCATCGCCGAGTACCTGCGCGTGGCCATCGACGAGCACATCCTGCATCGCGACGAGGCCGGCGAGTGGCAGGTCCAGGGCCGGGAGGGGGAGGGGCGCCCGCCTTACGACGCGCTCCCGCTCCCGAAGGAGCTCCGCGAGCTGGTGGGCCGGCGCGTCGCGGCCCTCGGCGCCGGGGCCCGCCGGCTCGGGCAGGTGGCGGCCGTGCTCGGCCGCGAGATCGATACCGAGGTCCTGGCCGGGGCCGCGGGCCTCGACGATCTCGGCCACCTCGAGGCGGTGGAGGCGCTGCGCACGCGCCACATCCTGGAGGTCCCCGAGGGCCGCCAGGGGCCCGAGCGCCGCGGGGGTGCGGGGGCGCGCCTGCGCTTCGTGCACGACCAGCTCCGCAGGATCATCTACAACGCGATCCCCGAGGCCGAGCGGCCCGGGCTCCACGCGCGGGCGGCGGCGGCCATCGAGGCCCGCTACGCCGGCACGCCCGAGCTGCCCGCGTTCTACCCGAGCCTCGCGCACCACTTCGCCGTGGCCGGCGACCCCGGCAAGGCCCTCGACTACCATGAGAAGGCGGGCGAGCAGGCGCTCGCGACGGGGGCCTCGGCCGACGCGCTCGGCTTCTTTCGCAAGGCGCTGGAGCTCGCGGAGGCGTGGCCGGCGGGCGGCGGGGAGCCGCTCGGGCCGCTCCGGCTCGCGATCCTCGAGCAACGGATCGGGCAGGCGGCCTTCAACCTCGGGCGCCTCGCCGAGGCGGAGGAGTACACCCACGCCGCGCTCCGCACCCTCGAGCGGCGCTCTCCCACCGGGCTCCGCTCCGGCTCGGCCTCGGCTCCGCGCGAGCCTCGCCCGGCCACGGCCAGGGTGCTGGTCTGGCTGCTCTTCCACCTCGTCTTGCAGATGATCCGGCTCTTCTGGCCCCGGCGGTACGCCGCCGATGCGGCCGCGGGTCCCACCATGGAGCAAGGGGAGCAGGGCGAGCGGCGGCGGCTCACCGAGGCCGCGCACGCGGCCGAGCGGCTCTCCGAGATTTACTTCTTCCAGGACGCTCGCCTGCACTCCTTCGCCACCGCGCTCGCGGCGGCGAACCTGGCCGAGGGGCTCGGCGTCTCGCCGGAGCTGGCCCGGAGCTATGCCACCTTGAACGTGATCTTCGCCATCGCGCCGCTGCCGGGCGTCGCCCCCGCGTACGCGGCCCGCGCCCGCGAGGTGGCCGAGGCGAGCGCCGATCCCCTGGCCATCGGGCGCGTCTCGTTCTTCGCCGGGCTCACGGCGCTCGTCGCCGGTCGCTGGGCCGAGGGCCGGGCCGCGCTGGAGCGCGCCCTCGGCACCGCGCGGAGCGTGCGGGATCCGCGCGCGACCGAGGAGTCCCTGGCCGTGCTCGGCAACGCCGAGTTGATGATCGGCCGGCTCGAGGACGCCCTCCAGCGCTACGACGAGCTCCACGAGACGGCGAGGAGGAGCGGCAACAAGCAGGGGCAGCGCTGGGCCCTCCTCGGCCGGGCCCAGTGCATGCTCGCCCTCGGCCTCGCCGAGGAGGCGATCGCACTCTTCGAGCGCTGCCGCGAGCTGGCCGAGCCGGCCACGGAGCGGCGCGGCGATCCCGCCGAGGAGATCACGCAGGGCGAGGTGGCCCGAGCCCACCTCCTGCTCGGCGATGGCGCGCGCGCCCGCGCCGTGGCGGAGCGCACGCTCGCGGCCCTGGTGACGCGGCCGCCCTCGGGCTTTCACCTGCTCGGCGGCTACCTCGGGACCACCGAGGTCCTGCTCGCGCTGTGGGAGCGCGCGACCAGCCCCGAGGAGCGGGTGGCGCTCGGTCAGAGCGCACGGCGGGCCTGCCGGGCCCTGCGCGCCTATGCCCTGTTCTTCCCCATCGCGCGGCCGCACGCGCACCGGTTCCAGGGGCTGTGCGAGGCGCTCTCGGGTCACCCGGCCCGCGCCCAGCGCGCCTTTGCGCGGAGCCTCGCCATGGCCGAGCGGCTGTCGATGCCCATCGAGCAGGGGCTGGCCCACTACGAGATGGGCCGCCATCGCGTCGTCGGGGATCCGGCGCGTGCCACCCACCTGGACGCGGCGCGCGGCATCTTCGACCGCCTCGGGCGGACCCACTGGAGGGAGCGCTGCGCGCACCTCCTGGCCGAGGGGCGGGCCGATCAGAAGGGGGCGGCGTAGATGTCGAAGTCCGCCGTGCTGTGATCGGTGAAGAAGGGGTAGGTGGATCGGCCGAACGGGGCGGACGAGGAGTAATCGCCGGGCCCGTCCGAGTCGCCGTCGAAGCTCGAGGCCACGGTGGTGAGCCGGACGTTGGGTGACCAGCTGCGGCCGCCATCGGCGCTCGTCGTGGCATAGACGTGGGAGAGGCAGTTGTTCGCGTCGTCGCGGCGATCGTAGAAGCTGACCGCCACCTGGTCGCCGCCGCGGCCGGCCGTCACCGAGAGCATGGGGTGGAACTGGTGGCCGCCGCCGGCGTCGTCGTTCACGCGCACGGGCGCGCTCCAGCTGCGTCCGCCGTCCGTCGAGCGGGCGTACAGGATGTCGAGGCCGCGGTCGGCGATGCTGTCGGCATAGACGAGGTGCAGCGTGCCGCTCGGACCGACCTGGAGGTGATGCGCCGGCCCCTGGCTGCGGCCGCCGACGCAGGGGATGACGACGCCAAAGCGGGTGTGGGTGGGGGCGGCGGCCACGTCGGTGCCCCAGGTCTGACCGCCGCTCGTCGAGCGATCCACGTAGAGGATGTTCGCGGCGTAGTCGAGCCAGCCCAGGTAGACCGTGCCGTTGTTGTGATCGACGGCCGGGGCGGCGCCGAAGACGCGTTCGGACCCGGTCTTGCCGTCGTTGACCTTGATGGGAGGCGACCAGCTCGCCCCGCCGTTCGACGAGTAGGACAGGTAGAGGATCTGGTTGTTGTTGTGGTTGCGGTCCCAGCCCACGTAGATGCGGTCGCGGTAGATGGAGCCGGAACGGTCGATCGCGATCCACGGCTTGTCGTCGAAATATCGGCTGTCGTTGAACGTGACGGCGCTCGGGGGGGCCCAGCCCAGGCCGCTCGGGCCGGCCCGCGAGACCGCGATCGAGTTGGGATAATCGGCCGGCAACCTCAATGCCCCCATGCTGAAATAGAAATTGCCGTAGGTATCGAAATCAATGGCCGGATCAAAGGTTAGATTGAAGGAGACCTCGTTCCATGTGCCGGGGAGGATGGTCGTGGTGTAGTTCGTGCCATCGGTCGAGGTGTAGGCGCGTGCGCGGCAAGGCTCGGCGACGCAGTTATCCGGGAAGGGGCCGTACTGGAGGGAGTTGGAGCCGGCCACGAGGACGGCGCCGTTGGCGGCGGCGGCGGTCTCGCTCTGATAGGCTGCGGGGTCACGGGACACCGGGATGACCTGCGGCGCCGCCACCGCGACCTCCCCGTCGAGGGTGTCGGCCGTGGGGAGGCGGGCGCCGGTGGGGGCAGCGGTTCCTTTGATGAGCGACGGGCGCCAGACGTAGTGGCCATCCACGACGGGGTGGACGTCGAACCGATTCGGATCCGCGAGCAGCTGCGCGCTGCGCGGGCGCACCGGCACCGAGAGGAACTGGGGAGGCACGTCCCTGGCCAGGCTCGCCTCGACGAGGAAGCCGGGGGCCTCCCCACATCCATGGGCGAGGAGCAGGAGCACGACGCTCGGTCCCACGACAGACGTCCGTCCCAAGCCACGCATGGGCATGGAGGCCTCCTTGGCCGCTCCCTTCCAGAGCGGGCGACAGATGAAGCGAGCCCGCCGGTACCCCCGCCGGCGCTCACTCCATTGCACCTGCAACAATAACTCAGCTGGGGAGCTTTAAATAGAGATTCGTTGGGATTCGAAAAGGGTTCTGGTTTTATTTCCATTACGCATCGCGCAAAGAGGTCATGCACGGCGCCGGAGCGGCGGCGTTGCGCGCGGCGCCCCGGGCGTGCTAGGGCCTCGGCGTGCAGCCCGCTCATCTCCGCCCCGGTCAGGGCCCGGCGTCGGCCCTGGCGCGGTACCCCGCCGACGTCGTGCTCGCCGCCCTGCGCCCCCACCTCCTGCCCGAGCGCGCCGCCAAGCTCGACGCCGTGGCCGCGGCGCGGCTCTATGGGGTGCAGGCCGTGCTCGAGGATCTGCGCGATCCCCACAACGCCGGGGCGGCGCTGCGCAGCTGTGAATCGATGGGCGTCCTGCGGGTGCACATCGTGTCGGTCCACCACCGCTTCCGCACCGCGGCGCGGGTCACCCAGGGCTGCGAGAAGTGGCTCGAGGTCGCGCGCTGGGGCGACATCGAGTCCTGCGCGGCCGCGCTGCGGGCGGCCGGGGTCAAGCTCTATGCCGGGGTGCCGGGGGCGGCCGTGTCCCTGGCCGATCTCGATCCCCACCAGCCCATGGCCCTCGCCTTTGGCAACGAGCACACCGGCCTGTCGCCGCGCCTGCTCGCGCTGTGCGACGGCGAGTTCACCATCCCCATGCACGGCTGCTCGCAGAGCCTCAACGTGTCGGTCTCAGCGGCGGTGAGCCTGCACGTGGTCACCGAGGCGCGGCGCCGTGCCCTCGGCCGGCCGGGCGACCTCGATGAGCCGGCCCAGGCCGCGCTGCGCGCCCGCTATTACGCCCTCGACCTGCGGGCGCCCGAACAGATCGTGGAGCGGTACCTGGCGCAGCGAGGCGCGTAGCTAGGCCCGGGCCGGGGCGCCGCTCGGATTCAGCTCCTGCAGCAGCTGGAGCAGGGCGGGGACATCGACGGGTTTGACCAGGTGCTCGCGAAAACCCGCGGCCAGGCTCTGCGCCCGATCTCGCTCCTGGTCGTACCCGGTGATGGCCACGAGCCGCAGATCCTGGAACCCGGGGATCTGCTGGAGCCGCCGCCCGAGCTCGTAGCCGTCCATCACCGGCAGCCCGATGTCGAGGAGCGCGACCTGGGGCCGGAAGCGGGGCGCGAGCTCGAGCGCCGAGGGGCCGTCGTGGGCCACGGCCACCTCGTAGCCGCACACGCGTAGGATCTCGGCCAGCGTCTCCGCGGCGTCCACGTTGTCGTCGACGACCAGGACGTGCTGCCCGGTCTCCGCGGGCCGCTCCGTGCGCTCGCGGGCCGGGGCCTCGCCCGCGGGCCCGCGGCGGAGCGCGTCCGTGGCGCGCAGCGTGTCCGGGAGCCAGACCACGAACTCGCTGCCCTGGCCCGGGCCCTCGCTGTAGGCGCCCACCCGCCCGCCGTGCAGCTCGACGATGCTGCGCACGAGCGTCAGCCCGATGCCGAGCCCGCCGGCCGAGCGATCGTGGATGCGCTCCCCCTGCACGAACAGCTCGAAGACCGTGGGGAGGAGCTCGGAGCTCATGCCCCTGCCGTCGTCCCGGACCCGGATGACCAGCTCGTCCCCCTCGCGCCCGGCCGACACCGAGATGTGTCCGCCCGGGGGGGTGTACTTGGCCGCGTTGTTGAGCAGATTGGAGACCACCTGGGCGATGCGGACCGGGTCGATCTCCGCGCGCAGGCCCTCGGCGGGCACGGCCACGGCCAGGTGCTGGCGCCGGCGCTCGATGATCGGGCTGGCCATCTCGAGGGCCCGGGTGATGACCGCGCCGAGCTCGACCGCCTCCTTGCGCAGCTCGATGAGCCCCCGCGTGATGCGGGAGATGTCGAGGAGGTCGTCGACCAGGCGGGTGAGGTGATCGACCTGGCGCTCGATGATGTCGCGCTCGCGGCGGGTCCCGTCGTCGCCCTTCATCTTCATGAGCTCGATGGCGGTGACGATGGGGGCGAGCGGGTTGCGCAGCTCGTGGCCGAGCACGGCCAGGAACTCGTCCTTGCGGCGCTCGGCGCGCTTGGCCATCTCGTAGGCGTGCTTGGCCTCGTGCTCGCTCGCTTGCAGCGCGGCGTAGAGGCGCGCGTTCTCCACGGCCACGGCGGCGCGACCGGCGATCTGCTGGGCCAGCTGCAGGTCGTCGGCCGTGTAGCGGTCCTCGGTCTCGGCGCGGACGAAGGAGAGGACCCCGAGGGTGCGATCGCGGAGCTTGAGCGGCACGAGGATGTAGGATCGGATCCCGAGCTCGCGCAGGAGCCGCAGGTGCTCGTCGTCCTGCGCCACGGCGGCCAGCTGCTCGTCGAGGATCTCGCGCCCCCACCAGGGCTCGCCCGTGCGCGCCACGGCCATCACCCCGAACTCGTCTCGCGGATGCGGGGGATAGCGATCCACGAGCGCGAGGGCCAGGGCCACCTTCACCGGATCGCCGTGGTGCGTGGCCAGGCGGCGGAGGGTCCCGTCCTCGGCCAGCATGTCGACCGCGCACCAGTCGGCGAACAGGGGCACCGCGAGCCGCGCCAGGGTCTTGAGCGTGCGCTCGTAGTCGAGCGAGCTGGCCAGCGCCGCGCTGGCCTCGGCCAGGAACTGGAACCGCGCGTCCGCGCGCCGCTGGCGGGTGAGATCCACGAGCACGCCGGTCATGGTCATGGGCCGGCCGGCGGCGTCGCACAGCACGAGGCCGCGGTTGCGCACCCAGCGCACCGAGCCGTCGCGGCGCAGGATCCGGAGGTCGGACTGGTAGGCGCCGCGTCCGGCGATGGCCTCCTCGAGCTCCACCTGGACGCGCGCCTGGTCTTCGGGGTGGATGTGCTCGAGGAAGTCTTCTACCGGCTGCGTCGACTCGGTGGCCGTGACCCCGAGGAGCCGGTTGAGGCTGGCGTCGCGCGTGTCTTGCCCGGTGCGCAGGTCCCAGCGCCAGGTGCCCATCTCGGCGGCCGAGAGCGCGACGCGCAGCCGCTGCTCGCTCTCGCGCAGGGCGTCGAACAGCCGGGCGCGCTCGAAGGCGAACGTGCACTGCTCGGCGAGGGCGATGGCGAAGGTGCGGCCGTCGTCATCGAAGCGGCGGTCGCCGGCGAAGCTGAACCCCATCCCGCCCACGACCCGGCCTTCGACCACGAGCGGGATGGCCATGCGGGCGCCCCGCGGCCCGAGCGGCGCGGCGGCGTCGGCGGGGTAGCGACGGGCCCACTCCTCGGGGGTCTCGATGAAGATCGGCTTGCGCGTATGCACGGCCTCGGCGATCGGCGTGGCCGTGGGGGCCGACCGGATGGGCTGGTGGCGCCAGGGCGCGAGCTGCTCCTCCGGGATCCCGAAGGCGCCGACGAGCTCGAGGTGCTCCTTGCTCGGATCGAGCAGCTGCAGCGTGGCCGTGTCCGCCGCCAGGGCGTGGCTGCACTCGTGCAGCGCGACCTCGGCCACCTCGCCCATGGTGTTGGCCTGCGACAGGACCATCACCAGCCACTGGAGCCGGCTGATGCGGTCGACCGCCTGCCGCTCGCTCTGCACCAGGCGGACGTGATCGAGGACGATGGCGACGCGGTGGCCGAGCTGGATGAGGAGCTCGAGCTCCGTGGCCCCGTAGCGCCGGATCGCACGTCGGACATGGCGGGGACCGTGGCCGGTCAGGGCCACGGTGAGGAGGCCGATGGTCTGGTTGCGCACCTGGAGCGGGACGAGGATGCTCGAGCGGGGGTCGAGCTGCCGCAGGATCTGCTCGTGCCGAGGGCTCGTGGCCCACGAGAACTGCTGCAGATCGATCTCGGGCAGGAGCATGGGCTCGCCGCTGCGGAGGGCGGCCGTCACGGCGTTGGGGCGCGACAGATCGGGCACACAGGCGCCGAGCTCCGCGATGAGCTCCCGCTGGGCGGGATCGACGTGGGCCGTGCCCACCCGGCGGATCTCGCCGCCTTCCAGGAGATCGATGATGCAGTAATCGGCGAGCCGCGGGACGAGCAGCTCCGCCAGCCGGGTCAGCGTCCGATCGAAGTCGAGGGCCTCGTCCACGAGGAGGCCGACGTCGGCGAGGATGGCCATCCGTTCGAGGGCCGAGAGTGTCTCGCCGCCCTCCGCGTCGGTGCGGAGGGGCGTCTCCGGACGGGGCTCCTGGGTGTCGAGGTCTGTGGAGCGCATGGCCAACAGCGCAGGCTTCCTGCCCCCCTACAACAGTTCCAAGGGGACCAACATAGCCGACGCACGTGCAAAGACGACCGATTTCTTCGCCGAACCGGAGGGCCAGGAACTCCCTGGCGACCCCGGCCCGGATCCTTCATGAGTCCGCCTGCTGCGACGAGCGATGCCGGGCAGCTCGTCGCGTACGTCCTCGCCCCGGCCCGCAACGTACGTCCAGTACG
>DATAGU010000365.1:0-19954 GCA_036263495.1 Polyangia bacterium | reverse complement strand
TTCCCCCCAGCGCACGCCGCGAGGCCCACGAGCAGGAAGAGCATTTGTCGCATGAGGCCTCCCGCCGCGAGCGTACTGCTATCACCGGCACCGGCGCAGCTCGTGCTGGCGCAGGGATCACTGTGGATGGCAGCACCGGCGCTGGGCTATCGGACCAGCGCCGGCCTACTCAAGACCCGCTGAGGGAAGGGGGTGACGGTATTAAAAAAACCAACTTGCTCCCACTCGAGGGGGGAGAAAGTTGGGTTCTTTAATACCGTCACCCTGTTGCCGCCCTGTTGCCCGCAGCCGGCTGAGGGCCCTACGCTTCGCTGCCCCACGAGCCGTAGATCCCCTGGATTTACGCACCCCCCGCAGCCGAAAGACGGTCCTCAGCAGCCGAAAGACGGTCCTCAGCAGCCCGTCCAGGGACCTCAGCAGCACCACGAGGGACCTCAGCAGCCCATCCAGGGACCTCAGCAGCACCGCGAGGGACCTCAGCAGCACCTGAAATCACCTCAGCAGCTCCCAGGCTGACCACAGCAGCTGAAGGACTCCCGAGCGCTTCTTGAATACCGTCACCGGCCCGGGCCGTATGGTCTAGAGTGGCTGACATGAAGAAAATTCAACCGTTCCTCGTCTCCCTCCTGTGCGCGCTGCCCGGCTACGCGGGGGCAGAGCGCGGTGCCGCGGCGCCTCCTCAGAAGGAGGCGGCGGAGGCGCCGCCGGTCTTGCAGCTGCCGCGTGACGTGCGGCCGCTCCATTACTCGCTGGCGATGAAGATCGTCCCGGCGAACGAGCGCTTCCAGGGGACGGCCGACATCGAGGTGCAGCTCGACCGGCCGCGCAGCGTGATCTGGCTGCACGGGCGCAACCTGCACGTGACGCAGGCGACGGTGGACGCGGCGCCGGCCACCTATGAGCAGGTGAACGAGGAGGGGCTCGCGCGCCTGTCGCTCAAGAAGCCGGTGGGGCCGGGCAAGGTCACGCTCCACTTCGGCTGGGACGCGGCCTTCGAGCCGCGCATCGTGGGCCTCTATCAGGCCACCGAGGCGGGCGAGAAGTACGCGGTCACGCAGTTCGAGGCGGTGGACGCGCGCCGCGCCTTCCCCGGCTTCGATGAGCCGGTGTTCAAGACACCCTTCGACGTGACGCTCACGGTGCCGGCCGCGCACGTGGTCGTGACCAACACGATGCCGGTGCCGGGCGAGGAGAAGCTCCTCGACGGGGGGATGAAGCGCGTGCGCTTCGCCACGACCAAGCCGCTGCCGACGTACCTCGTGGCCTGGGCGGTGGGACCGTTCGACGTGGTGACGCCGCCGCCCCTGCCGCCGAACGAGGTCCGCAAGCACCCGCTCCAGGTGCGCGGCCTCGCGCCCAAGGGTCGCGGCGCCGAGCTCGCCTATGCGCTCCAGTCGGGCGGTGAGCTCCTGGTGCTGCTCGAGCGCTACTTCGGGATCGAGTTCCCGTACGAGAAGCTCGATCACATCGCGGTGCCCGACTACTCCTACGGGGCGATGGAGAACGCGGGGGCCATCGTCTATCGCGAGGATGCGCTCCTCTTCCGGCCGGGTATCTCCTCCGAGGGGTCGCGCTACAACATCGCCGAGGTCCTGGCGCACGAGATGGCGCACCAGTGGTTCGGCGACCTCGTGACGCTGCGCTGGTGGACGGACGCGTGGCTCAACGAGTCGTTCGCCACCTGGATGGCGACGCGCACGGTGGCGGAGTGGAAGCCGGAGCTCGGGGCGTCGATCGCCTTCCTCGAGGACGTGCAGGAGGCCATGCACAACGACGAGCTGTCGAGCGCCCGCGCGATCCGGCAGCCGCTCGACGACATCAAGAACGTCTGGAACCAGTTCGACGGGATCACCTACCAGAAGGGCGGCGGGGTGCTGACGATGTTCGAGCGCTACCTCGGCGCGGACAAGTTCAAGGCCGGGATCCGCTCCTACCTGAACGCGCACGCCTGGGGCGGCGGTGACACGGACGACCTCCTCGATGCGCTCTCGCAGGCGGCGGGGCGCGACATGAAGACGGCGTTCCACACCTTCCTCGAGCGGCCGGGGATGCCGCTGGTCGAGGTGAAGGTGCAGTGCGAGAAGGGGCGGGGGCGGCTCGAGCTGCGCCAGCGGCGCTATCTGCCGCTCGGCTCGGAGGCGGCGCAGGGGGACCGCTGGCAGGTGCCCTTCTGCGTCCGCACGAGCGCGGGCGAGGCGTGCACGCTGCTCACCGAGGGCGAAGGCTCCCTCGCGCTCGACGCCTGCCCGGCCTGGGTGATGCCCAACGCCGAGGGGGCGGGCTACTACCACTTCACGATGGCCACCGAGGAGCTGAAGAAGCTCGCCGGGCCGACCTATGCGCTCCTCACGCCGCGCGAGCGGCTCTCGCTGGCCGACAACGTGCGCGCGGCGCTCCACAGCGGCGCGCTGTCCTTCGAGGACGGCATGGCGATCCTGACGCCGATGGCGAGCGATTCCACGCCCCAGGTGGCGGCCGTGCCGATGGAGCTCCTCACCCTGGCGCACGAGGCGCTCGTGTCGGAGGCGCTGCGCGCGCGGGTCGAGGAGGTGGGGCGGCAGCTCTATGGTCCGGTGGCGGCGCGCATCGGGTGGGAGCCGCGCAAGGGCGAGAACGTGCAGGAGCAGCAGTTCCGCCACCGCGTGCTCGCCTTCCTCGCGACGAAGGCCAAGGATCCCCGGGTGATCGCCGAGGCGGTGCGGCGCGGGCGGGCATACGCGGGGCTCGAGGACGGTCAGTTCCACCCCGAGGCGGTGGCGCCGGAGCTGGCGCTCCTGACGCTGCAGATGGCGGTGCGCGAGGGCGGGCAGGCGGTGTACGACACGCTCGCGGGGCGGCTCGCCAAGACCCAGGATAGCTTGCAGCGGCGGCGCATCCTCGGGGCCCTGGCGGCGGCGCGGGGCGAGCTGCTCGACCGCACGTTCGCGCTCCTGCTCGACTCGCAGCTGCGCAAGAACGAGCGCCTCGGGACGCTCTTCGACGCGAGCAACTGGCTCGACTCGCGCGACGCGGTGTGGAACGCCTACCGCAAGGAGTTCGACCAGCTGGTCACGCTGATGCCCGAGTCGCACATGCGGAGCTCGATCTCTCTGGCGGCGCGGTTCTGCGACCCCGAGCACCTCGAGCAGGCCAAGCAATTCCTCAGCGACCGTGCCCCCCAGTTGCCGAGCGGCAAGCGCCAGCTGGCCCAGGCGCTCGAGACGGTGCGACTGTGCATCGCCTTTCGCGATGCGCAGGCGGGCAGCGCGGAGCGGTTCTTCCGCGGGGTGCGGGTGCCGGGGAGCCGCGGCGGCGGTCGGGCGCGCAGCTGGTGATCCGAGGTTCCTATCTATCTACTGATGGCGATGGAGTGAGGTCATGTCCGAGCAACCGAAGAATGGAAAGGCGCTCAGGGTCCTGAGTCTCGTCATGGGCCTGGTGTTTCTCGCCTCGGGGGTCGCGAAGTTCGATCTGGTCGAGCAGATCGTCCAGAACTTCGCGCGCTGGGGCTATCCGGTCTGGTTCCGGTACTTCGTGGGGGTGGCGGAGCTCGCGGCGGGCGTCGCGATCCTCCTCCCGTCGACTCGCTTCTACGGCGCGATGCTGGCCACGGGCCTGATGGTGGGGGGCGTGGGCACCCATCTCCGCGCCGGTGAGGTGGCCGAGTCGACGCCGGCGCTGGTGCTGGGGGTGCTCTGCGCCATCCTGGCGTGGAATTACCGCCCGGCCTTCCTGCGCCCGGCCCGGGCGTAAGGCGCGTGAGGCCCCGGGCCGAGCGGGCCCGGGGCGTCAGTACTTCTCGCCGCTCTTCTTGAAGAAACCTTCCTTGCCGTCCGCCTCCCGCCGATAGAGCAGGTCGACGTCGCTGTAATGGGCGCAGTCCGCGGCCGCCTTGGTGCCGACGACGAGGACGAGCGCGGGGCGATCGCTCTTGTTGATGAGGTGGTGGCCGTTCGGCGCGCCGGCCGGGAAGCCGGCGACCATGCCGGGCTGGAGCTCCTGCTCTCCCTGGTCGGTGACGAGGGTCGGGCGGCCTTCCATGACGTAGAGGAACTCGTCCTCGTTCTCGTGCCAGTGCCGCTGCGAGGACCAGGCGCCGGGCTCGAGGCGCGCGATGCTGACGCCGAACTGGGTGAGGCCGAGGAGGGGGCCGAGCCGGCGATAGAACCGGCCGGCGACGTCCGCGGCGAAGGGCGCCGGGTACCCGGTGCGGTTGATCTCGGGCAGCGTGAGGGGATCCAGGGCGGCGGGGGTCTTGGCGTGGGTGTCGGTCGGCATGGTCAGGGCCTCCAGCGTTCGGGGGGCGCAGGATAGCAGCGCTTGCCCCCTCGCACGGGGGGCCCTGTATGATGGCGTGCATGACGGCGATCAAGAGACAGTTCCCACGGCGGCTGCTCCTCGGGCTCCTGGTCCTGGGAGGGTGTACGAACCTGGACCCCGGTGAGGAGGGGCGCCTGCCGGGCCAGCCCATCATCTCGGGCGGCGTCTGCACCACGACCAGCGTGGGCACGAGCACGACGGTGAGCCTGGCCACGGCCGGGAGCGCCGACGAGTACATGATCACCATCCCGGCGCAGACGCTGTCCACCACGTCGTGGGCGACCGCGGGCAACGAGGCGCTCATCCTGGAGGTGAGCGGCAGCGTGCGCGGGCTCATCGGGCACCTCGTCCTCCACCAGGGCAACGACCTCTTCAACTACCGCATGAACCTCGGCGCGCTCGCGGCCGGCGAGGTGGTCCGCGCGCGGGTGTCGTCCCTGTCGGCGACCTCGGCGACCAAGAGCGCGTGCCTCAACACGGTCACGCTCACCTCGGCGACGACCCTGGGCGCGGCGGGCGAGGGGCTGCGCAACGCCCCCATCTTCAAGTGGCCGGTCAAGAAGCGCTTCGACGATCTGCCGGTCCTCCTCGGCTGGTCGCAGTCGAAGAAGTCGTACGTGGGCATCTACACCAACGAGAACGGCGGCACGACCGAGCAGTGCGGCGGCGGGGCCACGGGCGTCCAGGCCGAGATCGCGCGCTGGGGCCGCGCCTTCGACGTGGAGGACATCTTCTCGTACGGGACCAGCCCGAAGACCTGGTTCCGCTGCACCGGGAGCACGAGCTACTCGTCGATCACGCCGCCCCTCGAAGGGGCGCACCCCATCTTCTATTACGGCGATGGTCACAACCGCCTGTTCGAGAGCCGCGGCGGCTACGGCAACACCTGCGGCACCGGGAGCGCCGAGAAGGCGGACGGCGACATCACGGGCTGGAACGTGAGCAACCCCGGCAATTCCCCGGCCAACGACGGGCCCTACGTGGTCATCATCCGCCCGGTGCCGGACGCGCTCGACGCCATCGCCGAGTACACGACCTCACCCGGGCGCCGCGAGGCGCTGCCCAACACGTACGGGCCCTGGCTCTATCGCCTGACCGACTCGGAGCTCAAGCGCGAGGGCAAGATCGACAACACGAAGTCGTTCACGATGTCGCAGTACCTCTACATCGACGTGAAGACGGCGGATGTGGACGGCTCGGGCGACCCGTACTGCAGCTTCCTCGGGGTGGGCAGCGGTTTTGTGCAGCGGGTCAAGACGAGCGATGGGCTGACGAGCAACGCGGCGCAGATGACGGCGGACTTCGTGGGCGCGCAGCCGGGCTGGAAGCGGCTCGCGGTGCCGCTCAAGAAGGCGACCTATACGCCGGCGGACGTCACCTCGCTCGTCTTCGATGCCTACGACGACGACGGGATCTTCCTCTTGTCGGTGGGCGAGGCCTTCATCCCGGTGAACTCGGGGACCAACGGCGCGACGCTGCGGTACGTGCGCTCGGGCGTGCGGGCGCTCAACGTCTACGTGGATGACAACAACAGCGGCTGCGTGAGCGGCTACAACTCGACCGGCCCGGTCTCGGGCTACGCCTACCCGTGCAAGACCAACGACTACGAGTTCACGCCCTGATCGGGCGCGGGCTCAGTTCTGGCCCCACTTCCGGGGGCGGTTGAAGCGGAAGAAACCACTCTCCTCCTCCTGCGCGATGCTCTCGGCCTCGGCGCCGAAGTAGCGGGTGCGGAGCTCTCCGAGCTGGGTCTCGAGCGCCTGCCCCTGGTACTTCGCGGCGAGCGTGGCGCGCTCCTCCATGTACTTCTTGCCGGTGTCCCAGCGCGCGTCGCGCTCGTGGTCCAGCACCTCCCAGCGCTGGAGCGCGTCTTTGTCGAGGCCGAGCCCCTTGCGGATGTCGCGCAGGGCGGCCTCGCGCGCCGCGGCATCGAGGGCCGAGAGGTCCTGCTGCACGGAGTCGAGATCGAGGAACCGGCTGAGCGCCTCCTGGCGATGGTTCTGCAAGAAGGTGTCGGCGTGCTCCTGGTAGACCTCCTGCAAGCTGTCCTTGTACTTGGACAGGCGGTCCGAGAGGGTCAGGCCCTTTTCGGTGTCGATGCCCTTGAGCGCGTCGACCACGGCCTGGTTCCTCAGCTCCGAGGCCCAGATCTGCTCGGCGGCCTCGTCGCCGAAGAGCCGCTTGCGGAGGTTCCAGAGCGCCTCGCCCCGCTCCTTGTCGCCGAGTCGCTGGAGGTAGTCCCGGTTGTCCTTCACCCAGCGCTCATAGTCGATGCGGTGCTGGAGGTTGGCCGCGATCTGGGCGTAGCGCTCGGGGAAGGCGGCGCGCACGGCCGCGAGCAGGTCGGCCTGCCAGCCGTCGGGGTTGTGCTCCTGGAAGTAGCGCATGAGCTGCTCGAGCATCTGGATCTGCACGTACGGGTTGTCGATGTGCTTGCCGAACCGGCCGCGGAGGTAGGCCACGAGCTTGGCCAGGTCAGCCGGGAGCGCGGCGGGCTCGGCGGGCGTCACGGCCTCGATGGAGGGCACGGCCTGCTGGGTGAGGGCCGGCGCCGCGGCCGGGGCGGCGCCGGGGGCACCCGGCGCGGACGTCCGCCCGCTGTTCGACCACCAGCGCAGGCCGAGCAGCACGGCCACGAGCGCGGCCAGGATCGTCATCAGCGTCGTGGTCTTGCGCTTCGTCATATCGACCTCCTCGGGGGACTCGTCGCGCCCTCCCCCGGCAGGGCAGGCCTCGAGGCGTGCCCGCCGGGGGCGCGCGATGCTGGACCCGGGCTAAACCATTACAGAATCGGGGGCTGGAGGGAAGAGGCCCGGAAGAGGATCAGGGGCCTGCTACGCGAAGGGGGCTGAAGGAGCGGCCGGCGGGCCGGTCCTAGTCGTTGACGGCGATGTAGTTCGTGATCGCGGCGTAGAACTCCATCTCGGAGAACGTGTCGGGGCCGACGCCGACCACGTCGACGTGATCCTGGTTGATGACGTCCGCCGTGGAGGTCATCTGCGCCGAGCTCGGGGCGTTCAGGCTCGAGACGTAGCCGAGGTTCGAATCGGTGGCGATCTGGTCGAAGCCGAAGGCGACCTCGGTGTAGCGCAGCCGGTACCCCATCTGCTGCGAGTTGATGCCGACCAGGCCGTCGTCATCCTGCTCGTTGCGGATGCCGTCGCCCTTGCCGCCGGCGCCGTCGTTGTCGCAGTCATCGAGGCAGTAGCCGTCGCCGTCGATGTCGTAGAAGCCCTTGCTGAGGAGGTAGAGGGCGGGGTTCACGCTGAGGCCGTTCTGGGCGGTGATGAGCGAGGCGTAGCGGGTGGCGTAGCGCGAGTCGACCGGGTAGTTGAGGTTGAAGGCGCGCATGCCGGTGGTGACGCCGTCGGTCGAGCTGTAGTCGTTGTAGACGAGCTGCTTGGCGCCGGCGTAGCCGTCGTTGCCCGACTGATAGATGACGTTGCCGAAGAAGGTGGCGAGGGCGTCGACGACGCTGGTCACGCCCGGGCCGAGGTCGAGGATGTACTTGGCGACGGGCGAGCCGCGGTGCGGGGAGGAGACGCTGATGAGCTGGCTCACCACGGTGTAGCCGCGGCGTTCATAGAGCACGCGCGCGGCCTTGCGGATGTCGATGCCGCCCTGGGAGTGGCCGATGAGGTTGACGCGGCTCGAGCCGGCCGTGGCCATGAAGCCTTCGATGTCGTTGGCGAGGTCGAGGCCGCGCACCTCGGAGGTCTGGAACGCCTGGACCTGGGCGACGTAGGCCTTCTGCCCGACGTCGAGGTCGGCGTTGCAGTAGACCTCGAGGAACTCGTCACAGGGGTCGCCGACGAAGGTGCCGTAGTCGTCGCCCCAGTAGTCGTAGCCGAGGATGTTGTTGAACCCGCCCATGCCGTGGGCGAAGACCACGGGATAGGTGGTGCGGGCGGCACCCGCGCGGGCAGCCCCTTCGAGGCCCACCGAGGCCAGACCAAGAGCGAGTAGTGCGTAACCAAGTCTTCTCATGGCGGTACTCCCTGTCATGTGTTGAGCCGCTGCGACCTTCCGTAGAAATGGCGCGCGAATGGCGCGGGAGTATAGTCCAACCGCTTGGTCTGATGTAGGGGGAAAGGAGACCTGGCGCTTCAGATGCGACCGGCTCATTCATATGTACAGCAGGAGTGAATATGAAGACTGACGCCCCCCGGCATGATCCCCTGGCCCCAGCGCTCCCCCGCCGCGTGTTTCTGCAGCATTCGACCGCCGCCATGGCGCTGATGGCCCTGGGAGGAGCCTCCGCGGAGGCCGCTCCTCCTCCCCCGGCGCCCGCGGCTCCCGGGCCCCCGGCGCCGGCGGCGTCTCCCTCAGGGGGACCGCTCGCGCACACCCCGCTCCGCCGCCCGGGCCCCATGCTGCCGCCGGTCCCGGCCATCCTCCTCACGGTCGCCGGCAAACCCGGGGACCCGGACGAGATCAGCGTGCTCTGGACCTTCGTGGTGAGCGGCAACCCGCCGCAGGTGGGCGTCTCGGCCGGCGATGAGCACGTGGCCTCGGGCCTCCTCCAGCTGCACGGCGAGTTCGTGCTCAACGTGCCCACGGCCTCCCTCATCCACGCCTTCGATCGCGTGGACTTCAACTCGGGCCGGGTGGGCGACAAGTTCGCCCTGTCGGGGCTCACCCGCGGCCGGGCCACCCGGGTGAAGGCGCCGACCGTGGAGGAGGCGCCGATCCAGCTCGAATGCCGGGTGCGTCACACCCTGCGCGTGCCGCCCGCCCGCACGCTCTACATCGCCGACGTGCTCGTGACGTCCGTGCACGAGGGCCTCTGCGATGCCGACGGCCGCCTCAACGTGCCCGCGGCGGCGTTCTTCGGCATGACCGCGGGGAGCGGCGAGTTCTACACCCTGGGCCAGCGCGTGGGCCACATCGGCCAGAGCGTCGGCCGCAAGGACATCCGCTACTGATCCTGCGCTACCAGCTGAGGCCCACGCGGCGGCGCGCCTGCAGGCAGTGCCGCCCACCGGCCGTGAAGTCGCGGCAGGTCTTCGGGCGATCCTCATAGATGCGGCAGGAGAACCGGCCGCCGGCCGTGCCCTCGAGGGCGACGCAGTGGTCGCCCGTACGCGCGAGCTCGAGGAAGTGGCCGCGGTCCACCACCAGCCCCGGGTGGCGGCGGCGCACGAGGTCACGGCTCGACACGGTGACCGAATCGTAGGCGCTCCGGCAGCAGGCGCCACAGGCCATGCAATCGAGCCCGCCCTCCCAGCGCGTGCACGCCGGCTCGTCCGCCCGCACGAGGACGCGGCGCGGCGCCGCCCGGCACAGCCCTCCCGCGCTGCGCCACACGCACCCGCCACAGGTCGCCCCGTCCCCGCGCAGCGGAAAGTCGCTCTTGCGGTGACGCGGCCGGCCGAGCCGCTCCACCGTGGCCACGAGCGCCTCGCGCAGGGCCGGGCCGAGACCGAGGTCGGGCGTCGCGGCGTGGAGCGCGGCCTGGCGCGCGAGCCCGACCGAGACGTCCTCCGCGGGCGCGAACACGTCGGCCGGGAGCTCCATATAAAAGGAGCGCACCACGGTGGTCGGGATCATGACCTCGCGCAGCCCGTAGGCGCCCGCGAGGTGGGCCTGGAGACGCACGCACGCGAGCTCGTGCTGGTGGTCGCCGTCATGGGTGTTGTCGAGACCCCAGTCCGGCACGCGGCGGTTCGCGGGTCCCTGCACGAGGGCGTGACACAGCTCGTGCATCACGAGCTGCGCCAGGCTGTCGTCCGCGTCCAGCGCCTCGTCCGCGGCGATGTGGAGATCGCGGCCGTCGAAGTGGACATAGGCCTCCCCGCCCCGATGGACCGCGATGCCGAGCCGCGCCGCGGCCCCCAGCCAGATATCGTCGAGTTCACCCCAAGCCGTCATGACAGGCCCCTCTATTTACGGGAACCCGCGCGACATTCAACCCCGGCTCCGCAGCAGCAGGGCCGTCACCAGCGCGGCCACCAGCCCCACCCCGATCACCACCCCGGCCATGACCCCCCAGATCCAGCGGGGCAGCCCCCGCTGTCCGACCGGCGCCACCACGGGCGCGGTCAGCGTGGTCGGGGCAGAGACCACGAGCTTGTCCTTGGCCCCGGCCGCGGCGCGTTCGAGCTCGGTGCGGGCCATCGCGCGCACGTCCACGAGCCCCGTGCCCTCCGGGACCCGACCGGCCTCCCCGGACCGCGGCGCCTCGTCCTCCCCCTCGTCCTCGTCCTCGTCCTCATCGTCATTACCGATGCGAAACAGGACCGAATGCTCGCTGCGCTGCCCCTTGAGCAGCACCTTGGGCGCATGCCCCGGCTTGTTCGCGGTGCCTTGCGGCGCCGTCTGGGTGAGCAGCGCCTCGTCCTCCGCCGGATACATGGCCACGACGTCATCCAGGCTGACCCGCTGGGTCCCCTCGGCCGGCCGGCTCGGCCCGGCCGGGGGCTCCACGTCCACGTGCTGGATCACGGTGTCCTGCGTCTCGACCTCGTCGTCGTCGTCCTCGTCGTCGTCCGCGTCCTCGTCCGCCCCCGGGGCCGGGCGCCGGTCGATCGGGGCCACGAGGTCCTCCAGACCCGGCGCCACCTCGATCGGCGCCCACTCCTCGTAGCCCTCACACCACACATAAAAGGAAGGGAGGATCTCGCCGGCCGCGAACCGGCGGCGCAGCTCGGCGCCGGTCAGGGGGCCCACCTCGTCCTGGCCGATCACCACGTACCAGATGGCCTGCGCGTTCCCCGATCTCCCGGCGCGGGCCGGCGGCGCCGAGGGCCGCTGGGCCGGAGGGGCCGCGCGCCGTACCACCAGCCGGTGCCCACAGCGCCGGCACCGGGCCTTCCAGGTCCGATTGCCGATCTTGTCATCGGCCACCGAGAATCTTGCCGAGCAGCGATCGCAGACGATGTTCATCCGGCCGATGTCCCGTTTCAGCGAGGGCGCTGATTATAGCGCTACTGGCCGGCGTTGATCCGCGCGGCCCGGCTCACTCGCTCACGCCGGTGACCGACGCGTCCCCCGCGGCCGTTTCTTCGTCGTCCTCATCGTCCTCGTCAGCCGCATTCTCCGGGCTCTTCGGCACCTCCGGCTCCGGCGCCACCGGGACCCGGAGGCTCTCGGCCTCTGCCTGCAGCGCGCGCCGCAGGGCCGCCGTGTCCAGCTTGCCCCCCTTGGGAGGCGAAGGCTGGAGTGAAGGAACCGGCCGCAGCGGCCCCGGCCGCTGCAGCGAACCGGCCACGAGGAGCTGGTCCGTCTTCGGCATCTGCGGGTCCAGGCTCACCACCAGCACCCGCTCCAGGCCATTGTGTCCCAGGCGCCGCGCCAGCTGGCGGCTGAGATCGATCCCGGCGCGGCGCGGTCCGCGGTCGCCGACCCGCGCCATCACCGACTTCCCCGTGCGCGGGTTGTAGACCAGCACGGGTGAGCGGCAGGGAAGAGTGTTGTGGGCCACGACCAGGTCATGCGCATCGTCGATCTGGCGGTGATAGCAGGCCAGTCGAGAGTTGGGGTTGCTGCGGTCCCAGCGCGACGAGCCGAAGATCGTCCCGACTTCCCACTGACCTCCGAGCACGGCCAGGATCGCCACTACACGTTCGAGCAAGATAAGAGTCACATCCGCCTCCTTTCGCCGTTCCCCCCCACTTGAACAGCCAACAGCCAGGTCCGGCTGAGCTACCGCGGTGATGTGATGTTCGCTGGAGCACCTCTCAATTGTTCAGGCCGGCGGCTATAACACAGCTCCGGACGCTCAGGTGGCAGTTTTAGTGAATCTGTAATCTGCTGCCGGGCTCCCGAGAGAGACATAGGGCGGCGGCTGCCCGCTGCCAGAGAACACCGAGGCCCAGCTGCATAGAAGGAAGGGGAGGAGGGAGGCGGGAGGGGAGGCGGGAGGGGAGGCGGGGCTGAGGTCAGAAGGCGCCGTGCGGCCCGCGACCGCCGTCATCGCTGCGCGGCGGCTGCACGGGCTTGGGGATGGCGCGGGTGCGGTTCCAGTTGGGACCGAAGAAGAGGGTCATGCCCTCCTCGGCGGCCACACGCACGGCCTCGTGCTCGGACTTGGTGTGCGCGCGGAGGAGGGCCGCGGCCTGCGTGTTGCCCTTGGCCGAGTGCAGGCGGCGCAGGAGCTCGGCGCGCTGCCGCGGGTTGCCGGCCAGGGGGACCAGCCGGAGGAGGTCGTTCACCGGCGCGTCCTCCGGCACGTCGATGTAGGGCAGGGCCTCGGCCGGATCGGCCGCGGCGGGCTGCCCGGGCGACGTGGCCGCCGGGGCGCTGGCCGGCGCCGCCCCCGCCGTCTCCGCGGTCGCGGCAGCGGGTGGTGCGGTCTCCTGGGCCGCCGGTGCCGGCGGCTCGGGTCGGACCAGGGGGAGGGATGCTGCTTCGGCGGGGGCGCTCGGCGCCGGGGGTGGTGCTTCGGCGGGGGCGCTCGGCGCCGGAGGTGCGGCCTTGGCGGGGGCGCTCGGCGCCGGGGGCACTGCTTCGGCGGGGGCGCTCGGCGCCGGGAGCGGTGCTTCGGCGGGGGCGCTCGGCGCCGGGGGTGCGGCCTTGGCGAGGGCGCTCGGCGCCGGAGGCGGTGCTTCGGCGGGGACGCTCGGCGCCGGGGTCGCTGCTGGCTCGGGTCGCGGGACCGTCTCGCCACCGGCCGCTTCGGCCAGGGCGCGCGGCACCACGGCGCGGGCCGGCAGCTGCTCGCGCGGGATCGCGATGGGCCGCCCCATGGCCCGCGCCGCATCGAGCGCCGCCTGGCGCCGCACGGCTTCGAAGGCGTCTTCAGGCGGCGTGGCCGCCGTCGGGGTCGCCGGGGTCGCCGCGGCAGCCGCGGCCGCCGGCGCCTGGGCCGGCTGCGCGGCCGGGGCGAACTGGATCTCGCGCAGCGCAAAGTCCGGATGCGGGCGCCCTCCCTGGGTCACGGCTCCGGCCGGCCCGGCCTCCACCAGCACGATCGGCGCCGGCAGATGGCGTCCCGGGGCCGGCTGCACCGTCAGCGCCCGCCAGCCGGGACCGAGCGCCGCCGCTCCCTCCACGATCAGCGGGGCCTCGCGCAGGTCCGACTCGCGGCGCGCCACCGCGAGCAGCTCCCAGCGGGGGCCGACGTCGAGCGCCGCCAGCGCCGCCGCATCGAGCAGAAGGCACGGGCGCCGCAGACGCCAGGCCAGGGCGCGAGCGAGCGCCGCCGCATCCCCGACCTGCGCTCCCCCCAGCACCACCCAGCGCGCCACTACATCTATTAGGTCATCCCGCACCACCTGGGCCAGCGCATCGACCAGCGCGGGCCGCTCGCTCGGCGGCGCGATCCACTCCACCCCCAGGCCGAGCCGCGGCAGGACCTGACCGGCCGGCATCCCCGCCGCGGCCGACCGCAACCAGGCGCCGAGCCCGGCCCCGAGCGCGACCCCCACCGTGGCCTCGGGCCAGCCCCCCGGCACCTCCCCCACCCGGAGCAGCGCGTGCGCGCGCAACCGCCCCTCCGCGGCCAGGAGCTCCTCCACCTCGCCCGCCCCCAGCCCGAGGACCTCGCGCACCACCTCCACCGTGAGCCCCGGCGTCCCGGACAAGGCGCGCGCCGCCCGCGCCGCGGCCAGAGAATGCGTCACCGCCCAGGCCAGGCCGACCCCGAGCAGCTCGCGTTCATCGAGCGCGAAGCGCTCACCCAGGCGCGCGAGCGGCTCCCAAGGCGGAGCGGAAGACGCCCCCGCCGTCCCCCCTGTCGGGTGATCCCCCGCAGGTTCCATAAGATCCGGGTCGGCCCGGCCGGCCGGCCCCGCGGCCACATCGGCCAGGCGGGCCAGGACCCATGCCACAAGAGCAGCGCTGTCACGATCGGCTTGCATGACGAAGACCTCTCTCCGTTCATCATTCTACGTTCGTGATCGGGGGGCAACGGAGACCGCAGTCGCGGCGTATCCCTTATTGCGACCTCTTCATCTGGAGCGCCGGTCACACGCATGGATCCGCTCAGGCCCTTCGGGCCATCGTTCACCACGGGCTGCGCCCGCATCTTGTCCGGTCGATGCGTGTGACCGGCTGTATAAGAGGTGAGGACCTCACCATGACAGGCGTTCGATACGAGACGCGAGGGACCGTAGCGCTGGTGACCCTCGATCGCCCGGGGGTGCGCAACGCCGTGGATGGCCCCACCGCCGCGGCCCTGGCCGATGCCTTCCGCGCCTTCGCCGCGGACCCCGACCTCCACGTGGCCGTCCTGACCGGCGCCGGCGGCACCTTCTGTGCCGGCGCCGACCTCAAGGCGCTGCTCGAGGGCCGCGGCAACCGCGTGGCCCCGGACGGCGATGGCCCCATGGGCCCGACCCGCCTGCTGCTCGACAAACCCGTCCTCGCCGCGGTCGAAGGCCACGCCGTGGCCGGCGGCCTCGAGCTCGCGCTCTGGTGCGACCTCCGCGTGGCCGCGACCGACGCCGTCTTCGGCGTCTTCTGCCGCCGCTTCGGCGTGCCGCTCATCGATGGCGGCACCGTGCGCCTGCCGCGCCTCATCGGCATGAGCCACGCCCTCGACCTCATCCTCACCGGCCGCGGCGTCTCCGGAGAAGAGGCGCTGCGCATGGGCCTGTGCAACCGGCTGGTCGAGCCCGGCCAGGCCCTGCCCGCCGCGCTCGCCCTGGCCGAGGAGCTGTCCCGCCTGCCCCAGCGCTGCCTGCGCTCGGACCGCCGCTCGGCCTACGAGCAGTGGGGGCTCTCCCTCGAGGGCGCGATCGACAACGAGCTACGCCACGGCGCCGAGACCCTCACCGCGGGGGAGGCGCTCGAAGGCGCGCAGCGTTTCGTTCAAGGGGCGGGACGGCATGGCCAGCGCGAAGGCTGACCCCGGAGGCCCGGGCCGCACCCCCGGCATGCCCCGCGATTCACACGCATCGCTGGGACCCGATGCGGGCGAAGCCCGCGGTGAGCGAAGGCCGAAAGGCCTGAGCGGATCGATGCGTGTGAATTGCACTTTAGAAGAGATCCGGCAGGCCGCCGCCCGCCTGGCCCCTCATCTATTACCCACCCCGTGCCTGGAGAGCGACTGGCTGTCCGAGCGCGCCGGCCGACCCGTCTACGTCAAGTGGGAGAGCCTGCAGCGCACCGGCTCCTTCAAGCTGCGCGGCGCCCTCAACAAGCTCCTCCTCCTCCAGGCGCGCGGCGTCACCCGCGTCCTCGCCATCTCGGCCGGCAACCACGGCCTCGGCGTGGCCTACGCCGCCCGCCGGCTCGGGCTCCACGCCACCGTGGTCGTACCCGAGGGCGCGGCCCAGAACAAGGTCGCGGCCATCGTCCGCCAGGGCGCCGCGCTGGTCGTGCGCGGCCACAACTACGACGAGGCCGAGCTCGCCGCCCGCGCCCTCGCCGAAGAGCGGGGCGAGGCCTTCGTCTCCCCCTACAACGACCTCGAGCTCATCGCCGGCCAGGCCACCGTCGCCCTCGAGCTCCTCGAACAGGTGCGCTGCGACGCCCTCCTCGTGCCCACCGGGGGCGGCGGCCTCCTCTCCGGCGCCCTCCTCGTGGCGCAGGCCATCGCCCCCGAGACCCAGGTCTACGGCGCCCAGCCCGCGCACGCCCCGGCCCTCCACACCGCCCTCCACGCCGGCCGCCGCGTCGTGGTCCAAGAAGAGCCCACCCTCGCCGATGGCCTGGCCGGCAACCTCGAAGAAGGCTCGGTCACCCTGCCCATCATCCTCAGCGGCCAGACCCGCGACATCTTCCTCGTCCGCGAGCGCGCCATCGAGCGGGCCATCCGCGGCTTTGCCCAGCACGACCACCAGATCGTCGAAGGCTCGGGCGCCGTGGGCGCCGCGGCCCTCCTCGAACAAGACGACGAGCGCCGCCGGCGCCAAGACCAGCCCTACGAACCCCCGCTGCCCGGCCAGGGCCCCGTCGGCCTCCTCGTCACCGGACGCAACATCGATCTCGGGCCCCTCGCCCGCATCCTCACCTCAACGGAGATGACACCCCCCCCATGACCCTGATGAACCGTACGCGGGTCCAGCGACCCGCCCTTGATCCCCAGGACCGCTCTGACCCTGGGTCCCCGCCGCGTACGTCTGGCGCAGTCCCGATCATCCCCTCCATGAAGGGGCCGGTGCCGGTGTTGGTGCCGCCAGTGAATGACATGAAATCCAAGATGCCGTCCGTGATGCAGCCCCGCACCGTCACCGCCTTCGGCGCCGAGGTGCACTACCTCACCGGTGGCCAGGGGCCGCCCCTGCTCCTCATCCACGGCATCGGCGAGAGCAACAACAGCTGGTCGTACAACTACGACGCCCTCGCCCGGCACTTCCGCATCTACGCCCCCGATCTCGTCGGCTGGGGCCAGACCACCCCCTCGCCCGCGTACCACCACGACCTCAGCGGCCTGGCCGACTTCATCCTCGCCTTCATGGACGCGGTCGGGCTCGACCGCACCTTCGTCGTCGGCTGGTCCCTCGGCGGCGCGGCCACCATCGCCGCCGCCGTGCGCGCCCCCGAGCGCTTCCCCCGCGTCATGTTGCTCGCCCCCGCCGGCCTCGGCCGCAAGGTGCACTGGCTGTTCCGCGCCGTCCATCTCCCACTGCTCGGCGAGATGATGCTCATGCCCATCATGCTCACCGTGCGCACCCTCTACCAGCTGCTGTACGCGCACGATTGGCGGAAGGTGTCGCGCGACTTCCTGGTCCGGGCCCGCGACAAAGCGCGCCAGCCCTGGCACCGCTCGAGCACCCTCGCCTTCGTACGGGCCCACCATGCCCTGACCCAGGGCCAGGGGGGCCTCGACATGCGCTCCCAGCTCCACCGGCTGAGCATGCCCGTGCGCATCCTGTGGGGCCGCCAGGATCGCGTCCTGTCCGTCATCGAGGGCCAGGCCGCCCTCGGCCTCCTGCCGCAGGGGAGCCTCGTCGTCCTCGACGAGTGCGGCCACATGCCCATGCTCGAGCAGACCGACCGCTTCCACGACGAGGTGCTCGGCTTCTTCACCCCCTGACCCGCGCCCCGGATCTCGCCCCCGGCTCAGAGCCCCTGCAGGCGGGCCGGGCCGGCCGAGATCGGCAGCTCGAAGAAGAACGTGCTCCCCCGCCCCGGCGTGCTCTCCACGCCGATGTGCCCCCCATGCAGCTCCACGATCGTCTTGCAGATCGCCAGCCCGAGCCCCGTCCCGCCATACACCCGGCGGTCGCTGCCATCGAGCTGCTGAAAGCGCTGGAACAGGAGCGGCTGCTGCGCCTCCGGGATCCCCGGCCCCTGGTCCACCACCTCCACCCGCACCCGCACCCCGTCCCGCAGCACCCGCACCTCGAGCCGCGCCCCCGGCGGCGAGAACTTGATCCCATTGGCCACGAGGTTGGTCAGCACCTGCACCAGGCGATCCCGGTCCCCGTCGATCACCACGTCCTCGGGCGCGTGCGACACGAGCCGCACCCCCGCCTCGCGCGCCACCGGCCACATGCACGACAGCGTCGTGTCCACCACCTCGGTCAGGATGAGCGGCACCGGCCGCATCTCGAGCTTGCCCGCCTCCGCCTTCTCCAGATCCAGGATGTCGTTCACGAGGAGGATGAGCCGCTCGCTGTTGCGCAGCGCCACCGCCACCAGCTCCGCCGCCGTCTCCGGCAGCGCCCCCGCCAGCCCCGCCGCGAGCAGCCCGATCGCCCCGCGGATCGACGTGAGCGGCGTGCGCAGCTCGTGGCTCACCGTGGACACGAACTCACTCTTGAGCCGCTCGATCTGCTTGCGCTCCGAGATGTCACGCACGAAGGCCGTGAACAGCGGCGGGTCCACGCCCGGGATCCGGAGCAGGCTCATCTCCGCCGGGAACTCCGTCCCATCGCGGCGCATGGCCGTCACCTCCGAGCGCCGCCCCAGCCGATACCCCTCCCCGCTCGCCAGGTACCGCTCGAGCCCGCGGCGATGGCGCGTGCGCAGGGCCGGCGGCACGAACGCCTCCGCCATCTCCATGCCGATCACCTCGTCGCGCTCGTAGCCGAAGGTGTGCGTCGTCTCGGGGTTCACGTCCACGATGAGGCCGCGGTGGTCCATCGTGATCACGCAGTCGGGCGCGGCCTCGAGGATCGTGGCCGCCCGCTGCTGCGTCTCGAGCAGCTTCTGCCGCGTCTCGATGAGGCTGTAGGCCAGGCCCACGTGCAGCGAGTACACCGTGGCCAAAGAGCCCGCCTGCCGGCGGTCGAACGACGCCGCCTCGGCGATCCCGAGGAGCATCGTGCCGATGCGCCGCTCCCGGCCGCGCAGCGGCACCACCAGGATCTCCGACGCCTCGGTGCCGAGCAGCTCGGCCAAGAGCCCCTGGTCCTCGCGCGCCTGGGCGAGATCGAGCCAGCGCGCCTCGCGCGTGTGCAGCGCCTTGCGCAGCCGCGCCCCCGGCGAGACCGGCGACGGCGCCGCCAGCACCTCCAACGCCCCGAGCCGGCGCCGCGCCGTCAGGCGGTAGCTCCCGTCCTCGTCCTCGAGGAGCACGCACATGCACGGCGTCGGCAGGATCCAGCGCGCGTTGTCACAGACCGCGCGCCAGAAGTCGTTCAGATGGTCGTGCCTGCTGAAGGCCAGGATGGCCTCGTGCAGGATCCCGAGCAGGATGGTCGTCAGCCGCCCCTGATCCGCCTCCGCTCCACCGGGCGCACCGGCCACGCGGTTTATTCCCCTGCCCCCGGTCCCGCCCCGCGATCGAGCTCGACCCCGCTCGCCTCGGCCCAGGTGTTGATGAAGTTGGTGAACGCCGCCATCATCACCACCTCCAGGATCTCCTCCTCGGTGAGCCCCCCCTGGCGCAGCATCTCGTAATCGGCGTCCGTCACCGTGCCCGGGGCGCTCGCGCACTTGAGCGCGAAGCGCACGATCGCCCGATGGGTCGCCGGGATCTCGGCGAGCTCCGGGTCGGCGACCGACTGCTCGATGACCTCGTCCGGCACGCCGAGCGTCTCGAGCGCGCTGGTGTGGACCACCGTGCAGTAGCGGCAGGCGTTGTGCTCGGAGATGGTCATCGCGATCATCTGTTTCAGCGACGGCGGGAGCCGCCCCTCGACCAGGATGGCCTTGAGCAGGTTCCAGGTCGCCTCGAGGATGTCGGGCCGCGTGGCCTGGGCGGTGAACCAGTTGATGGGCACCTCGTCGCCAAAGCCATACTCGAGGATCTCGTCATAGAGCGCCCGCACCTTGGGATCGGCAGGTTGCTGCACGAGCTTGAACCGTGACATCGCGATGCCTCCGTGGCCTGGCTCCCCCCGGGCGCAATTTTTGTCAGCAGCCTTCCGGCTGATTTCGTCGGACGCTGGGACCCTGCACACAACTGGTTGATCTAATTGACCTTACCATGACGGCGCCAGCGCTCGCCAGGCGTCTGCGACGGCTATCGGCAGAGAAGAGGGCGCCGCGCGGCCGAGGGACCCCCGAAGCGCCGCCCCCGCCCCCGCTCACACTCACGACGCCGCTCACACTCCTGGGGACGGTGGGTCGAATCCTGGGGACGGCGGGTCGAATCCTGGGGACGGTGGGTCGAATCCTGGGGACGGTGTCACCAAACGGCGTGACGGTGTCGTCAAACGGCGTGACGGTGTCGTCAAACGGCGTGACGGTGTCGTCAAACGGCGTGACGGTGACATCAAGCGGCGTGACGGTGTAGCCAAACGGCGTGACGGTGTAGTCAAGCGGCGTGACGGTGTAGTCAAGCGGCGTGACGGTGTAGTCAAGCGGCGTGACGGTGTAG
>DATAGU010000364.1:0-12923 GCA_036263495.1 Polyangia bacterium | reverse complement strand
CTCCCCCCCGGCCCGGGCTGCGCCCCCGCGACCTGCTTGCGGAAGAGCGGCGCCTCCTCATGCACGAAGGACAAGGGAACGAACTCGGTGAAGCCCCGGCTCTCCCGCTGCAGCGTGCGCAGGAGCCCGAGGTGCCCCATGCGCTCTGCGTCGCTCTCGACATGCCCGAACATGAGCGTGGACGTGGTGGGCAGCCCGAGGCGGTGCGCGCTCTGGATGACCTCGATCCACTCCGCCGTCGTGATGCGCCCCGGCGAGATGCGGCCCCGCACCCCATCGTCGAGGACCTCGGCCGACGTCCCCGGCAGGGAGCCGAGCCCTGCCGCCTGGAGCTCGGCGAGATACGCCGGAATCGGCACCCCAAGGAGGCCGGCGCCATACTTCACCTCCTCCGGAGAGAAGGCGTGAACATGAACATCCGGCGCCGCCGCCTTCACCGCGCGCAAGAGGTCCACATAAAAGCGGCCGTCGAGCCCCGGCGCGAGCCCGGCCTGCAGGCACACCTCGGTCGCACCGAGCGCGCGCGCCTCGACCGCACGCCGCACGACCTCATCGACGTCGAGGAAGTACCCCTCCGTGGAGCGCTGCGTGCGCGCAAAGGCGCAGAAGCGGCACGCCTTGGTGCACACGTTCGTGAAGTTGATGTTGCGGTTGACCACGTACGTGACGACGTCGCCCACCTGCTCGCGCCGCAGATGGTCGGCGGCGAGGATGAGGGCCTGGAGATCACGCCCCGTCACGCCACATAGCGCGACCGCCTCACTCACCGTGAGGTCCCCACCCGACAGGCAGCGCTCGAGGATGGCGCGCACCTCACGCCCCACCCCCGCCAGGCTGTCCTCGAGGGACCGCCCCACACGCTCGTCCCGCTCCGGACTCATGCGCTCCTCCCCGGCAAAGGCTCGCCCGCCGGCCCTGCGCCACCAGGAGCCGCCTTCGCCAACCGCGCCGCCACCTCGGCCACCGGCGCACGCAGCCGCCCGTCGAGGAACCCCGGCCGCGCCAGGAAACGGTCATAGATCGCCAGCCGCGGCACGAGCGAGAAGCCGGCCTCGGCGCACGCCTGCCGGAGCGCATCCACGTGCGGCCACGCATGGCGGGGATTGATGTAGTCCGGCGTGACCGGCGAGATCCCGCCGAAGTCATTGATCCCCGCGCCGAGGAGCAGGGCCGTGCCCCCCGGATTGAGGTTGGGCGGCGCCTGCACGCTCACCTCGGCGTCGAGGATGAGCCGCGCCAGCGCCACGGCATGGGCGATCTCGAGGTCCGCGGGCTCGGGCGCCGACGCCATCGGCGTGCCGGGATGGGCCCGGAAGTTCTGTACGATCACCTCCTGGACATGCCCGTGCTCACGGGCCAGGCGGCGGATGGCGAGCAGGCTCTCGGCGCGTTCCCGACGCGTCTCCCCGATGCCGATCAGGATGCCGGTGGTGAACGGGATCTCCAGACGCCCCGCCGCGGCCATCATGGCCAACCGCAATTCCGGGCGCTTGTCGGGCGCGCGGTGGTGCGGCATCCCCGGCAGGCCGAGCCGCGGGCTCACGCTCTCCAGCATGAGGCCCAGGCTGACGTTGACCTCCTTGAGCCGCACCATCGCCGCCTCGTCGAGGAGGCCGGCGTTGGTGTGAGGCAGGAGCCCGCGCTCGAGCGCGAGACGGCCGGCGTAGTGGAGGTACTCCACCGTGCTCGCCTGCTCCCAGGAGGCCAGCTGGCGCCGATACTCGGGGAACGCGCTCTCGGGCGTATCACCGAGACAGAAGAGGGCCTCGGCGCACCCTTGCTCACGCCCGCGCTCGAGCCAGACGACCACCTCCTCGGGGCTCATGGTCCACGCCCCGGCCTGGCGCGGCGTACGACGAAAGGAGCAGTAATCGCAGGCGTTGCGGCAGAGGTTCGTGAGCGGGAGGAAGACCTTGGGAGAGAACGTGACGCGGCGGCCAAAGAAGAGGTCGCGCCGGGCCGTCGCCGCGCCTAGCACCTGCGGCAGCTCGGCGTCCGAGGCCTCGGCCAGGGCCAAGGCCTCCTCGTCTTCGAGCGATTCACCGGCGGCCGCGCGGGCGAGGGCCAGGCGGGCGACCTCGAAGGTCATCCCCCGGCCCCGGCCTCTGCCTCACCATACAGATCGAACTTCCGCACCGTGCGGTAGCCCATGTCGCGATAAACCGGGAACCCCATGTCCGAGGCATGGAGCACCGTGCGCTCCACGCCATGAGCGCGTCCCGCCTCGGTCAGCGCCTTGCGCATCACCGCCTCGGCCAAGCCGCGCCGGCGATACTCCGGCAACGTGGCCACCAGCGCGACATAGAGGAGACCATCGAGCAAGAGCGCCGTGGCCGTCGTGGCCGGCCGGTTGTCGACGTAGCCGACATAGCCGAAGTGCTCCCCGGTCCACGCCCCCGGGACCGAGATCGACTCCCGCCCCCACTCGATCGGCACGTGGTAGCACTGGGCATTGATGTCGGCCACGGCCTGGCGCGTGGCCTCATCGCCGATCCGGCGATACTCGATCTCCTTCCCCTCGACGGGCAACGGCTGCTTTGTCGGCAAGAGCCGCTCGGCCACCATCCCCGTCACGCTCATGCCGTGCTTGAGCCCCTCCCGCCCGAGCGCCGCCCGGTCCTCCTCGGTGAGCCAGTCCGTGCAGGCCGCCAGCATCCAGGAGCGACCGTGGCCCCGAAAGTAGTCCCGGATGCGCCTCACGCGGTCCCCCCAGGCCGCGGCGCCCCCCGTGGGAGGCTCGGTCAAGAAGGCCGTGTTGAGGAGCGCCCAGCTGATGTTGCCGTTCGCGATCCCCACCCCGCCCGGCATCTCGAACACCTCGCCGGCGCGCTGGTGGCGCGCAGAGAACGACCAGTAGGAACGAAACAGGGAGAGGCTCTCCGCCAGTTCAGATGGATTCATGATCGAATCACACTCCAATGGCAGGCGCTGTCAACGCCCTTATGAACGTCCGCTATCCGTCCCCCCGAGCCGCGCGCGGCCGCGGCACCCCCAGCCGGTCCAGCTCGGCCATCACCTTCTGAAGATCCTCCCAGACGTCGCGCTTGGCCGAAGGCGTGCGCAGGAGATACGCCGGGTGATAGGTCGGCATGACCGGCACCCCCTGGTAGCTGTGGAAGCGCCCGCGGTACGCATTGATCGGGCTCTTGGTCTTGAGCAGCACCGTCGCCGCCGTCTTGCCGAGCGCGACGATCATGCGCGGCCGGATCGCCGCGATCTGGCGCTGCAGGAACGGCTCACAGGCCTCCACCTCATCGGGCTCGGGCACCCGGTTGCCCGGCGGGCGGCACTTCACGATGTTGCAGATGTAGACGTCCTCGCGGTCGAACCCCATCGCCACGATCATGCGGGTCAGGAGCTGCCCTGCCGCCCCGACGAACGGCTCCCCCTGCCGATCCTCGTCCGCCCCCGGCCCCTCGCCGACGAACACCAGATCCGCCTCGGGGTGCCCGACGCCAAAGACGATCTGCGTCCGCCCGCCCGCGAGCTTGCAGCGCTGACAATCGCCGAGCTCCTCCCGGATCTGCGCGAGCCCCGGCCCGCCGAACAGATCCCCGTACGCACTTCGCCCTGCCCCCGTCGCGGCCGAAGCCGGCGCCACCACCAGATCCGGCGCCGATTCCACGGCCGGAGCCGGCTCTGCCGCCCGAGGCGGCGTCCGAGCCGCCGGCGTCTCAGCCGCCCGCGACCGCGGGCCCGGCTCTGTCGCCGCAGGCGCCCCCACCGAGCGCCCGGGCCCAGGGGGAACCCCCTCCGCAGCCGCCGTCACGCCCGAGCCCGGCAGCGTCCCCCGGCGAGGCACGCCCGAGACCCCACCCCGCTCGAGCCAGCTCAAATGCTCGCGCGCCGCGCGCACGAGCCGGGTCAATTCCGCACGAGGATCCTCATCCATGCGCCGATGCTACCCCATGCAGAACGGTGACGGTATCAAAGAACCCAACTTCTGACCCGTGACGGTATCAAAGAACCCAACTTCCGAATCGTCCGCCATCGTCCGCCGCCCATCAGCAGCACCAACCGCCGCCCCCGCCTCTCATGATAACCTCGCCCCGTGGCTGAGCGCGCACACCCGACCCCCCAGCGCCGCTGGGCCCCCCTCCTCACCACGGCCCTCGTCATCGCCCACCTCACCCTTGCCCTCGCCGTGTGGGGGATGTTCCGCCTCCTCGCCGATCGCTGGTGGCCCGCCACCGTCCTCCTCTTCATGCCGCGCTGGATCTACCTCCTCCCGTTCGCCGTCACCCTCCCCGCCGCCCTCCTCTTCCGCCCCCGCCTCCTCACCCCCATCGCCGCCACCGCCCTCATCGTCCTCCTCCCCATCATGGGCGTGCGCCTCTCCCTCCCCCACGCCCACGCCGCTCATCCGGCCTCCGGCGTCCTCCGCGTCATGACCTACAACATCGGCGGCGGCCGCCCCGAGCCCGCGCGCCTCACCCAGCTCCTCGCCGAGCTCGACCCCCACGTCGCCGCCCTCCAGGAGTGCAACAACGCCATCGACGAAGCCGCCCTGCGCGCCCGCGGCTACCACGTCCACGTCTGGAAGAGCCAGTGCCTCATCAGCCGCTACCCCATCCGCAAGGTCGACCCCCGCGACCCCACCGACGTCTGGCGCCGCGGCGGCAGCGGCGCCATCATCCGCTACCAGATCGAGACCCCCACCGGCCCCCTCGACCTCCTCAACCTCCACCTCGAGACCGTGCGCGAGGGCCTCTCCGCCCTCCTCGACCACGGCGCCGGCGGCATCGGCGAGCTGCGCCAGAACATCCGCGAGCGCGCCTTCGAGTCCCGCCTCGCCCGCGCCTGGACCGAGCGCGCCGAAGCCCCCCTCCTCATCGCCGGCGACTTCAACATGCCCACCGACAGCGCCATCTACCGCCACTACTGGTCCTCGTTCACCAACGTCTTCTCCGCCATCGGCGCCGGCCGGGGCGAGAGCAAGTTCACCTCCATCTACGGCATCCGCATCGACCACCTGCTCGTCAGCCCCCGCTGGCCGGGCTGGCAGCTCCTCGACTGCTGGGTCGAAACGGATCGCCACATCGGCCACGATCACCGCCCGGTCATCGCCGAGCTCAAGCCACCGCCGCACGGATGACCCGAAGCCGCCTGCCCAGCACGCCATGCCGGAGAGCCCCATGAGCCGCGCCCAAGACCTCGTACAGGAGCTGGCCACCGTCAAGAACGGCCGGGAAGGACGCTCCATCCGCGAAGCCTTCCTCCAGCTCCCGCCCGAAGACTGCCGCGAGACCGTCCCCGCCCTCGTCGCCCTCCTGCACAGCCAGGAGACCGGCGCCGCCGCCGGCCGCGCCTGGGTCCCCGGCCTCCTCGCCCACACCGGCGCCCCCGAAGCCTTCGACGCCATGTTCGAGCAGCTCCCGCGCGAGCAGTTCGACAGCGTGCGCCGCTGGCTCGCCGTCTACCTCGCCAAACACCGCGGCCAGGACCCGCGCGTCCAGGAGGCCCTCATCGTCCAGCTCCGCCGCGAGCGCGACCCCTACGTGCGCGCCCAGCTCGTCACCTCCCTCGCCGCCGCCGGCAGCGCCAGCGACTCCATCGTCGCCGCCCTCATCGCCCAGCTCGACGATCCCTCGAACGACATCCGGCGCCGCGCCGCCCGCGGCCTCGGCCGCCTCCAGGCCGCCGCCGCCGTCGCCCCCCTCCTCGCCCGCCTCACCCGCGAGGAGCTCGCCCACGAAGACGCCGAAGACAGCCCCGACAAGAAAGAGGAGCTCGATCAAGTCCTCATCGACCTCGTCAACGCCCTCGGCGAGATCGGCGGCGCCCAGGCCGTCGAAGGGCTGCGCGCCGCCATCGACACCGGTCACCTCACCGGCTGGCCCGAGGTCCACGCCCTCCGCGCCTTCAAGAAGATCGGCCGCAGCGAAGACACCCGCCTCCTCGAGCTCCTCCTGCGCACCGCCTGGCACCCCGATCGCGAGATCGCCATGGCCGCCACCGACACCCTCCTCGGCCTCATCCCCGCCGAGCGCGCCGCCCGCGAGCTCGCCCACCTCGCCATCCACGCCGCCGCCGACGAAGCCGCCCTCACCCGCGCCGCCGACGCCCTGCGCTTCCTCAACGCCAAGGACACCATCCAGTACCTGCGCACCCTCCAGGACGATCCCGCCCACGGCCCGCGCGCCCAGTACCTCCTCGAGCGCATCGGCGGCCGCGAAGCCGTCGAGGCCCTCATGTCCCGGCGCATGCAGACCATGCGTCAGACCGAGCAGCGCGTGCGCCTCTTCGAAGAAGAAGGCGTCACCCTCTTCAAGCGCACCCTGCGCCAGGCCACCCTCGGCTTCAGCCTCACCCTCATCATGAGCGTCCTCTTCTTCGGCGTCGGCATGCTCCTCCTCCTGGGCGGCGCCTACATGGCCCTGTGGGGCGGCCAGCCCCTCGATCGCTGGTTCGGCGCCGCCGGCGGCCTCGCCGGCCTCACCACCCTCGCCACCGCCTTCTTCCGCGAGCCCACCCAGCGCATCAACGAGGCCGTCAAGAACCTCGTCCAGACTGAAGTCGTCTTCCTCGGCTACATCCGCCAGGTCAACCAGATCATGGCCACCTTCGAGCAGCTCTACGTCGACACCCGCGCCGGCTTCAGCCTCGACCAGCTGCAGCAGATCCTGCAGTACACCGAGCGCGCCATGACCCGCACCGTGCGCCGCCTGCACGAGACCGAGGCTCCCCCGCGTCCGGTCCCCGCTCCTGCTCCTGCCTCCGCGCCCGCCCCCGTCGCGCTCCCTCCCGTCCTCGCCGCCCCGCCCGTCGCCGCCCCCACGCCCGTCGCCGCCGCCACCACCGCCGCCGCCCTCGAGAAGGCCGCCAACCTCGCCGTCTCCGTCATCTCCTCCCGCGGCAGCTGACCTCCCGAAGCCGCTTCGCCTCCGCCCTCCGCGCCCCCGATCTCACTGGTGATAGAGCACGAACAACCCGCCGTCGTCGCCTGACACCACATCTGGCCGGCCGTCGCCATTGATGTCGCCCACGGCCAGCTTCTGCGGTCCGGCGTTGACGGCGCCGAAGTCGTAGAGCACCTCGGGCGCGAGCAAGCTCCCCGGGCTCTGGCGGTACACCCCCAACATCGCCGGTCCCCCCGCGTGCAACACCACCACGTCCCCCGCGCCGTCCCCGTCCACGTCCGCGATCGCGACGTCCGACGGCATGTCATACGAGGCCACGCTCACCGCCGGCGCGAGCCCGCCGCCCGCGTCCTCGGCGAAGGAGGCGATGAACGAGCCCGGCCGGCTCCCGCCATACGTGATCACCACATCCCCCCGACAGTCGCCCGTCACGTCGCCCACCGCGATGCCCCGCGGCGCCGCGGGCAGCGGATAGAACACCGGGCTCGCCAACGTCCCGTCCCCCCGCTGCAGCAGCACCGGGAACGACGGCAGGCCCTGCTCCCCGCCGATCACCTGATCCCCCACCACCAGATCGGCGAGCCCATCGCCATTGACGTCGCCCGCGGCGAGGTCGTCGAAACCATAATGAGGCACCCGATAGGCGACGCTCGGACGCAGCCCCCCCTGGGGGTCCTGCAGGTGGATCTCGATGGCCGGCCCGCTCCAGTCGAGCGAGGCCACGTCCGTCAGGCCATCGTGGTTGAAGTCTCCCACGGCGATCACGTAGGGGGCCGAGGCCGCGTAGAGGCGCGGTGGATCGAGCGTGCCCTGGGCGTTCTGCAGCATCACCCCGATGCCGCTCATCTGGCCGACGACCACATCGAGGCGGCCATCGTGGTTGAGATCGCCGATCGCCAGCGGACTCTTGGAAGGGAACGGACCGACCGTGTAGTGCACCGGCGTGCCCAGCTGGCCGCTCGATACCTGGGGGCGCACCTCGACCGTACCCGAGCCCGAGGTCGAACCGAGGGTCACCACCACATCGTTGCGCCCGTCGCCGGTGACATCTCCGATGGCGACGGAGTCCGGGACGCCGAGCGCACGGTCGACAAGGAACGTCCGCACGGGGACGAACCACGGCACCGGGACGATCGGCGTCGGCGGCGGCGCCCCCGAAGGGGCACAGCCGAATCCCAGATCCGGGGACGTGCCCAGGTCGCCCGGCGTCACCAGATCGGGCGGCGCCGGCAGACCATCGAGCGGCCCCGAGAGGTCGCCCTGCGAGGGCAGATCAGGCGTCACCGCGAGGTCCGGCAGATCCGGCCGCGCTGTCAGATCGGGCAGGAGACCGCCGTCCCCGGGCACCGCGGCGTCAGTCCCCGGTGTCGCCTCATCGGCCGTAGCCGGAGGCGGCAGCGCCCGGCGCACATGGCAGGCCGAAGCCTGGAGCATGAAGACGAGCGTCGGGGCGAGGGGCCAACGAACCCATACAGAGCGCATACAGACCCTCCTCATCCCCAGAGTCGGCCGTCCGACGTTCCAGGAAACCCTACGAACAAGGAGAACGAGCGGTCAAGTTCCGCGGCGATCGCATGGGGCGATGCCGCCGGCCCGCAGGGCCACTTGCGTCAGGCCCTCTGGAGGGCCCACTCCAGCGCCTCGCGCGCCAGCTCTCGCGGCACCGTGTGTCCGTCGGGGAACTCGACGTAGCGCACCTCGTACCCTTGCCCCTCGAGACGCGGAACGATCACACGGCTGCACGCCTTGATCGGCAACACCGGATCGCGCACCCCATGGGTCACGAAGATCCGTGGCGACCCCACGCGCCGCGGCGGCACCGAGAACCCCGGCGAGAAGGCGACGATCTGACGGAACAGCGCCCCGTGCGCCAGCCCCACCGTGAGCGCATAAGAAGCCCCGTCGGAGAACCCCTCCACCACGATGCGCGCCGGATCCACCATGAAGCGATCGAACACGTACTCGAGCGCGCGGTCGAGGAACGCCACGTCGGGCCCCATGCGGCCGAGGATGACGTCCCACGTAGCGCCGCGCGACTCCGGCGCGAGCAGGATCACCCCGGCCTCCTCCGCGAGCGCCATCCAGGGCCCGAGCGCCCCCATGGCGTTGCCCCCGGCGCCGTGCAGCATGACCGCCAGCGGCGCGGGATGATCCGGACGATACGACCTCGGCACATAGACCCTGCCGTCACGTCTTTCCCCCAGGCCCAGGGAATGGAGACCGGGCCCCAGGGGTGCACTCACGGGCTGGTGGGGATGTACAGTCAAACGGGCCTCCTTCTGCGCCGCGCCGCCGCCCACACGCATCGATGAAACCAGACCCGGCCCGGGCCCCCGTGGGCCAAGGCCGGATCCGAACCCCTCCCTGCGTGTGAGCCACGCTCCAACGACTCGGCGGACACCGTCGTGCCCGCGAGCAGCGAGATCAGGACGACGACCAGGAGCGACGTACCAGCCGCTACCGGGGGCTCCCCTGCTGAGTCCCCCCCGTGCCACTGCCCGAGCTGCTCCCCGTATTGCCACCCAGATGACCGCCCGTACCCGAGCCGCTGCCCGAGCCACCGCCCAGACTACCGCCGGTGCCAGAGCCGCCCTGATTCATATGGTCGCCCGTCCCCGTCCCGATCCCAGTAGGCCCACCCCGGCCGGGGCCCCTATTGCCGCGCCCGGACGTATCGGCGCCGCCTCTCCTCGGCGACCCCACGCCCCTGCGACCACTGCGGGTCGTGCTCGAGCCGCCCCCGGCGCCAGAAGACCCGATACTGCCGGCGCGATCACCCTGATTCCGGGTCCCCTGCGCACCCGTATCGCCGACGTCATGGCCCGTGCTGCCCCGGCTCCCCGGCCTCTGGCTCCCCGTGCTGCTGATGTCACCGGCCGTCCCCGAGCTCGTCCCCTGCGCACCCGCGCTGCCTGCGCCCGTCGTCGACCCGCTGCCCCCCAGGCTACCGGCCCCCTCGGAGCCCACACTGCCCGCGCCGGCGGACCCAGCCCCACGACCGAGTGGGCCCGTATCCCCACTGCCCCTCTGACTCCGCTCCTGCCCTGCCGTATTTCCCGCGCCGCCCCGCTGATCATTACATCCAGCCGAGCCCAGGAGCGCGCCTCCCGCCACCATCGGCAACAGAGAGAACAACCCAACACCGATCATCTTTCCGATCTTGCGGTTCATCACCCATCTCCTCAGCGGCCCCCCTGCGACCGGCGGAGCCCAGCGTTCGCTTTTCGGATCAAGGCAATGACGGTTGCATCTCACATTCCATCGAGATCGAGCGTGTGAGCGCGCCACCGCGCCCCCGTCTCGTATGAGTGAGCGGGAGCGGGCACCAACAGCATCACCCCAGCGCCACCACCGCCGACAGCAAAGCCGCCGCCCCCACGAGCGACCCGCGACCGCCCCCGCCTCAGTCCCGCTTCAGCGTCCCGCCGTCAGCGAGATCGACCCCTTCGCGCTCACCAGCTCCAGCAACGCCCCCCCGCCCTGAAACGCCCCCTCGACCTGCCCTGCCCCCGCCGCCTCATCTGCCCCCGCCGTCCCCGTCCCCGCCGACGTCCTGCGCACCTTCACCAGCGCGAACCCGCTCGTCACCTTGCCCATCGGCGCCCGCGCCAGCAGCCGGAACGGCGTCGGCCGCAGCACCAGCCGCACATCCCCGTCGATCGTGTCGAGGTCGTAGTGCCCCCCGCGCATGAGCGCCCCCACGAAGATGATCGACCCCACCGTCGTCCGCAGCCGCACCACCGGCGAGCGCACCTCGCGCGCCGTGATCTGCCCCTTGAACACCGTCGCCCCGAGCGTCTCCCCATCGATCGACTCGAGGTCGAGGTCCCCCTCGATCCCATTGGCATCGAGCGGCCCATGGATCCCCTGGAGCAGCTGCCGCCCCTCCAGCGAGCGCGTATCCACCGGCCCCCGGATATCCGCCGCCCGGATCTCCCCCTGCTGCGACTCGAGGTGCGCCCCCGCCTGGAACCCCGCCGCATCGATGAACCCGTGAAACGTGCTCGCCCGCACCGCCATCGCGCGCGGCGCATCGATCGTCAGATCGATCCCCGCCCCCGCCAGCGGCACCGGCCGCCACCCGTCACTGAAATAGACCCCCGCCGTGATCGCCAGCTTCCCGCCCTGCAGATCGACCCGCACCTTCAGCCGGTCGAGCATCCCCGCCTCGCGCGCCCGCTTGGTCGCCACGATGCGCACCTGCGGCTCATCCCAGCCGCGCAGCCGCAGCGTCCCGAGCCGATTATCCACCGTCAGCGTCTCCCCCGCCGGCATCGGCAGGTAGACCACATCCCCCTCGAGGTCATCGGCCCGCGCCAGCCCTGCGAGCACGCAGACCCCACACAGACACAAGAGCGAAGCCCCGATCGGCGTCGGCATCCTCATGGATGCGCCCCCGCCCGCCGCAAGAGCGACTCCTGAAGGAACGAGATCTGCTCCCGATACGCGCGATACAGCACCGCCTGCGCCTCGGGATCGCGGTGCCGGTCCCGCGCCGCCGCCCGGCACGTCGCCGTCGCCCGCTCGAGCTGCGCCAGCGCCTCATCGAAGCTGCGGCGCCGATCCTCGGGCCAGGACTCCTCCTCGCGCGACGCCAGCCGGCGCAGGTCCGAGATCGCCCGTAGATAATGCATCTCCGCCGTCTCGAACGAGGCCTCCGCGTCGCGCCAGAGCGCATCATCCGAGAGCGACGGCGCAGGCGCCGCCGCAGGCACTGGCGCCACCTGGGCGCGTGGCGTCCGTAGCCCCCACGTCCCCGCCAGCGCCAGCACCGCCACCAGCGCCCCCACCGCCGGCGTCCAGTACCACGAACGCCACCCCTCTCCGAGCAGCCGCGCCCGCCACCCCGCCCACCACGACACCTCACCCGTGGACGGCGCCGCCTCCAGCTCCGCGTCAATCCGCGCCCACAGCGCCTCCGGGTGCGGCGTCTCCGCCCGCGGCAGCGAGCGACACGCCACGATCAGCGCCTCCAGCCCCTCCCGCTCCTCCCGGCAGGCCGCGCATCCATCGAGATGGGCCGCCACCTCTGCCGCCTCCCCGTGCGGGAGCTCCCCATCCACATACGACGACAGCCGCGCGCGTACAGAGTCGCAGCTCATCGCTCCTCTCCCGAGGCCCCCGAGACACTTGCCCGGCCCCCGCGCTCGGCCGCCAGCGTCGGCCCGAGCAGCTCGCGCATCCGCGCGCGCGCCTTGTGCAGCTGCGACTTCGACGTCCCCACACTGCAGCCGAGGACCGAAGCCACCTCCTCGTGTTCGAGCCCCTCCACGTCGTGCAGCACCAGCACCGCGCGATACCCCGGTGGGAGCTTCGCCAGCGCCGCCTCGAGCCGCTGCCGCATCCGGGGATCCCCATCCGGCGCCGCCGGCGCCGCCATCTCCCCCAGCGCCTCCTCGGGCAGATGATGCTTGGTGCGTGAGCGCGTCACATGAGACAGCGCCGCGTTCACCGCCAGCCGATACATCCAGGTCCCGAGCTGCGCGTCCCCGCGGAAGTTCGCCAGCCCGCGGAACGCCTTCAGGAAGACCTCCTGCGTCAGCTCCTCCGCGTCCTGCGGCCCCGCGATGCGCAGCGTCAGCGAGTAGACGCGGCGATGGTACTGCTCATAGAGCGTGCGCAACGCCACACGGTCGCCCGCGCGACAGCGAGCGACCAGCGCCTGTTCATCGGTGGGGATGGCTGCTCGGGTCGGGGCATTCGTCGCCCCCTCACCCCGCACACCCTGCGAGGCCCCCGCGTGCGGCAGCTCCGCACCGGCAAGCAGCAGACTCTTCAATGCCACGGCATGTCCAATCACTGTCCCTGGGACACGGCGGTCGCCCCTGGAGTTGCCTGGGGATAGCATGAGTTCATGACGGATGCGAGCGGAGAAGGTACGACACCCCCCGACCGCCCCCCAGCGAAAAAGCCCACCTTTGGTGATCCCCCATACAACGGATACACGCTGACACAGTGTCGACACTGTGTCGTCACACCTGTCACTGCCATGTCGGCTGAGTTGTCTCCCAGGTAGGCTCGCTCGGTAGCTGAGGGGGGTCGTTCAGTGGCTGAGGGGGGTCG
>DATAGU010000363.1:0-6196 GCA_036263495.1 Polyangia bacterium | reverse complement strand
TACCTCGGCTTCATCACCCCCCGGACGCGCGGGCAGACGGTCATCACCGTCCGCAGCGTCACCGGCCCGGCCAGCGTCAGCGCCACGTTCACGGTCCAGTAGCCTCCCCTTCCCCCAGCCCCGGCCCCGGCCACGGCCACCAGACGATCACCGCCCCTGCGTCCCCCGCGTCGCCCGCCCGCACCGTCCCCCTCTCGGAGGCTTGACAGGCCTTCGCGCCCACAGCGACTTTCTTGGAATGTCGCTCGGCCCCCTCCCCTCGCCGGCCCGCCGGCGCGCCCCCGGCCCCCAGGGCCACCTCCTCCTCGGCAACCACCGCGAGATCCTGCGCAAGGGGTGGCTGCAATTCACCGTCGACGCCTGGCGCGCGGCCGGCGACATCATCCGCTTCCGCATCGGCCCCCTCGTCGGACACATCATCGCCCAGCCCGACGCCGCCGCGCACGTCCTCGTGAAGAACCGGCAGAACTACGAGAAAGGGCTCACCTACACCCGCCTCCGCGTCATGACCGGCCTCGGCCTCCTCACCAGCGAAGGCGACCTCTGGCAGCGCCAGCGGCGCCTCCTCCAACCGCCCTTCACCGCGCGCGCCGTCACCCGCTTCGACCACGTCATGACCTCCACCGCCGAGACCCTGCTCGCGCGCTGGCAGGCCGCGAGCGCGCAGGGCCAGCCCGTCGACGTCCACCGCGGCATGCTCGAGCTCACCTTGCGCATCATCGGCCGCAGCATGCTCGGCGTCGACCTCGACCAGGAGGGCGGCCGCGTGGCGGCGGCCTACCACCAGGCCTGCCAGCTCCTCGACCGGCGCTTCGCCGCCGTCGCCGACCTGCCGCTCGCCATCCCCACCCCGGCCAACCTGCGCATGCGCCGCGCCCTGCGCACGCTCGACGACTTCATCTACCGCCTGATCGACGAGCGCCGCGCCGCCTCGAGCGCGCCCCAGGCCGCGCCGCCCGAACCGATCGACCTCGCCGCCGCCGGCCCCGCCGGCCGGCCCGAGCGCGACCTCCTCGACAAGCTCCTCAACGCCAGCGAGGCGGGCACCGGCATGAGCCGGCAGCAGGTGCGCGACGAGCTCATGACCATGTTCTTCGCCGGGCACGAGACCACGGCGCAGGCCCTCACCTGGACCTGGTACGCCCTGTCCCAGCACCCCGACGTCGAGGCCCGGCTCCACGACGAGCTCGACCACGTGCTCGCCGGCCGCCCGCCCACCGCCCAGGACCTCGCGCAGCTCCCCTACACGCGCCGCGTGGTCGATGAGACCCTGCGCCTGTTCCCCCCCGTCTGGCTCTTCCCTCGCGGCGCCATCCACGAGGACCAGCTCGGCGGCTACCACGTCCCCGCCGGCTCACTCGTGTTCCCGTGCCCCTACCTCATCCACCGCCACCCCGACGCCTGGGAGCGCCCCGAGACCTTCGATCCCGACCGTTTCACGCCCGAGCGGTTCAACGACCGGATGCGCGCCGCGTACATCCCCTTTGGCGTCGGCCCGCGCGCCTGCCTGGGCAACCACTACGCCTTGCAGGAGGCCGTCCTGCTCGTCGCCCTCTTTGCGCAGCGCTACCGCTTCCGCCTGCTCCCCGGCCACCGCGTCGAGCCGCAATCGGCCATCACCCTCTACCCCGCCGGCGGCCTGCCCATGCGCCTCGAACCGCGCCCTTGAGCCGCCGCCCTCCCCCTCGTCACCCCGCAAGACCACGCAGGCCGGACAGCGACCGCCGTCCGGCCCCGTGGCAGCGAGGTTCCCGGCCCCCTCTGTGACCACTGCGCATCCATAGACAGATCGATCGGCTGACCTCCTTTCCGTGCCGTGTGGGCGCTCCCTCCTCACCCCCGGGATGGGTGCGGGCGCCTGTTCCCCTCCCCGTAAACCGCGTGTCGTTCCGCGCGCCCCCCGGGCGTGCGCTATCTACCGGGCGGCCGTGGCGCCGCCGTGCGTTCTCTCTTCTCCCCCCATTGGGTAGATGCAGAGCGGGGGCGAGCTATGCAGGAGTTTTTGTCGCCAGGGCCGAAGAAGTGCGGATCTTGGGCGAGGCCCGCGTCGTGCGCGCCGCATTGGACGTAAAATCGTCGCGCCTGCCGATCAGAGGCATGGATAGAGAGTCATGACGTCATGAGCCGCATCTTCCTCTTCGCGTGTGTCCACAATGCCGGTCGGTCGCAGATGGCGGCGGCGCTCTTCAACCAGCTCGCCGATCCGGCCAAGGCCCGCGCCATCTCCGCGGGCACGCGGCCCGCGGAGCGGGTGCACCCCGAAGTCATGGCGGCCCTGCGCGAAGTGGGCCTGGATCTCGCGGGCGCCGTCCCCCAGCGGCTCACCCCCACGCTGGCCGCCACCGCCGAGATGCTCATCACCATGGGCTGCGGCGACGATTGCCCCGTCATCCCGGGCCTGCGCCGCGACGATTGGCCCTTACCAGACCCCAAGGGGCAGCCCCCCGAGGTCGTGCGTCACATCCGAGACGAGATCCAGCGCCGCGTCGAGGCGCTCCTCCAGACCGAGGGCCTGCGCTGACCTGGCCCCCCCCTCGCACGCTCCGGACAGCACCTCGCCCGCCCCAGGCGCCGGCCGGCGCACGCCCATGACAAGCGCGCGCGCGACCATCCATAGAACAGCGGCGCTGTCGGCGTTGCTCCTCCTGTCGCAGGCCGGTTACGCCGCCCTCGTCCGCCTCGATGCCGTGAACGGCCCGCGCCCCGTCCTGCAGTTCCTGGCGCTCATGGCGTACCTGTTCGCGCTCTACGGGCTCGCCGCCCACCTCACCCGCCGGCTGCGCCCTCGGCACCGCGGCGCGCTCCTGGTCGTCGCCGCCGGCGCCCTCCTCTTTCGCCTCACCCTCCTCGGCGCCGGCCTCCCCCAGGAAGCCGGCCCCGGCGAGCTCGCCGCCGCCGTGCGCGACGACGTGCGCGGCGAGGCCGTCGTCTACGAGCGCTTCCTGCTCTTCGACACCGACCACTGGCGGTACCTGTGGGACGGCCACGTCGCCGCTCACGGCGTGAACCCGTACCGCTACGCCCCGGCCGACCCCGCGCTCGATCCCCTGGCCGATGAAGACGACGCGCAGCGCACCGACGGCCGCGCGGTCTGGAGCGAGATCCGCGCCAACGTCAACCACCCCACCCTCCCCACCCTGTACCCGCCGCTCGCCCAGGGCGTCTTCCTCCTCTCCCACGCGCTCGCGCCCGGCAGCGTCCTCACGCTCAAGGCGCTCCTCGTCGGCTTCGATCTGCTCGCCGCGCTCCTCGTCGGACTCACCTTGCACGCCCTCCGGCGACCCGTGGGCTGGGTCGTGCTCTACGCGTGGAACCCGCTCGTCATCAAGGGCATCGCCGGCAGCGGGCACGTGGACGCCGTGGCCGCGGCCCTCCTCGCCGCGACCGTCCTCTTCATCGTCCGCGGCCGCCGCACCGCCGCCGCGGCCGGCTGGGGCCTGGCCGTGCTCGCCAAGCTCACGCCCCTCGTGCTCCTGCCCCTCATGGTGCGGCGCCTCGGCTGGAAGCGGTCGGCCCTGGCCCTCGCCATCGTGTGCGCCGGCTACCTGCCGTTCCTGAACGCCGCGCCGCTCACCACCCCGGGCGGCCCCTTCGCTGGCCTGCGGGCCTTCTCCGAGCGATGGCAGTTCAACTCCGGGGCCTTGGCCCTCTTCGCAGGGCTCGCCGGACACTTCACCTCCCGGCCCGCCGCCGCGGCGCGGGCGCTCTGCGGGCTCGCCATCCTGGGCGCCGTCGGCCACATCGCCTGGCGCGACGACGGCCGCGCCCGCACCCTCCCCCAGACCGCGGCGGCGACGCTCGGCGCCCTGGTCGTGCTCAGCCCGGCCGTCATGCCGTGGTACCTCACCTGGATCCTGCCCCTCGCCGCGCTCACTGCGAGGCGCCTCTGGCCGATCTTTTCAGCGTTGGTCTGTCTCGCGTTCCTTGTCATGGTGGACGGCCAGGAACGAAGCTGGGCGCTCGCGCTCGAGTATGGCCTGCTGGCCGGCCTCATCCTCTGCGAGCCGCGACGGAACCCCCAAGGAGGCCCCATGAAGCGCACCCGAGTCCTCGCAGTCCTGTTCACCTTGTCCCTCGGCCCCGCCGCCCTCGCGCAGGGCAGCGGCTCGACCGGCGGCGACCCGATCGGCCAGGGCGCACCGTTCATCGTCACCCACAGCGTCAAAGGCACCGTCGTCGAGATCAACGCCGACGAGAGCCAGCTCGTGGTCGAGGACAAGAAGGGCCGGCGATACCTCCTCAAGACCAACCCCGAGACCGCGTACAAGGCCGCCAAGAAGACCGCCCTCGCCGACAAGACAGACCTCACGCTGCGCGACTTCCAGGTCGGCCAGCCGGTGCGCGTCCAGTACCTGCCGGAGCAGGACCTCGCCGTCGAAGTGCGCCTCTTGAAGAAGTAGGCCGCCCCCCCGCCACCGCGACGCCCGTGGAGCCGCGCGCCGGCCGACCGTCAGCCCAGGGGCCCCAGCGTGAGGAAGGCGCTCAGCGTCGTGTCGATGCCCGCGCAGATGCGCTCGAGCGGCAGGTCATTGTCGTCCGTGCCAAAGGGGTCCTCGATCTGCACCCCGATCTCCTCGATGCCATAGAACGTGTAAGACACGAAGAGGTTGGCCGGCACCGTCCACCAGCCGAAGCTGGTCACGAGCGCCGACGGCAGCGAGAGGCAGTAGAGCAGGAGCGCGCGCCGGAGGTGCACCACGTACGCGAACGGCAGCGGCGTCTTGTTGATGCGCTCGCACGCGCCGAGGTAATCCACGAGCAGCTGCACGTTGCGGTCGAGCATGTCCTGCTGGACGTCCGAGATCAGCCCCTGCTGGCGCGCCTGCGTGATCCGGCGGGTCATCTCGAGCGACGCCCCGAGCGGCGCGTTGCCGAGCGCGATCGCCCGCTCCAGCGCCTCGCGCGGCAGCCGCTCGACCATCGGCCCGAACGACTTCTGACCGCGCAGGTGGTGCATGCTGGCGTAGGCGAAGGCGATCGTCCATTGCACGAGCTCCTGATAGAGCCCCGGGGCCTCGGACAGGAGCGAGTGCCCGAGGCGGGCCAGGTTGCGCGTCTCGTTGACCATGCCGCCCCACATCCTGCGCCCCTCCCAGAAGCGGTCATAGGACGCGTTGGTGCGGAACACGAGCAGCAGCCCGAGCGCCACCCCGAGCAGCGAGTGGACGGTGGGGGGCATGTCGATGTCGTGATAGGTCTGGTCGATGGCCACGATCGCCGCGGACCACACCACCGTGGCGAGGACGCGGTAGCCGATCTGTCTCACCATCGATCCCCTGATGTCGAACAGGTGCGGCCACCAGCGATGTGCGTCGTAATCGATCATCGGTCGTCGGTCCGGTCGGGCGGGGTTCGGTTCAAGGCGCTCATCCTACGACGCGCGCGGGACCGGCACGAGTCCGGGGATTCCCCCACGCGCCCCTCGGCCCGACCCAACCCCCCGTTGGATCCCGTCGCGAAGCACAGCCTGCGGCGGCGAGGCCAGAAAGGATCGGAGGCCGCCTACGGGGCGTTTCGGTGTTTCGGTCGCATCAGCCGCCCGCGCCCCCGGGGTAGCGCACCGTGATGCGCAGATCGAAGCCATCGACCAGCGCGCGCAGGCGCTCGCGACGACGCTCCGGGTCCGGCTCGCTCTCGAGCAGGCGCTCGCGCTCGACGCCGAGGCGCTCGACGAAGGCGGCGAACTCCTCCCCGAGGTCGCGCTCGAAGCACGCCCGCAGCCGCGACGCCAGCGCCGGGGCCGCGCCGCCCGTCGAGATCGCCAGCCGCGCGCGCCCGAGGCGCACGAGCGCCGGCATGGCCAGCTGCGACAGCTCCGGCCGGTCGTTCGCCCAGAACGCGGCCCCCGCCTCTGCCGCCGCGCGGCTCGCCCGCTGCACCAGCTCCTCGTCCGACTCGCACACCAGCACCAGATCCGCCACCGCCACGTCCTCGTCCTGAAACGCCCGCTGCCGCAACATCACCCGCCCCGCCTGCACGAGCGCCAGCACCCCCGCTCCGGGCGCCGGCGTCACCACCGTGACCCACGCCTCCCCATCGAGCAGCCGCGCGGCCTTGTCCTCGGCCTCCGCGCCGCCGCCGATCACGAGCGCATGCCGTCCTTCCACGTCGAGCGACACCTGGAACCCGATCGCATCTCGCCTCATCCCTCCTCTTTACCACCGCGCCCCTGCCACAAACCCCCTGTCCGCGCCAC
>DATAGU010000362.1:0-18559 GCA_036263495.1 Polyangia bacterium | reverse complement strand
TGCCGCCGACCAAGACTGAAGAAAACCGGAAGTCCTCGGGCAATCAGCTCTTTGCCCGCAAGTCCATCGACAAGCTGATTGCGGAGTCGGAAAATCCGGAGCACCGGCTGAAAAAGAGCCTTGGCCCATGGAGCCTGACGGCGCTGGGAATTGGCGCGATCATCGGATCTGGCATCTTCGTTCTCACCGGAACGGCGGCAGCGGGCGAGCACTTCGAGGTTCCGTCGATCCTGCATGCGCAGGTGCTGGACCTGATCGTCAACTTCTTCCGGACGGGGGGAACTGGAAACGTGCTGATGCACGGGCGTCCAGCGGCCGGACCGGCAATCGCAATTTCGTTCATCCTGGTCGCGATGGCTTGCAGTTTTGCCGGACTGTGCTACGCCGAACTGGCTTCGATGATTCCGATTGCCGGCAGCGCTTACACTTATTCTTACGCGACGCTCGGCGAGATCTTTGCGTGGATCATCGGCTGGGACCTCATCCTCGAATACGCGGTCTCCAACATGGCCGTGGCCGTGGGCTTCTCCGCCTACATCGACAGCCTCTTCCAGAGCTTTGGCATCCACTTGCCGGCCGCGCTCTCGACGCCCGCCTACACACCGGCCACGGGCTGGAGCCCGCACTTCAACCTGCCCGGCTTCCTCATCATCATGGCCCTCACCGTCCTCCTCGTCCGCGGCGTCAAGGAGTCGGATCGCGCCAACAAGATCATGGTCAGCATCAAGCTCGTCGCCATCCTCATCTTCGTCGTCTTCGCCAGCGCCTACGTACAGCCCAAGAACTGGAGCCCCTTCATGCCCAACGGCTTCCAGGGCGTCCTCACCGGCAGCGCGATCGTGTTCTTCACCTACATCGGCTTCGACTCCGTCTCCACCGCCGCCGAGGAGTGCAAAGAGCCCCGGCGCACCGTGCCGCGCGGCATCCTCCTCTCGCTCGGCGTGTGCGCCCTCTGCTACTGCGCCGTCGCCATCGTTCTCACCGGCATCCAGCACTACAGCATCTTCCTCGGTGACGCCGCCCCGGTCGCCACGGCGCTCCGCAACCTGCGCCTCTACCGCATCGAGCGCTGGGTCACGGTCGGCGCGCTCACCGGCATGATCTCGTCCCTGCTCGCGTTCCAGTACAGCCAGGCGCGCGTGTGGATGTGCATGTCGCGCGACGGCCTCCTGCCGGAGGTCTTCAAGCGCCGGCACCGGCGCTATGACACGCCCCACGTGTCCACCTGGGCCGCCGGCTTCGTGGTCGGCATCCCGGCCGGCCTGTTCGACATCGGCACCCTCGCCGACCTGTCGAACATCGGCACCCTGTTCGCGTTCGTGCTGGTGTCCATCGCGGTGCTGGTCCTGCGCAAGACACACCCGGAAAGGGAACGCCACTTCCGGGCCCCGTGCGTGTGGCTCGTCGCCCCGCTCTCCGTGCTGTTCTGCTTCGTGCTCATGGCCGGCCTGCCGCTCGAGAACTGGATCCGGTTCTTCATCTGGCTCGTCCTCGGCCTGTGCATCTATTTCGGCTACAGCCGAAAGAGGAGCCTGCTCGGTAAACTCCCGGCGCAGGCCGGGGCCCACGCCTCGTAGCCCTTCCCCTGCCCGCCCCGCCTGCCCCCGAGGCGGCGATGTTCCGCGCCGCTGTCTTGACCCCCTCTGGGGCTCCCGTTACTGTCGCTAAGGAATGAGCTTCGATCTGCGTGCAGCGCTCGAGGGTGTCAGAGGGCGGGGGCGCCTGCTCATCATGACGCACGACAACCCGGACCCCGACTCCATCGCCTGCGCCCTCGGCCTGCAGCTCGTGGTGGCGCAGGTCGGGGTGGAGGCCACCCTGGGACTCGGCGGCATCATCGGCCGCGCCGAGAACCGGGCCATGGTGCGCGAGCTCGGCATCGAGCTTCACCCCCTCGAGACCCTCACCCCGAGCGACTTCCAGCTCCTCGCCCTGTGCGACGCCCAACCCGGCGGAGGCAACTGCACCATCTTCCCCGGCCGCCAGTGCGACATCGTCATCGATCACCACCCCCGCCGCACCGGCGCCCTCGGTGTCCCCTGGTGTGACATCCGCGAAGACGTCGGCGCCTCCTCGCTCATCGCGTACAGCTACCTGCGCGAGCTCGGCATCCCCATCGACGGACGGCTCGCCACCGCCTTCCTCTACGCGCTCAAGAGCGAGACCCGCGACCTCGGACGCGAGGCCGGCGAGCCCGAGCGGCTGGCCTACCTCGAACTCTTCCCGCTGGCCGATCCGGTCAAGCTCTATGCCATCACCAGCCCCAAGCTCGGCCGCGAGCACTTCCGCGCCGTCGATCGCGCCCTGCACGCCGCCGAGGTGCGCGGCAGCCTGGTCACCGCCAGCCTCGGCAACCTCGAGTATCCCGACCTCGTGGCCGAGGTCGCGGACATGCTCCTCGACTACGACCTCGCCCACTGGGTGCTGTGCATGGGCGAGCACCGCGGCACCGTCTTCCTCTCGGTCCGCACCGACATCACCGACGCCCATGCCGGTTCGCTCATCCGCCGCGTCATCGGCGAGCGCGGGGCCGGCGGCGGGCACGGCATGATCGCCGGCGGCCGGCTACGCCAGCCGGTCCACAACCCGCGGGAGCTCGAAGTGGTTTATGAGGATCTGGTAGAGCGATTCGCCGCCGAGCTGCGCATCAAGGGTCCGCGCCGTCCGCTCCTCGCGTGATGCGGTCGCCCTCGCCCGAGGGCCTTCGGAACATCGTCCCCCTGCCGGACACGACACCCATGGCCAGGATCAGGCGTCTGCCGATCCCTTCCCCCCACGAGAAGGCCGAGCCCCTTCCCTACGCCCGTCGCCGACGCAGCTCGAGTTGGGGATAAAGCTTCTGCAGCGAGCCGATGGTCTTGATCTGCCAGGGCACGTTCTCGGCGATCACACACGTCAGCGTCTTCTTCTCGCTGCGCGCCATCAGCACGAGGCGCGAGAGACTCATGATCCCCGCGCTGTTCATGAACGGCACCTCGGCAATGTCGATCGTGAACTGGTTCGCCAGCTCCATCCGGCGGCGTAGACTGGCGAACGCCTCGTCGTAGGCCGTGGGAGAGGCCAGCCGCAAAACCCCGCGCAGCGTCGCGCCTGGCGGGTCGTCGTGGTAGGCGATCTCGTAATCTCGGTTGGGCGAGTTCATGATCTGTCCAGCTCCTCGGCGTCGAGCGTAACCCGTACCACCGTCTCGAAGAACCCCGTATCGCGGCATTGCTCGATGCGTACGTGGATCTGGGCCTGATGGTCTTTTTTCAAGGTGATCAAACCGAGCCCCGAGGACGAAGGCTCGGAGGTCATGGAGTATTCGATCTGCTGGCGGAACAGCTCCTCTGCATCCTCGGTGGTCAAACGGTCGAGGAACGTCTGGAAGGACGCCGCGCACCGGGCGTCGGTGAAGTTCTTGGTCTCGATGCACACGGTGTCCCCGTGATGCGCCAGGGCCAAGCTGATCATGCGCGCCTTGTCGGCCGAGAACTTGACCGCGTTCTCGAGGAGCTCGTTGAGCACGGTCGAGATCACGTTGAGCGCCGTGTCCCGTACCGTGAAGTTGTAGGCGAGGAAGTGGGCCAGGAAGTCCGCTGTCAGACCGCAACGGCGCCAGTGCGCCACCAGATCGTGCGGCACGAATCGCATGCTGAGCTCGGCCATGGCACTCCGTCGCGCTTTGGCGGACCCATTCGGGTCCGTATCCCAGATCCCCTGATAAAGTTCCTCGCAGCTCATAGCGGCGCTCTCCGCGTTCTCCGATCGAGGTCCAGCTCGGCGGGCAGGCGGAAATTGTACCACTGCGAAGGGATGTCGAGGTCCGGGATGATGAGCCGGCTCTCCATCGGATCCTTGGGCGATCGATACCGCTCGTGCGCAGGGTACTCCGGGAAGGGCTTGATGGTCCGCGTGCGGATGCCCACCTCGGTGTAGAGGTGGTGGAACACCGAGAGCTTGGCGCAGACCGTGATGATGTACGGCTGGGTGTCGTCGCGCTGCAGGAACTCCCGCGACTGCGCCGCGACGTGGAGCTTGCGGGCGAGGCCGCGGCCCGTCCATCCGTCCCGCACCACCAGCTTGGTCGCCTCGAGCTTGCGCCGGGACGAGTAGCGCTCGGCCACCCCCGCGGCGGCCAGCATGGCGTCGATCTCCGCGTTCGTGACGCCGCCGAACCGCTCGATATAGGTCTGCTCCACGTAGAGCCCGGTCACCGCCACGATCTCGCCGTTGACCAGACCCACCAGGTAGCGATCCGGGTACGACTCGATGCACGCGTCGGGATCCACCCGGTCGTACGAGAACGTCACGCCATAATAGCGGCCATAAACCTCGGCGATGAGCTGCTGGCACGCCTTGATGTCACTCGGACCGTCCGCCATCCGGACTTGCATGAACATGGTCTTTGCCTTCAGGCCGGCTGTCGTGCGGTGTAATGCGTCCAGGGCAGCCGCAGCGACCGGGCCGAGGGCGCCGGCGCGTGGGCCAAACGGAAGATGAAGATCGGCGTCTCTCGCGTCGAGAGGTCGAGCGCCTGCGCCATCTCCTGGATGAGTGAGCCGATCTCGGCCGCCTCGTCCACCTCGAACCCCGCGGCGCCGAAGTGGCGCACCCGCAGCGCCAGGAACGGCAGGACCGACCATGGCTGGAGCGCCACCCCGAGCCGCGTCGCCGTGAGCCACAGCCGCTCGAGCGCCTGCCCGGCCGCGAACAGCGCCTGCCGCGTGGGGACCTCCTCGGGGGGCGTGGCGATCGTCAGGCATCCCATATGGGAGCTGCCGAGGATCGTCTGCTCGGTCAGGGAGCTGATCGCTTCCCGCGGCACCGTGCGGGCGAGCACGTCGTAGGAGCGCAGCGCCCCGAGGAACATGATCGCCTCCTGGGGCAGCTCGAGCGTGGCCACGTCGATGCCGTCGCACGTCGTCTGGGCCTCCTCGACGCTCCAGCGCAGCTCGGCGAACATCTGCTGGTGCAGCTCCGGGTGGAACATGCGTAGCGCGTCCGTGGCCCCGAGGATCCGCGCCATCTCACGCCGCCCCGCCTCCTCGCCGATCGCCACGCAGCGGCACCGGCCCTCGCGATCCTGCGCCGCGTCCGTGAGCATCGCGATCGTCCGCGCGTCGAGCGGCGGCCCCTCGTGCAGGCGCCGGTTGGTCACACGCTGCGGGATGAAAGGATAGAGCGGATGGGCCCACACCGTCGCCGGATCGCGCCGCCCCGAGAACGTGAGCCGCGCGAGCGGCGCGCTCTCGTCCATGCCCTTTCCGAGGGCGAGCTCATGGCCGAGCCCGAACGACTCCGACGCGATCGTCACGTTCTCCACGAACGCGCCCACCGCCAGCGCCGATGCCAGACGGCCCACGTCGAGGAAACTGGTCGCGCGCGGGAGGTCGAAGCCCACCTCGAGCGCATCCGGATAGGCGAGGACCCGCCAGGGCTGGACGTTTCCTCCCGAGGGGGCCATCCCGCCGGCCTCGACCAGCCGGCGCAGCTCCTCGGGCGCGAAGTGAAATGGGGAGGAGGCCATCAATGCTTCTCCGGTCCTTTTGAACTGATCGAGGGCCCGGACCGCCCGGGTCCCCGAGACGACACATCATCAATATCAATGAGGAGCTCGTGCAGATCGATCCTGTAGCGGCCCGAGCCCACCAGCCTGCCCAGCAGGATCTCGCGCACCGCGTGGGCCACGAGCGCCGCCCCGAGGTGCACATCACTCGCCAGCTGGGGAAAGCTCACCAGTTCCTTCCCGATCCGGCGCATCGACTCGCGCAGGCGCGGCGACAGCTGGTCCTCCCCGTTGAAGAACGCGAAGAACAGCTCCCGCCGAGCCACGGCATCGAGCGTCTGCGCCGACCCGGCCGTGTAGGCCCCGAGGAGGCCATGCAAGAGCGGGCGATCCGGCTCGCGGTCGAAGCGCTCGATGTCGAGGAGCCCACGATCGTTGGTATCCATCACCACCGGGATGCCATGGCCGCGCGCCGCCTCCCGCACCCGGAGCTTCATCGGCAGCGTGTCGCACTCCTCGACCACGAGGTCGAGCCGCCCCCCATCGAGCAGGAACCGCTCGAGGTTGTCCTCCGTGACCCCCTCGGGGAAGACGCGCACCTTGAGGTACGGATCGATCTCGGCCAGCTCGCGGGCCGTCACGTGCGCCTTGCTCTCTCCGATGTGAAGCAGCGAGGTCCGCATGCGGTTCAGGTTGGACAGCTCGAGGGTGTCGAAGTCGGCGATGCGGAGCTCGCCGCACAGCCCCTCCTGCGCCAGCACCAGCGCCGCCGCCGAGCCCACCGAGAGCCCCACCACCCCGATCCGCTTCTGTCCGAGGAGCGCCTGCTCCGCCGCCGTGATCTTGTCCCGGTTGCGGTTGGTGCGCACCGCCCAGAACCGGTCGCGGTCGAGCAGGTGGATCACCGTGCGCCGCCACGGGTAGTAACACCACCGTCCACAGGCGAAGCGGGCCCCACCGGCCGCCGCGATCACCCCCGCGACCCGCGCGCGCAGCGCCGAACTCCCCGGCGGCTCCCCCGGCAGCTCGGTGCGTGCCCAGTCGAGCAACTGATGCTCGATGGGCTCGCGGAGCAGCACCCCGTGTTGGCGGGCATACGCGAGGAACGCCTCGTACTCGCGCCCCTCGTCGGGGGTGAACCCGAAGAGCAGCGGCGCGCAGGCGTCGGCCGTGCCCTGCTCCACCGCCTCCCGGAAGAGCGCCCAGCCGCCGCCGTCCTTGGCTTGGACCTCGGCCGCGCTCATGCTGCCGGCCCGAGCGCGCGCAGGAGCAGGAACGTCACGTCATCATGATAGATGCCGCGCGTGAACCGGTCGAGCATCTCGGTGAGATCCTGCTTCGCCTCCTCGAGAGGCGTGCGAGCGTGCTCCTTGAGGAACGCGACCAGCCGCTCCTCGCCGAAGATCCCGCGGTTGTAATCGCCCCCATCGGGCGCCTCGAACACCCCATCGGTGCCGAGGAAGATGACATCGCCCGCCGAGAGGAGGAACTCCCGCTCGACGACCCCCTGCGCCGGCAGATCGGGCACGAACCCGAGGCCGAGCGCAAAGTGGTCCATCGTGATCACCTCCACCTCCTGGGTGGCCGTGCGCCAGACGTAGAGGTTGTCATGGCTCCCGCTCACCACGAAGCGGTGCTCGGTCTTGGTGCTACTCGTGTTCGTGCGGCACAGCGACACGATCGTCATGGGCCGCTGCTCGTCGAGGCGCTCGAGGTTCTGGTAGAGGATCCGGTTGGCCACGCGGTTGAGCTCGGCCGGCGCGATGTCCGGCCGCGCGTGCAGGATCGAGCTCATGATGCTCTGCGCCATCAGCATCACCAGCCCCGAGCGCAGCCCATGCCCGGTGACGTCGCCGAGCAGGATCCAGGTGTGGTCGCCCACCGTGCAGATGTCGTAATAATCGCCGCCGATCTCGTCGGCCGGCCGCATATAGCAGGCGACCTCGATCCCGGGGATGGTCGGCCGCTTGGGCAACATCGCCGTCTGGATCCGGTGCGCCACGTCGATCTCCGCGGACACACGAGCCTGCTGCTCGGTGACGATCTCGAGCACGACGGCCGGCACGAAGATGGACAGCCCGAAGACGACGATCGTGGCCAGCGTGAACCCGAGCGCCGCGTACTGCTCCAGGGGGCGCAGGAACGGATAATCGAGGTTGTGCAAGGCAAAGAGCAGGCAGCTGAAACAGAGCGCCTTGCCCGAGAACGTGAGCCGGTGCCAGCGTTGGAGGAGCGCGCGCAGGACCACGACGAAGAGCGGCAACACCACCGCCACCGCCACCGGCAAGGCCGTCGGCGTGAAGCCAAAGCCGAGCCGGTCGATGGCGAAGCTCAGCGCACAGGCCACCGCGAGGACCACGATGAAGCGCCGCCAGCCAAAGGGCAGCTCGACGATGCGGGCGACGAGGTAGGCCATGGTGCAATTGACCAGGCAGACGGACGTGTAGCCGAGCACGATGAGGAAGTTCGATTGGCCGAGCAGCCCCTGCAAAGACAGGCTGAGGAGCGACATCGCCCAGATCTGGAACACCACCCGGTGGAGGAGCGTCCGGTGACGGACCCAGAGGATGGCAGATAAGACGGTGTTGATGAGCACGATGCCGGCATACAAGAAGAGAAGGTTCGCTACTTCGGCCTTCATGCCGTTCTCCTGCTTCCTTTCATCGCGGCCTGCATCCTCATCGCCTCCTGAACATAGACCATCCACCCGCGCGGGTGAAACACTCTGCTGACGGGAGCTCGCCACAGCGCTCGAGGAAACACCGCGTCAGCCTCGAAGGAAGCTACTCGGGTCGCAGCTCGACCACGAGCGCTTTCTTGCGCAGCTCGCCCAGGCCGCGGGCCCGCTCCTGCAGGCAGGCGCGCAGCCGGGGGTCCGAGATCTCCGCGGCCTCCGGCAGGGTCGCCCGCGCCACCAGGTTCGGCTGACGTTCGAGCGCATCGATGTAGCAGCCGCGCAGCCAGTCGGCGCCCTCCGTAGACCGCCCCGCCGCATCGCGCACGATCACCTGCGCGCCCGCGCGGCGGCGCAGCCGCTCGACGAAGTTGCCCTTGCGCGGCACCTTGGGGATCTCCACCAGCACGAGCCAGCGAAAGCGCGCGCGCACGAGCAGCGCCGCCGACACCACGTCGCGGTAGCGGGCCGTGGGATCGACGGCCAGGGCCAGCTCCGCCGCGTCGGGGAAGGCGCGGCGCATGCGGTCGAGCCAGGCGCCGAGGTCCTGGGCCGAGAACACCACCTCGCCATCGGAGGCCCGCAGGGCCAGGCCCTCCGGGCGGATGACGAGCGTCGCCGGCAGCGACTCGGCGACGAGCTGGCGCGGCCGCTGCCGCCCGCGGCCCGTGGCCAGCTCGAGCGGCAGCACCACCACCTGCTCGCGGACCGCGTCCGCCGTCGGCTCCCCCGGGAGCTGCACCGACGGGAGGGGCGGCCAGAGATCGCTCTCGCGCACCCCCGGCACCGCGGGGGCGGCGGGCATGCCGCGCAGCGCCAGCTCCACCGTGCTGACGAGGTAGCGCCGCGCCGCGCCCGCCAGCACGTCGATGGCATCGGCCGTACTCTCCCCGGTCACGAACAGGGTCAGGCGGCGCGCCGGGTCACGCGCCACCAGGCCCTCGAAGTACTCCGCCATCTCATGATCGCGGAGCGTGTAGCGCGCCGCGCCGCGCACCACGAGATCCCCGTCCACCACCACCCAGGCGGCCCGGTCATAGGGCATGAGCCCGCTCGGCCCCGCGATCAACTTGGGCCCGAGCTCCTCGGGGTCCGGCGGCTCGAGCCCTTCGAGCTCCACCTGGCGCCGCAGCGCCCCCTGCCAGCGAGCGAGCGCGTCGAGGAGCCGCTCCAGCCGCGGAGCCGCGGTGCGGGCACGGCCGAGCAACGCCTCGAGCCCCTGCCAGAAGAGGCGCCACGGGGGGTCCGGGGGCCGCGCCGCGACCGAGGCGGCGAAGTAAGGGGCCGGGTCGCGGGTGCTGAGCGCATAGAGGCAGTGATTGGCGATCCTCGCCCGCTGCGAGGCTTGGGCCTGGGTCGCGTCATAGAGGGCGCGGGCGCACGAGGCGAAGAGATCGACGAGCGCCGTGCCCGCCGCCGGGTCATCGGGCAGGCCGGCGATCCGGCGGCGCTCCGCCGCCAGCTCGAACGGTGTCCTCTGCCCCTCGAGCTCCGCCAGATCTGCGCGCAGGAGGCGCACGAGCGTCGGCCGGCCCGCCCGCTGGGCGTCGTCGGCGAGCCGCCGCAACACCGCGCGGGTCGCGGCCTCGCCGCGCTCGGGCTCATGGAGATCGAGCGCCTTCCAGAGGGTGCTGCGGGCCGTACCGTCCTCGAGCAGGCGGGCTGCCTCGAGGAGATCCACCAGGTACTGCGCCCGCGCCGCGGGCGAGAGACGTCCGAGGTCCACGTCGTCGCCCAGGGCGGGCGGCGTGTTCACGGCGGCGAGCGCCGTCGGTGGACCGAGGCCGTCCGGGGAGAGGGGGGCCCAGAGGACGAGCGCGAGGGATACGAGAGTCCGGCGATACACGGACGGAACGATATCACGCGACTCCGGCCAGGCTGGATCAGGGTCTGGAGGTGCCCGGTGACCATCTAGACCTGGGGTTCAGGGGGTCTGGACCTGGTGTGCAGGGGGTTTGGAGATGGTGTGCAGGGGGTCTGGACCTGGTGTGCAGGGGGTCTGGAGATGGTGTGCAGGGGGTCTGGAGATGGTGTGCAGGGGGTCTGGAGATGGTGTGCAGGGGGGTCTGGAGGACCTCGGGACCCCCGATTCGCATCTCCGGCAAGGCACTTCGCAGCGAAAGACCTGCCTGGGCGAGGAGCCGAGGCGCAACCCGGCGCCTCCGAGTGGGCGATGCGAGGCCGATACCTCCGACCGGCTGGAGGGGACCGCCAGGATCGGCCCCTCGGACCGGGTTTCCTGGTCTCCCGAGGGCTTCCGGCCGTCTTTTTCGTCTCAGCGTCCCGCGGCCTCGCGGCGCACGCGCTCCATCTCGACCGCAAAGCGCTGCGGTTCCTCGGGGTCGTGCTGGAAACGATGCGCCAGGAACATCGCCGGCATGCCCGGCCCGCCGTGCAAGAACAGCAGCACCGGCGAGGCGGCGTTGCGGCCTCGCCGGTGGATCGTCTGCTCCACGCCGCCGAGCCGCACCCGTTCGAGCGAGGCGATGCTGCCCGGCACCGGGCGGCCGCCTTCATCCGTGATCGGGTGGGTCCGGCCGTGCGTGGCCTGATGGAGCGCGATGAGGACGAGGAGCACGACCCCCAGGCCGAGGAGACCGGCGGCGAGGATGCGCGCGATCCGCTTCAGCATTCATCCCCTTGCTTGAGCAGGTACGGGACACGATGGTTCGGGGGCGCTCCGGCTCGGCTACGCGAGTTCGATGCGCATCTTCATCCCGTGTTTGGGCCGCAGCGTCAGCACCGGCTCGGGTTCCACCGGGTGACCGGGCCAGAGGGTGAAGTGATAGCGCTGATAGAGCGCCGCCAGGACGAGCTGCGCCTCCATGAGCGCGAAGTGGTTGCCGATGCACTGCCGCGCCCCGCCGATGAAGGGGAAGTAGGCGTAGCGCGGCAGCGCCTCCTTGCGGCCGGGCGCGAACCGCTCGGGGCGGAACGCCTCGGGCTCCTCCCAGATCGCGGGTGACCGGTGCGTCACCCAGGGGCTCACGAGCACGATCAGGCCGCGCGGGAGGTGATAGCCCCCGAGCTCCGTGTCCTCGGCCACGTGGCGGTTGAGCCCCCAGACCGGCGGGTAGAGCCGCAGCGTCTCGTCGACGACCATGCGGGGATACTCGAGGCGCTCGAGGTCCTCGTAGGTCGGCGGCCGGTCCTTGAGCACGGTGCGCAGCTCCTCGCGCAGACGCGCCTCCACCTCGGGATGCTGCGAGAGGAGATAGAGCGCCCAGGACAGCGTCACCGCCGTGGTCTCGTGCCCCGCCAGGAGCATGGTCGCGATCTCGTCGCGCAGCTGGACATCGCTCATCCCCTCGCCGGTCTCGGGGTCCCGGGCGTTGAGGAGCATGGACAGGAGATCTCCCCCCTCCCCCTCGGTCCCCCGACGACGCGTGATGATCTCGTAGACGGTGTCGTCGAGGGCCTTGAGGTGGGTGCGAAACAGGCGGTTGTCCGCGGTCGGCCACCACAGCGGCAAGACGACCCGGGCCTGGGCGCGCCGGATGCTGAGGTGATTGAGCGCGCTGAACGCCTCGGACACCTTGAGCCGCGCCGCGCCCACGTCGCCGCCGAGGAGCGTCTCGCAGACCACGGCCAGGGTGAGCTGCGTCATCTCCTGCGCCATGTCGAGCGGCTCACCACTTTGCGCAAAGGCCGCCAGCCGCCCAACGAGCTCCAGGGCCGCCTCGACCATGACGTTGGCAAAGCCCGCGATCCGCTGCCGGTGGAACGCCGGCTGCGCGATCCGGCGCTGCCGCAGCCAGAACTCCCCGTCACTCCGGACCAGCCCATCGCCGACCAGGACATGCAACCGGTCATAGGTCAGGGTCTGCTTGTTGAAGGTCCGGTGGTCCTGGAAGATCTGCTGGATGAGCTCGGGCGCGCTCACGAGCGCCGCGCGGATCCAGCTGAAGCGGAGCTCGACCACCTCGCCGAGGCTGGCGAGCCGCGGCAGCGCGACCAGCGGATCCTCAATGATCTCCGGCCCATTCCCCCAGAGCCAGTGACCGGGGGGAGCCTTGACGGGCACACGCCTTCCTGGCATGGGCTGCGTCGTCGCAGCCGGTTGGCCCGTCCGCGACGTAGCGCTCGATGGAGCGTTCTCGGCCTGCGACGCCTGAGGATCGAGGGCAGCCATGCGTCATCTCCTTGCACAAGATGCGGAGCGGGACCGACAGAGACGAGCCCACAGTGCCAGATCCCACGTCCAAGGACAAAACCAGACGGCGGGGGAGTCGCCCTCTGTTGCACGGGGAGTTCCCCTCTTCGCAAGGGGAGTCCCCCCTTTCGCGGGGGGAGTACCCTCTTTCGCGGGAGGAGTACCCTCTTTCGCTGGGGGAGTACCCCCTTTTGCTGGGGGAGTACCCCCTTTCGCAAGGGGAGTACCCCCTTTCGCAGGGGGAGTCCCCCCTTTCGCAAGGGGAGTCCCCCTTATTCGGCCGCGGCGCCGCGTTGCGCGATGCGTGGGGGACCTATCCCTTGACGTATCATACGATCAGTGAAAATATGTTCAGTATCCCCATGAGCAAGAGTGATCCTCCTGATGCTCAGGACCCGACGGGGCGCCCGCACCGCCCCCGGGCGGCGGGAGAACGCCGGTCCCATGCCGAGTTGACCCCGACCGAGAAGGCCGCCCATCGGGCCTTGGCCCTCCGCACCCGCGAACTCCGCAAGACCAAGGGTTGGTCGCAGAATCAATTGGCCGATTTCTCCGGCGTCGCGCGCAGCTACCTGTCCCACATCCTGGCCGGCGAATACAGCCCGACCCTGCGGATCCTCGCCCGCCTGGCGGATGCCCTGGAGGTCCAGGTCAAGGACCTGTTCCTCTAGCCGCCATCCCTGGGATGCCCGGCGGCTCGCCTGCGGACTCAGCGCACGTTGAAGAGCCGCAGCACGCCGGTCGAGAACGGCTCGACGTACGTCACGAGCAGCACGCCGGCCGCCATGATGGCGAGGAACGGCAGCGCGTGACGGTAGAGCTTGGGCAGGGGCTGGCCGAACCGGGTGGCGGAGAGGAACAGGTTGAACCCCATCGGCGGCAGGAGGAAGCCGAGCTCAAGGTTGGCCAGGAACACGACGCCGAGGTGCAGCGGATCGATATGATAGGCGTTGCCGAGCGGGGCGAGGAGCGGCGGGAGCAGGAAGATGGCCGAATACATCTCGAGGACGCTGCCGAGCACGAGCAGGAGGACGTTGAGGGCGAGCAGGAACTGCCAGGGGGCATGGAAGTGCTGCTGCACCCACTCGAGGAGGAGATCCGCGATCTGGGCGTCGACGAGGTAGGCGCTGAGGCCGAGCGCCACGCCCATCAGGATGAGGACGCTGCCGACGAGGCTGGCGCTGTAGGCGAAGACGCGCGGGAGATCGCGCAGGGGGTGGAGGTTGCGGAACACCACCACCTCGATGAACACGGCGTAGAGCGCGGCGAGCGCGGCGGACTCGACGGCGGTGGCGACGCCCGAGCCAAAGGCGATGATGATGAGGATCGGCAGGCCGAGGTCCCACTTGGCCTGCCACAGCCCGCGCCCCGCCTCGCGCAAGGAGAACTTGTGGCGCGGCACGCCGGCCCGTACGCCGACCACGACGACGTAGAGCGCGACGAGCAGGATGATGACCACGCACGGCACCAGGCCGGCGATGTAGAGCGCCTTGATGTCCACCTGGGCGATGACCGCGTAGAGGAGGACGGGCAGGCTCGGCGGGAAGAGCAGGCCCAGGCTGCCGGCGGCGGTGACCAGGCCGAGGGAGAAGCCCTCGGGGTACTTCTCCTCGCGCAGCAGGGGATAGACGAGCCCGCCCATGGCCAGGATGGTGACGCCCGAGGCGCCGGTGAAGGCGGTGAACAGGGCGCACACGAAGAGCACCATGACGCCCATGCCGGCGGGGAGCCAGCCGAGCAGGGCGCGGTAGGCGGTGACCAGGCGCCGGGGGGCGCCTCCGGCGGCGAGCACGCAGCCCATCGTGGTGAGGAGCGGCACGGCCGGCAGCGAGGAGTTGGTGACGAGCTGGAAGGTGTTGGTGGGGACGATGGCCACGGGCGTGGGCGGGTCGCCGGTGTAGAAGAGGAGCATGGCGATGCCGGCCATGGCCACGAACACCGGCGCGCCGGCCAGGAAGGCGCCGATGAGGATGAAGGCGGCGGGCCAGAGGATGACGTGGCCGCGGGCTGGGTCGAGGAAGAGGAACGGCACGAGACACAGGCAGGCGAGGGCGGTGAAGATGCGGCCGAGCCAACCCCCGGGCGCGCGCGTGATGGCGAGCGCGGTCATGACCGAGAGCGAGAGCGGCATGATGGCCTGGCTCCACCAGGAAGGGATGCCGCCGGCGAGGATCTCGGTGCCTTCGCGGTTCTCCCACACGAGCTGGGCCGAGCCGTAGGTGAGGAGCAACGTGACCGCGGCGGTGACGGCGTTGGCCAGGAGCTCGGCGCCGCGGCGCAGCTGGCCCTCGGGCAGGAAGTTGGTGGTGGAGAGCGCCAGGTGACGGCGCGCCAGGGAGGCGAGGACCGCGCCGAGGAAGCCCACCCACAAGGTGAAGTGCTGGGTATAGATCGAGGCCCCGGGGACGTCGGTGTCGAGGAAGCGACGCGCGACGGTCTGGGCCACGGGGAGGAGCACCATGAGCGCGAGGATCACGGTGACGAAGATCGAGAAGGCGCGATGGATCGGACCGGAGGCGGCGGAGCCATCGCTCCCGGCTTGATTGTCGAGTTCGATGGATGTCATTGGTTCATGGGAGGGTCATCGGGAAGGTCATGGGAAGGAAAAGGGGGGGTTGACCGGCTCGACCCTAGCTGCAATAGGATTACCACCGAAAGGCGCCGGGGGATGTCAAAAAAGCAAGTGCTGCGGAGCCGAGGGCTACTGATTCTGATGATGCTGGCGAGCGGATGTTCGATCCGCACGCTGGCGACACGCGCGCTCGCCAACAGTCTGGCGGGTTCGGGGACGAACTTCTCGAGCGACCCGGACCCCGAGCTGGTGGAGGCCGCGGTGCCGTTTGGTCTCAAAACGATGGAGCAGGTGCTCGGCGACCAGCCGCGGCACGTCGGGCTCCTGACGGCGCTGGCGAGCGGTTTTACGCAGTACGCTTACGCCTTCGTGCAGCAGGACGCCGACCGTCTGGAGGATCGCGACGTGGCGGCGGCGCGCCGGGCGCAGCTGCGGCTCCGCAAGCTCTATCTGCGGGCCCGTGATTATGGCCTGCGGGGCCTGGAGGTGCGCCATCAGGGGATGACCAGGGCGTTCACGGAGCCCAAGGGGACCGGGATGGGTAGCGCGCTCGCCATGGCCAAGCGCGAGGACGTGCCGCTCCTCTACTGGGTCGGGGCCTCGTGGGCGCTCGCCATCAGCGACTCCAAGGACGATCTCGAGCTCGTCGGGCAGCTGCCGATGGTGGAGGCGATCATGGCGCGCGCGCTCCAGCTCGACGAGGCCTTCGACGAGGGGTCGATCCACGAGTTCTACGTCGTCTACGATGGTGGGCGCTCGGAGAGCGAGGGGGGCGGCCTCGAGAAGGCCCGCGCCCACCTCGCCCGCGCGCTCCAGCTCTCGAAGAATAAGAAGCTTGGCCCGCTCGTCTCTTTTGCCGAGACCGTCTCTGTCGGGCGTCAGGACCACGAGGAGTTCCGGCGCCTGCTGAACCAGGTCCTGATGGCCGATGTCGACCAGGCGCCAGCCTACCGGCTGGCCAACACGATCGCGCAGCAGCGTGCGCGCTGGCTGCTCGGTCGCGAGAAAGAACTCTTCGCCGACTGATTGGAGCCTATTTCATGAAGCGGACATTGCGATCGCTCCTGACCCTCACGATGGGGGTCTTCCTGGCCCTCTGTGTGACCGCGCGCACGGCGCGGGCGGAGGTCGTGTTCAAGCTGGGCACGCTCGCCCCGGCCGGCTCGGCCTGGCACAACCTCCTCAAGGAGATGAGCCAGAAGTGGAAGGACGCCTCGGGCGGTCAGGTGACGCTGCGCATCTACCCGGGCGGCGTGGTGGGCAACGAGGGGGACATGGTGCGCAAGATGCGCGTCGGGCAGCTGCAAGCCGCGGCCTTGACGGTGGTCGGCCTGCAAGAGATCACACCCGAGCCGCAGGCGCTCTCGGTGCCGATGGTCATCGAGTCGCACGACGAGCTCATGTACGTGCTGCAGAAGCTCGGGCCCAAGCTCGAGAAGTCGCTCGCCGACAAGGGGTTCGCCGTGCTGCAGTGGACCGAGGTCGGGGTGGTGCGCTTCTTCTCGACCAAGCCGTTCCGCACGCCGGCGGAGGCCAAGGGCCGCAAGATCTTCTCCTGGGAGGGCGACCCGGCGACGGTGGAGGCGTGGCGTGCGGCCAGCTTCCAGCCGGTGGTGCTGTCCTCGACCGACGTGGTGCCGGCGCTGCAGACGGGGATGATCGACACGATCGCCTCGGCCCCGCTCTATGCCTTCACGGCGCGGCTCTATCAGAAGGCCAACAAGATGATCGATCTGCCGTGGAGCCTGCTCGTGGGCGCGCTCATCGTGAAGAAGGACGCCTGGGAGCAGGTGCCCGCCGACATCCGGCCCAAGCTCATCGAGATCGTCAAGGAGTACGGCAACCGCATCGACGCCGAGGTGCGCCGCCTGAATGACGACGCGGTGGTGCAGATGAAGCGGCAGGGGCTCGAGGTGATCGCGCCGGGCGACATGGCCGCTTGGCGCAAGGTCGCCGACTCGGTCAACGAGGTGGTGCGCGGCAAGGCCGTGCCGGCGCCCATCTTCGACGAGGTGAAGAAGCTGTCGGCCGAGTTCCGCGCCAAGGGTCACTGACGGTCACGGACCGCCCGGCCCGGGCCACGAGGCCCGCCCGCTCCCGCCCGATGACGCCTGCGGCCGCCTCCCGCGGCCACGTCCCCCCTCCCCGGTAACGCGCCACCACCTCAAGGCACCGCGACGTCTGCTGGCGCCGCGCCAGCGGTATCGGCCGGGGTGCGGTTGATTCCCCGCACAGCGACCGCATAACCCAGTGACGGCTGCCGTACCGGGGGTGGAGCGATCTGTGCCAGCGAGAATCCCGACAGCGACCTATCGACTGCAGCTGAGCCGTGAGTTCTCCCTCGCGCAGGCGGCGGAGCTGGTGGAGTACCTGGAGGCGCTGGGGGTGAGCGACGCGTATCTGTCGCCGGTGCTGACGGCGCGGGCGGGGAGCGCGCACGGCTACGACGTGGTGAACCACGAGCAGGTGAGTCCGGAGCTCGGGGGCGAGGAGGCGCTCCGCGGCCTGCTCGACCGGCTGCGCGAGCGCGGCATGGGGGCGATCCTCGACGTGGTGCCCAACCACATGTGCATCACGGGCGGGGGCAACCGCTGGTGGAACGACGTGCTCGAGAACGGCCCGAGCTCGCCCTACGCGCGCTACTTCGACATCGACTGGCACCCGCCCAAGGAAGACCTCGTGGCCAAGGTGCTCCTGCCCATCCTCGGCGATCAGTACGGGCGGGTGCTCGAGAACCAGGAGATCCAGATCCGCTACGAGGCGGGGGCGTTCTTCGCCTGCTACTACGAGCACCGCTTCCCGCTCGCGCCGCGCAGCCTCATGCACATCCTCGGGCCGGTGGTGCCGGAGCTGCGCGCGACGCTCGGGCCCACGGACGAGGCGGTGCAGGAGCTGGAGAGCATCCTCACGGCGGTGCGCCACCTGCCGCGGCGCACCGAGACCGAACGCGAGCAGGTCGAGGAGCGGCAGCGCGAGAAGGGGATCATCAAGCGTCGCCTCGCGGCGCTCATGGAGGCGCACGCGGGGGTGCGGCAGGCGATCGAACGCTCGCTCGTCGATCTCAACGGCCGGCGGGGCGAGCCGCACAGCTTCGACCGCCTGGAGGCGCTGCTCGCGGACCAGGCCTTTCGCCTGTCGTTCTGGCGCGTGGCCTCGGACGAGATCAATTACCGCCGCTTCTTCGACATCAACGAGCTGGCCGCGATCCGGGTGGAGGAGGCGGAGGCGTTCGCGGCGGTGCACGAGGTCCTGTTCCGCCTGATCGAGCACGGCGGGGTGACCGGGGCGCGCATCGATCACCTGGACGGTCTGCGCGATCCGGTGCGCTACCTGGAGGCGCTGCAGCGGCGCTGCCACGCGGCGCTCTTGCAGACGCGGGCGCGGACGTCGGCGTCGCCCGCGGGAGGGCCGGCGGCGGCGGAGGAGAGCCGCTGCCCGTGCTACCTCATCGTCGAGAAGATCCTGGTGGGCGATGAGCCGCTGCGCGAGGGCTGGCCGGTGCACGGGACCACGGGCTACGAGTTCCTGCAGCGGGTGGGGGGCGTGCTGGTGGAGCGCGCGAGCGGCCGGCGGCTGCGCCAGATCTACGAGGACTTCATCGGCGAGGTGCGGCGCTACCGCGACGTGGCCTACGAGTCGAAGAAGCTCATCCTGCGGGTGGCGATGTCGAGC
>DATAGU010000361.1:0-44212 GCA_036263495.1 Polyangia bacterium | reverse complement strand
CACCGCTTGGCCGATAGGTGGCACCGCCAGCGCCCCCTTTCAGTAAACTACGCCGCATGGAGGCGATGATGATGCGTTCGCTGGGCCGATGGATGTGCCTGTGTCTATCGCTCGCCGCCTGCAAGGGCCGTGGCGGGGTAGAGACGGGGCCGATCAACGCCGATGCCTTCAACCTCGGCGTGGCGACGTCCCTGATCCAGGACAACAAGGTCAAGAACGCCCAGGATTTCGAACGCGCGATCAATCGACGGAACATCAACCGGGCGGACGTCGATCACGACGGGCGCGTCGATCCCATCCAGGTGGTCGAGACCCAGGACGACGATCGCCGCACGTTCACGCTGCGCGCCATTCCGACGAGCGCCAAGGGGCAGGAGCCCGACAAGGTGGCGGTCCCGGTGGCGACCATCGACTTCGTCCCCGACCGCAAGGCCCAGCGGGTGAACGTGCAGGCGCACTACGCCCCGATCGTGGTTGGCGGCCCGCCGTTCGCCTTCTTCGTCCCGGTGGTCTATCAGGGCGATGTGATCGTCGCCCCGACCGGGAGCTTCTTCTATTGGCTGCTCGTCATCCAGCGTCCGATCTACGTCGGCGTGATCTACGTCGACGTGCAGGTCTATGACGACGGACACTACAAGCACAAGCACCGGCACAAATAGGGGGGAAAAGGGATGAGCCTGCCTGACGGCATGGGTGGCGGTGACGAGCCAGGCCGCCCTCCGCTCACCTTGCGGATCGAGGCCGTGCGCCGCCTCCTGTGGACGCTGCTCGTGCTGGTGAGCGCGCTCGGCCTCCTCGCCGAGCTGGTGCACCACCTCTGGATGCCCTCGTCGCTCGCCGACGTGGTGCCGCTGTTCTCCCTCAGCGAGGAGGGCAACATACCGACCTGGTATTCCTCGGCCCTGCTCCTCACGTGCGGCCTCGTGCTCCTGCTCATCGCCTCTGCCGCCACCCAGGCCCGGGCCCGCCACCGCGGCCACTGGTGGTTCCTCGCGCTGGCGTTCCTCTACATCTCGATGGACGAGACCGTCACGCTCCACGAGCGCTTGAACGATCTCATCCCGCTCAGCGGGATCTTCTACTTCAGCTGGGTGATCCCGGTGGGCATCGCCGTCGCCGTCATGGGGCTCGCCTATATCCCCTTCCTGCGCGGCCTGCCCGCGCGCACGCGACGGCAGTTCCTCGTGGCCGGCGTCATCTACGTCGGCGGGGCCCTCGTCACCGAGCTGCCGCTCGGCTACTGGTCGGTGCGAGTGGGCGAGGACAACCTCGGCTACAGCCTCATCGACTTCGTCGAGGAGACGCTCGAGTTCACGGGCGTGACGCTGTTCCTCCTCGCCCTGCTCGAGTACGCCCATGACCATCACGGTGTGATTCGTCTGGAACGCGGGCGGGGACAGCCGCGATGAGGGCCGAGCCGAAACACCAGGCTCTGACCCCTGCGGCATCCCATCGTGGTGTTCCGGCTGGGGACGGCAGGCGCTCTCCGTACATCGTGTCGCCAGGCTACGACTGGCTCTTCTTCCTCCTGCCCCCCGCGCTCTCCCTGCTCCTCGGCGTCCTCATCTCGGGCACCGACTTCGCCCAGAAACCCTTCACCCTGCTCGGCTACGAGCTCACCGGGGAGGATTTGGCCATCGGTACGCTGACCCACGCGCACCTCGTGGCCGTGTTCGTCCGCAGCCACGGCAACCCGACCCTGTTCCCGCGCCACCCGGTGCGCTTCCTCGTGGTGCCGGTCGTGCTCTGGGGCCTCCTCACCGCGTCGGCGTGGATCGCCACCCTCGGGTGCGTGGTGGCTACTTTCTGGGACGTGTGGCACTCGGGGCTCCAGACCTTTGGCCTGGGCCGGATCTACGACCGCAACGCCGGCAACCCGCCCGAGGTCGGCCGCCGGCTCGATTACTGGATGAACCACCTCCTCTACGCCGGCCCCATCCTGGCGGGCGTCACCATGATGGATCACTTCAGCCACTTCGAAGAGTTCGCGTCCGTGGGCGCGACGCACCTGGCGGCGGTGGCGGGCTTCATGGAGCGGACCCAGCCCCTGTGGACCCGCGCCGTGCTCGGCGTGGGCGGCCTCTACGTCCTCGTCTACGTCGCCGCCTACGCGCGGCTCCACCGCCGGGGGTACCGGGTCTCGCCGCTCAAGGTCTTCCTCGTCGCCAGCACCGGCCTGTGCTCGATCTACACCTGGGGCTTCAACCGCTTCGGCGAGGCGTTCTTCATCATGAACCTCTTCCACGCGGTCCAGTACCTCGCCCTGGTCTGGGTCAGCGAGAAGGGACAGATCCTCGGCCGCCTCCGGCTCGCCGGCCGGCGCCACGGCGGGGCGCTCGCGCTCGCGCTCTTCCTCGGCGCCACGCTCGCCTATGGCGGCGCCGCGCAGTTCGTGGGCGATCGCGGCGCCCTGTGGGCGCTCACCATCACCGTCTCGCTCATGCACTTCTGGTACGACGGCTTCATCTGGTCGGTGCGACGGCGCGAGGTGTGACCGCGCGGGCCCGACCTCAGGCGCTCGCCGCCGGCCCCTCGTCCGCGGCCGGCAGCTCGATCGTCACCAGGCAGCCCCGCCCATCAGGGCCGGAGGCGATCCGAATCGAGCCGCCGTGCGCCTCGGCAATGCGCCGAGCCAGCGTGAGACCGAGACCCACGCCGGCCCGCACCCCCGGGGTGCGCGCCCGATCCGCCCGGTAGAAGGGCTCGAAGACGCGCTCCCGCTCGCCCTCCGGGATCCCGGGCCCCTCGTCGCGCACGTGGAACCGGACGTGATCCCCCGCGCGCTCCGCCCACGCCCGGATGGGGGGCGCCCCGTACTTGGCCGCGTTCTCCACCAGGTTCCACAGCGCGCGCCCGAGGAGCTCGACGTCGGCCCGGGCCCACAGACCGGCCGCGTCCTGGGCGCCGTCCACCCGGAGCGGCTCCTTGTCGAAGCGCGCATCCCGCGAGGCCCGTTCGGACAGCGTGTGGAGCAGGCGCTGGGCCTCCACTGGCGCCATGTGGAGCGGCATGAGCGACTGGGTTCGGGCCTCGAGCCGCGAGGCCGTGAGCAGATCATCGATGAGCCGCTCGAGCTCGCCGAGGTCGTCCTCCATGTCGCGCACCCGCCCCGCGCCCTCGGGCGCCACGGGCAGGAGCTCGAGCGCCATGCGCAGCCTCGCCAGCGGTGACCGCAGCTCGTGCGAGACGTTGGCGAGGAGCTCCTTCTGCCCGCGCACCAGGGTCTCGATGCGCTCGGCCATGTCGTTCCAGGCGCGGGTCAGCTCCCCGAGCTCGTCGTCCTTGCGCCAGGGCCAGAGAGGCGGCAGTCGATAGCCGAGGTCGCCGCTGCCAAAGCGGCGCGTGGCCGCGGTCAGGCGCTCGACCGGACGCGAGATCCGCCGGGCGAGCGGCGCCGCACCGATCGCCACCGCCAGCAGCACCAGGCCCACGACGATCGCATGCCGCCAGAGGTGCGGCACCCGGAACCGCCGCTGCAGCGCCGCCTCCAGGTAGCCCTGCGGCACCACGACGCGCCGGTCCTGGTTCCGATCCAGGGTGCTGAAGATGGGCGCCGCGGCGAACCACACCCGCCCCTCACTGTTGATGATCGTCGGCCCCTCGCGGAGCACCTGCCGGTCGCGCCCGTACGGCGCCGGCAGCTCCGGCCCCACCGCCACGAGCAGCCGCCCGGCCCCGTCGCGCACCGTGATGTCCAGGTTGAGCTCGTCCGACAGTCGCCGGATCGTGCGCAGCCGCGCCGCGGGGTCGTCCCAGTGATCCCCCACCTCCGAGGCCGCGTGCGCCGCCAGGCGCTCGGCCGAGGCCCGGATGAAGGCCCCCCGCCAGCCCGTGGCGAAGATGCCGAGCGACAGCGGCCCCACCACGACCAGCATGATGAGGAAGTGCAGGTAGATGCGCGCATAGAGGCGGCGCGGCATCAGGACAGGCTCCGGGCACGCCGCATGGGGGCCTCACGTATCCTTGACGAGCACATAGCCCACCCCGCGCACGGTCTTGATGTAGCGCGGGTCCTTGGGGTCCCGCTCGAGCTTCGAGCGCAGCCGCGAGATGTGCACGTCGATCGAGCGATCGAACGAGTCGAACTCCGAGCCCTTGAGCGCCTCCATCAGGAACTCGCGCGACAGCACCCGCCCGGCCGCCCGCGCGAGACACGCCAGGAGCTCGAACTCGAAGTGCGTCAGCACCGGCCGCTGGCCGTCGACCAGCACCTCGCGGGCGTCGAAGTCCACCTCCAGCCCGCCGGTGCGAAAGCGCGCCTTCGTCGCCTCACGCGGTCCCGCCGTGCGGCGCAGCACGGCGCGCAGCCGGGCGAGCAGCTCGCGCGGGTTGAACGGCTTGGCGATGTAGTCGTCGGCCCCGAGCTCGAGCCCGACGATCTTGTCCACGTCGTCGCCGCGGGCGGTGAGCATGAGGATGGGCAAGGAGGTGTGTTCGGGGCGGGCGCGGATGCGGCGGCAGACCTCCAGACCATCGATGCCGGGCAGCATCACGTCGAGGAGCACCGCATCGAACCGGGTGCGGGAGAGGGCCTCCAGGCCCTGCTCCCCGTCGGCGACCGGGGTGACGTCGACCTCATTCTTGTTGAGGTACTCGGCCACGAGCGCGGCGAGGCGCGCGTCGTCGTCGACGAGGAGCACGGCCGGCCGGCGGTTCATTGCCCTTGCGGAGCCGTCGGGGCGCCTTCGCGGGACGTGTCGTCCCCGTGGAAGCGCTGCCGGAACGAGTCCCGCTGCGCGCGCAGCGAGCTCACCACCGCCTGACGCTGCGCCGGCGTGAGCACGTCGTGCGCTTGCTTGAGCGTCTGGGCCATCGCGTCACCGATGCGAGCCCACGCCGCCTCCTGCTCGGCGCGCAGCTTCTGCACCCGCGCCTCGTCCCAGCGGTCCTCCTCGAGCAGCGAGAGCACGTCCTGGACGATCCGCTGGTGCGGACGGGCCTGCGCCAAGGTGCTCCGCAGCTGGGCCCGCGCCGCGTCGAGGGTCGCCTTCTGCTCGGCCGTGGGCTGGGCCGCGTCGAGGGCCGCGTCGATGTGCCGCTCCATCATGTTCTGCATCAGGTGCCCGGCGCCGAGGTGCGCGGGCGCCTGGGAGCGGAAGTAGGCGGCGAAGGCGTGGCGCTGCGGCGCGGTGAGCGCCTCATGGGTCTCGCGGAGCGCGCCGAAGAAGGCGTCGGCCGCGCCGTGCATGCGGGCCAGGCGCTCCTGACGCCCGGCCGTGAGCTCCGCCGGGTCGAAGCGGTCGGCCGTGAACATCGTCAGGCCGCGCTCGAGATCCGCGCCGTGCTCGGGTCCGTGGCGCAGGGCCGCCATCGACCCGAAGGCACGCTCGCTCGCGGCGTGGATGGCGGTGCGCTGCGCCGGTGTGGCCTGCGCCGCATCGAGCGCGGCGTCGAGGCGCTCGGACAGCATGCGCTTCACGAAGGCGTGGCGGCCGGGGCCGTGGGCATACGCGGTGGCGCCCGCGGTCACGGCGGCCAGGCCCACCACGGCGCCGAGCGCGATCAGCACCCGGCGGTGCGAACGGAGACGTTGAGAAATACGCTGCATCATGACGACAGCTCTCCTTTCTTGCATCTGTGCTGCGGGGAGTCCTTCTGCGGGAGAGCCTCCGAAGGATCCGGACCGCTCTCCTCACGATGAACAAGATGAGCGGTCGCCATGAAGATTGTTTGTCGTGCCGGTAAAGTTTTGTAAAGGGTGACGGCGCCTCCCTCAGGCATGGCGCCGTCTCGGGTCAGGGGAGGAGAAAACCGACGGTGAACTCGAGGTCCTGGAGGAGGTGGGAGGAGTAGCTCTGCGACTCGCGCAGGCGCAGCCCCGGATCGTACGTCTTTCCGCTCAGGTGGTGCACGGTCATCTCGCGGGCGTGGGGATGGATGAGCCACAGCTCCTGCACCCCGTTCTGCTCGTAGATGTCCTTCTTCTCACCGCGGTCGCGCCCGGCGCTCTCCACCGACAGGATCTCCACCACCAGCTCGGGCACCATCGACATGCCCTTGCCGGGCGCCGGCCGCGGCGCCGAGCGATAGCGCAGCTGCGACACGTAGCTGTAGTCCGGCGACACCGTGTCGCCCGACGGCAGCTCGTAGCGGGCGCGGCCGTCGAACGACTCGCCCAGGCGCCGGCCGGTGACGAAGTTGCCGATGAGGCGGGCCAGGCGCTGCGCCACCCAGGTGTCGGGATAGCCGAGCACCGGGCTGCGCACCACCCGGCCGCGCAGGAGCTCATAGCGCCCGGGGACGCGCTTCTCCTCGACTTCCGCCCAGCTGGCGAACAGCGCCTGCGTCATGTAGGCCACGGCGGGGCTCCGCGGCGGCTAGAAGTGGAAGTCGTCTTCGGCCGCGAGCTTGGCCACCGCCTCGTCGAGCGTCAGGGTCACGGTGTCCTTCTTGCCGTACTCGCGCAGCGTCACGGTCCGGCCCTCCACCTCACGCTGACCGATCATCATGGCGTAGGGGATCTTCTCCACCTGGGAGTTGCGCACCTTGGCGCCCACCGAGGCGTCGCTCGCGTCGAGCTCGACCCGCAGCCCGCGTTTCCGTAATGCCGCCACGACCTCGTTGGCGTAGGGCACGAAGGTCTCGCTCACCGTGAGCACACGGCACTGCACCGGCGCGAGCCAGAGCGGGAACGCCCCGGCGAAGTGCTCGATCAAGATGCCGATGAACCGCTCGAAGCTGCCATAGATGGCGCGGTGGATGACCACCGGGGTGTGTTCGGCGTTGTCCGCGCCCACGTACGTCAGGCCGAAGCGCTTGGGCAGCTGGAAGTCGAGCTGCACCGTCGCGGTCTGGAACTGACGGCCGATGGCGTCGGTCACCTGATAGTCGATCTTGGGGCCGTAGAACGTCCCGTCCTTGGGCTTGTACTGGAGCTTGAAGCCGCTCGCCACGATGGCCTCGGCCAGGGTCTTCTCCGCGCGGTCCCAGGTCTCCACGTCGCCGAGGGCGGCGTCGGGCCGGGTGGCGAGGAACACCTCGACGCCCATGCCGAGTTTTCCGTAGACGCGCTGCACGAGGCCGAGCATGCGCTGGATCTCGGCCCCGATCTGCTCCTCGGGCAGGAAGATGTGGGCGTCGTCCTGCGAGAACTGACGCACGCGGGTCAGGCCCCCGAGCGCCCCCGACAGCTCGTTGCGGTGGAGCACGCCCTGGTCGTGGAGCCGCAGCGGCAGCTCTCGGTACGAGCGCTTCTCGCTGCGGAAGATCAGCATGTGCGAGGGGCAGTTCATGGGCTTGAGCGCGAACTCGCGGTCCTTGATCTGCCGCTCGCCGTCGCTCCCGCCCTCGCCGTGCTCCCGCACCAGCACCTGGAACATGTCGTCGCGGTAGTGGTCCCAGTGCCCCGAGGTCTTCCACAGCCCCGAGTCGAAGAGGAGCGGGGTCTTCACCTCGACGTAGCCCTCGGAGAGGAGCAGCTCGCGCATCTTCTGCGAGAGGAGGTTGTAGACCACCGTGCCCTTGGGCAGCCAGAACACGGCGCCCGGCGCCCACTCGTGGAGCATGAAGAGGCCGAGCTCCTTGCCGAGCTTTCTGTGGTCGCGGAGCTTGGCCTGCTCGACCCGATGGAGGTACTCCTCGAGCTCCTTGGCGGTCGGCCAGACCGTGCCGTAGACGCGCTGCAGCTGCGGGTTCTTCGGGTCGCCGAGCCAGTAGGCGCCGGCCACGGTGGTGAGGCGCACGTGCTTGCACTCGCCGGTGCGGTGCACGTGGGGGCCGCGGCAGAGGTCGGTGAAGTCGCCCTGCGAGTAGGTGGAGACCACCTCGTTCGGCGGGATGAGCGAGACGCGCTCCACCTTGAAGTCCTGATGTCGTTCCTTGAAGTACTGGACGGCCTCGTCGCGGGAGAGCTCCTTGCGCACGATCGGCAGGTTGCGCTTGCAGATCTCGCGCATGCGCTCCTCGATGGCCTTGAGATCGTCGGGCGTGAGCGGCTTGTCGAGGAGGATGTCGTAGTAGAAGCCGTCCTTGACCGGCGGACCGTTACCGAACTTGGCCTCGGGGTGGAGCTCGAGCACGGCCTGGGCGAGCACGTGGGCCGCCGAGTGCCGGAGCGAGTGGAGTTGGAATTCACGGTCGCTGGCGAAGGCCTCGCGACCGAGCTCGTGTGCTTCCATGTGGTGGTTCTCCGCGATGCGAGGCCGGAATTGTGCGAGCCGGCCTGGGCCCTGTCAACCGCCGGCCCGCGTGCGCCCCCCCAGGCTCAACGCTGCTGCACGAGGCGGCCGCGGGAGTGATATTCGGTCTCGGCGGCCTCTCGCAGCGCGGCCATGGTCAACTTCCCCCCCGCCGCCATCGCCCGGCAGGCGGCCCGCAGCACGGCGTTCTTGATGTGCCCGCCGCTCAGCTCGAAGTCCCGGCCGAGCTGGGCGAAATCCACGCCCGCGGTGAGCGGCGCCTCGCGCGGGATGAGCGTCTCCCAGATGAGGGCGCGCGACTCCGCATCGGGGAAGGGGAACTCCACCCGGTAGGCAATGCGCCGTTCCATGGCCGGGTCGAGGTTCTTCACCAGGTTGGTCGTCAGGATCACGATGCCGTCGTAGTGCTCGATCTGCTGCAGGAGATAATTGGTCTCCATGTTGGCCCAGCGGTCGTTGGCGGATTCGACCCGGGTGCGGCTCGCGAGGAGGCTGTCGGCCTCGTCGAAGAGGAGCACGGCCCGGCTCTGCCGGGCCGCGATGAAGATGCGCTCGATGTTGCGCTCGGTCTCGCCCACCCACTTGCTGACGATGCGGGGGAGCGAGACCTGATACAGCTCCAGCCCGAGCTCCATCGCCAGCACCTCGGCGCAGTGCGTCTTGCCCGTGCCCGGATCGCCGTGGAAGAGCAGGCACAGGCCACGTCCCTTGGCGAGCCGCCGCCCGAAGCCCCAGCTCGACAGCACCTGGGCCCGCACCTGGCAGGCCTGCAGGATCTCGACGATCTGCTCCATGGTCTCCCGCGGCAACACGAGGTCCTCGAGCCGTAACAGGAGGGGGCGCCGCTCGGACATCTCGCCGAGGTCCCCGTGCAGCTGCAAGGCCACGGCGGCATCGAGATCCTGGGCCGTCACCACCGGGGCCTGTGGCGCACGCCGTCGTGCCGCTTCGCCGGCCAGGTGCGCCGCGCGCGCCAGCGCCCGTCCGCCCAGCTCATAGCGCTCGCAGATGGCGGGCAGGTCGATGCCCGGGGCCTTTGCGCCTCCGCCCGCGTCCGGTGGCAGGTGGGAGGCGAGGATGGGCGCGCGATCCCCGGGCAGCGGCACTCCGAGCGGGACGACGATATCGACCCGATCGAGCAGCCCGGGATCGAGGTTCGACTGCGCCGCCACTTCGAGGAAGACGGGCACCCGATGGCGCAGGAGCAGGCGCCCCAGCTCATAGCGCCCCGGTGCCTCCCGTCCGACGAGGGCGAGGGCCGCGTCGAGGTGCAGGACCTCCCGCCCCACGAGGGCCGCTTCCTCGAGTCGCTCGAGGACCAGGTGGGAGTGTCTGCCGGCCGCCAGTCGATCGCAGGCCACCTCCCGCACGGAGTGGCCGAGACGCGCAGCCACCGCATGGACGAAGGCCGTCTTGCCGACGCCCTGCGGGCCCGTCACGAGCACCACGGGCCAGTAGGTCGGGGGGGCGGCGTCCAGGTCTCCGGTCGGCGCGGTCGGGTAGAAACGCCAGAACCGCTCGGAGAGCGAGGCCGGCAAGACCAGCTGCTCGACCGCGAGCCGTTCTCGGGGATGGAGCGACGAGATGCCTTCGAGGCTGAGGTCTGGCACCGGCCCGCCAGCCAGCGCGGCGATCAGGGGCAGGGTCGCGCGGAGGCGCGGGGTTTCGCCCTGCAGGTCGTCGCAGCGCAGCCGCACGAGGCCGTGACCCAGGAGCGCCCCCTGGGGATGAAGGAGCCTCTGGCGCAGGAGCAGTCGGTCGGTGAGGTTCGTGCCGAGCAGCTGGTCGAGGAGCACCAGCGGGACGCCGGGGAGCTGGGACCGGCCCAGGACCTGCTCTATGGCAGCGATGGTGGGCCCATCGAGCTCACGGCCCACGGCCAAGACGGCGATGAGCCTCTCGCTGCTCGAGAGCTCGACCCCCGGCGGCAGGAGGCGGGACCAGGGGGAGGGGTTCGTGAGGGCCAGGCGCGCCCGGATGGCGTCATCGAGCGCCTGCGCCGCGACCTCGGCCGCCATCTGCCCCTCTTCGGTCTCGATCCAGACGCCTTCCCCCCCTGAGCCCACGCAGGCCGCCAGGAGCAGGCGGACCCGCAGGAGCTCCTCCTCGACATATTCGAGCGGTGTCTCGTACGGGGTGATCTCAGACGCTGGTCGAGCGAGGATCTGGGCGACCGCGATGTCGAGCATGGGGTCCCGGCCAGGTGCTACCCACCGGCCTTGCCACCGGCGATGGTCTTGGTGCGTTTGCCCGTCACCGTGCCTCCGTGACCGAAGCGCCTGCCCAGGCCAAGCTCCTTGCGCAGCGCGTTCTCCGTCACGCCCGTGGAGCCATCGATGGCGTTCTCTTCTTCTTTGTTGCCCCAGGCCGCATCGCTCGGGGCCTGGTCTCGTGCGTTGATGCCGTCCTGGTTGTGAGCGGCATGGATGAGCTCATGCCCGAGCGCGAGGAAGAAGGGGGTCGCGAGCTCCTTGCCGTTCTTGTCGAAGACCTTGACGGTCTTGTCGCTGAAGTGGGGGTCGAAATAGAGGGTCGAGGCGCTCCCCGTACCGTTCTTGGCGTTGGCGTCGTTGTCGCGGCGCGTGGTGGCGAGGCCCTGGGTCGACGGACGGATGGATACGTCGAAGCCGCCCTCGGCGATGGACTTGAGCAGGGTGCGCCCCGACTTCGTGGTCAGGAGGCGCTTGAGGGACTTGAGGACCTTGTCCTGGAAGCCAGGATACTTCACGTCGGCGGCATCGCCATTGGTGGTGCCGCTGTTCTCGGAGATCTTGATACTGGTGCTGCCGGCCGCGATGTCGTTGTACAGCTTCTCGTACTCGTCCTTGTACCGCTGATAGATCCAGTTGGCGTGGGGCAGGGGCCCCTTGTAGTCATCGGGCACGATGAGGATGGACCAGCCCAGGAACTCCCCTGGCTTGGGCCTGTTCTCATCTACAGAGGCGTCCTTGGGCTTCTCCTCCTCGAGGGCGGGGGGAGGTTCGAAGACCTCTTCTTTCTTCTTCTCGAGTCCTGGTTCCACGAGACCTCCCAACCGGGCCGGTCGACGGCCTGCGTCCTACCGCAGGGACGTTTGCAGGGGCGCCGAAGTACAGAGCTGCTGTGCCTTGACGATCGCCATGTAGCTCTGACGGGGTCTGTCTTTCTTTCCGATGGCCCAGGGGATGTGACCGATCTCGACGAGGAGCTGGGCCGGGTCGGCGAGGGGGCCAGGGTAGGGATGAGGCAAGGAGAAGTGGTCCTGCGTCTGGAGCGGCAGGTGCAGCGTGAACTCCTCCTCGTGGCGGCCCTGCGGCGCCAGGGGAATCGTCGTCGGAATGTCGAAGCTCACGTAGTCGGCCTGCGGATCCGGCGTCTGCACGCTGAAGGCGAGCAGGATGCGATCCGGGGCGGAGACGATGACATAGGGCATCCGCTCGGTCCGTAGGAGGTGGACCGTGTCGGCCCCTGGGTTCTCGATGGTGTAGCGGAGCCGTAGACCGCGGCTGCTGCGATGGAGCAAGGAGAGGCTGCAGCGCAACGCGGGGGCGGCCGTCGTGGTGGGGGCTGCCGTCGGATCACCCGTGTGCCCCCCGGATACACTACTCATCTTGTGCCTTCCCTCCCGGCGATGAAGCCGGGTGTGATCATCGACCGGGGGCGCTTTGCCGCCCAGGGCAGCCCCTTCGGCGCCGAGGGCGGACATCGTCAGCAGCGACAGCAAGAGGAATCTGCTCACGCCGGACCTCGCTCCCCATGAGATGAGGGTCTGAACCACGAACAGCGCTCCAGACCGATTCTCTTTGTCTACACTGACGGCAGTGACGCCGCAAGGTCGCAAGGTCCACGGGCAGTGGCTCCTTGAGGGAGGGCACGCCAGAGCCCGGTGCAGGCCACCTCAAACATCTTGAGGTTCACCTCAAACATCTTGAGGTCCACCTCAAACATCTTGAGGTCCACCTCAAACATCTTGAGGTTCACCTCAAACAATTTGAGGTCCACCTCAAACATCTTGAGGTTCACCTCAAACATCTTGAGGTCCACCTCAAACTATTTGAGGTCCACCTCAAACATCTTGAGGTCGACCTCAAACATCTTGAGGTTGCCTACATCGGACGACCTTGTGAACCAGGCAGGGGAGGGAAGAGATCAGCGCAAGACCTTGACCCCGTCCCGCTCCACCACGAACACGAGCGGCGTCCCCGCCCGCTCGCCTCCGGCCCGGAACCCGAGCGGCCCCGTGACTCCGCCGGCGCCCCCCGTGGCCTGAAGGTGGCCGAGCAAGGCCGCCCGCCGCTCCTCCGCAGGAGCCCCGCGCACCGCCTCCACCGCGCCCCGCACCGCCCGCAGCGCATCGAAGGCCAGGGCATCCGCCAGCCCGGGCTCCTCCTGGTACGCCTCCCGAAAGGCCATCACGAACCCGCCGATGTCCGGGTCCCCCTCGGTGGGAAAGAACACCGGCGCCAGCAGCGCGCCCGGCAGATACCGCCCCGCCGCGGTCAAGAGCCGGGCGCCTGCCCCGTCGGCCGTGGCGAGGAGCAGGGTCGGGGTCCGTCCGCCCGTCCCGGCCGCGCGGGTCACGCCCGTGGCATAGAGCTGCGCGGCGATGAGCTCGAGCTGCTGCGCCGCCGCCGGCACGAACAGGGCATCGGGATGCGCCGCGGCGATGCGCTGCACCTGCGAGATGAACGTCGTGGTGCGCTCGGGATAGGGCACCTCGGCCACCACCTCGCCGCCGCGCCGCCGCACCGCCGCCACAAAGGCCGAGGACATCTTGTGGCCATAAGGGTTGTCGGGGAACAAGGTCACCACGCGCCGCACTCCGCGCTCCAGGGCCCGCAGGGCCAGCGCCTCGGCCCGCGCGCCCGAAGGACGGAGCAGCTTGAGCACCCCGGTGCCCCGCGGCGCATCCTCGGAGGAGGGCGCCAGCTCGAGCACCGGGAGGCCCCGCATCGCCGCCCGGGCCGCGATGGCCTCGGCCTCCTGACGATCCGGCGAGCCCACGAGCGCCAGCACCCCCTCGGCGGCCAGCTCGTCCACCGCCGCCGCCGCCCCCGCCGGGGACGAATGGGTGTCCCGCACGTCGAGCTCGAGCCCGGCCGCGGCATTCGGGAGGGCGCCCGCCCCGACCAGGGCCCCACGCAGCGCCCGCTCGCCGAGGAGCCGGTTCTTGCCCGAGAGCGGCAGCGCCAGGCCCACGGCCAGCTTCACCGCGCCCCCGCTCACCTCGCCCCCCAGGGCGAGATCATAACGCTTGCGCGCCTCGCGGCTCTCCGCGAGCACGCGGCGCGCCCCGGCCGCATCCGTGGCCCGCAAGCGATCGGCCAGGCGCGGGCCCAGCACCGCCCGCCCCAGACTCCGCTCGGGCTGACTGGCATAGAGCGCCCCCAGTCGGGCGTCCTCCACGCGCTCGGCCAGCTCGCCCGCCCGGTCGCGGATGTAGCGCCGCTCGGCCGGTCGGGCCACCTCGTAATACGCGCCATACGCCCTCATGGCCCGGTCGAGGTCGCCCGTGCGCGTCGCCGCCTCGGCCAGCGCCGCGTGCAGCTCGCCCGCCTCGTCCCCCTCGACCGACTGGCCGGCGAACGGCTCGAGCAAGGTGAGGGCGCGGGCCGGATCCCCCCCGTGGGCGAGCGCCAGCCCCAGCACGAAGCGGGCGCGCTCGCCCAGGGGATCGCCGGCGGGCTTGCTGGTGAGGGGGGTGATCAGCTCGGCCGCTCGGGCTGCATCCCCCTGACCCAGGACCGCCCGGGCCCGCCATAACTCCGCACCCCCGGTCAAGGGATCGTACGGGAAGCGAGCGATGAACTCGGCGAACTCATGCTCTGCCGCCGCCCAGGCCCCTTTGTCGAGGAGCGCCTTGGCCTTTTGATATTGCTCCGTCGCTGCCGGATCCGACGACGTGGAGGGGATGGGGTCGGCCCGAGGGTTGAACCGCTTGGGGCAGCCGCCGAGGACCAGCCCCACCACGAGCAAAAACCCCGCCGTACGCCGCTTGCCAGGACCTCGCCATAGGCCCATCATGGTTCTACTTTCTTGATCTGTAGTTTCTTCGATCGAACTGCTTCGGGTCGTGTCGGCTCGGGCCGTGGATCCCAGGGGGCGTCGGGTAGAGGCGGGAGGATCGCGCGAGCGCGCTTGTTCATGGCCCGGGGTTGTAACAGAGGCCCGTCGGAGCGGCAAACCCCACCATGAGACAAGACGACGACGACAAAGAGTCAGACACCGTGTCCCAAGAGAAGCTCGACCAGCTCGAGGCCCTCCTCGAACAGGGGTGGTCCAACCTCCACCAGGGCCGCTTTGCCGACGCCGAGAAGGCGGCCCGTGCGGGCCTCGCGGTGGAGCCCGAGATGCCCGACATCTACACCCTGCTCGGCGCCATCGCGGCCCATCAGGGGGATGTCGAGGTCGCGCTCGGTCACTATGAGAAGGCGAGCGAGATCGACCCGGAGTACGTCCAGCCGCTCCTCTACGCCGCCGAGCTGCACTTCGGGGTGCTCGAGGACCCGGTGGGGGCGATGGAGCTGTGCGAGCGGGCGCTCGAGGTGGCCGAGGAGGAGGACGAGTACCTCGACGCGCTCCTCCTCAAGGCCGAGATCCACATCAACGAAGGCGAGGAGGACGACGCGCGCAAGACGCTGGCGGACCTCCCGCCCACGGACTATCCCGAGCCCGTGTTCCATCTGCGGGCCGGCCAGGCGTGGCTCGATCTCGACGAGTTCGACCGCGCAGAGAAGGAGCTCCAGAAGGCGATCGCGCAGGAGGGTGACTTCGCCGATGCGCACCATGCGCTCGGCCTGGTGCATGCGGCGCGAGATCATCACGACCGCATGATCGAAGCCTTTGTGCGCGTGAGAGATCTCGACCTCGCGGAGCCGGCCGCGCCCTGGGCCCTGCCGAAGGAGCGCTTCGCCGAGCTGGCCGAGAAGGCACACGCCGAGCTGCCCGAGCGCATCCGCGAGCTCCTGGCCAACGTGCCCATCCTGGTCGAGGACTACCCCTCCCGCCAGCAGGTGGACGAGGGGGAGGACCCGCGCATGATGGGTTTCTTCTCCGGTGTCCCCCACCCGGAGGCCAGCTCGGTCGGCGGGCCCCCGCACCTCGACCACGTGGTGCTCTACCAGCGCAACATCGAGCGTGTGGCCCACACGCCCGAAGAGGTGGCCGAAGAGATCCGCGTCACGCTCATCCACGAGACCGGCCACTTCCTCGGCCTGTCGGAGGAAGAGCTCGAGGAGATGGGCCTCGGCTAGCAGCGGCTCGCAGGAGCCAGCCCCCATCTCGTACTCCTGAAATCAGCCTTCAACGTGCGCGGGGGCCTGAGGGGAGGGTCCCGCAGCGCGACTCCGCAGGCAATTCGAGCAGGCTCAAAGCAACGACGGCGAAGGGAGCCGAGGACCCGGAGCGCGAAGGGACCCTCCCCTCAGGCCCCCGCGATCTGCCGTCAGCGAGCTACAGCCGCAGGAAGGGCCGCCGGCGCCGCCAGGCGATGTCGCACGCACGCGGCGCGGACGTGCTCGCTCCAGCGCCGGGCCGCCTCGTCCGCCTCGGTGAAGCGCTGCCGTAACAGTGCGGCGGAGCGCGTCGCGTCGGCCTTGGGATCGTCGATCGCCCGTACGCTCGTGCGGCACGCCTCGGCCAGCCGATCCAGCCACGCGATGTAGTCGTCCCGCAGCCCGCGCACAACCACTGTCTTGGTGACGATGCTGGCCGCGCGCTTGCGCAGGGCGATGAGGCGCGGGAGCGCGTCGTCCACGAGCAGCTTGCGCGCCGCCTCGGGCGTGGGGCCGGGCACGGTCGAGAGCGGGCGCAGGCGCTCGAGCAGCACCGCCTCCTCTGCCTGGAGCACCGGCACCTCGTGCTCCACGTACTGGGTGAGCTCCACCTGTTCGTCCGACCGATGCAGGCGCTGATAGCCCACTGCGAGCGCCACGAGCGCCATTGCTGCGACCGCCAGGCGGGCCCCCCAGAGCAGGCTGCCGAAGGTCCAGCGCTTCATGACCCGCCCCTCATGCCGATATCAGGTCCGGGCGCAGCGCTCGTGGAAGAAGCGCACGATCCGCTCGGTCACCTCTTGCGGCTTCTCGATCGGCGCCGTGTGCGAGCCGTCCTGCACCACGTAGAGCTCGCTCCCCGGGATGAGGCGCGCCATCTCCTCGGACAGGCCGATGGGGGTGAAGCCGTCGCGCGTGCCGGCCACGACCAGCGTGGGCACATCGACGGCCGGCAGGAGCTCGTAGGCGGAGTGCCGCCCGGCCGCGGCCAGCATGTCGAGGAACAGGCGCACGTCCACCCGCGCCATGTGCTCGAGGTACGGGAAGAAGTCCTCGCGCCGGATGAGCGCGCCGTTGAGCTCCACCAGGGTGGCGATCTGATACGCGAGATCCGTTGGGAGGGCGTTCCGCCAGAAGGTGGTCACCAGGCGCGGGATGCGGTGCACCGCGAACCGCACGACGGGGAGCACGTCCTCGAGCAGGCGCCTCCCTTTGAAGGTGCGTAGCGGATTCCCGTAGCTGCCGCAGATCAGCACCAGGGCCGCCACCCGATCCGGGGCGCGGCGCCAGGTCTCCAGGCACACCTGGACGCCCATCGAGTGCCCCACGAGCACCGCACGCTCCACGCCCACGGTGTCGAGCACGGTGACCAGGTCGTCGGCGCAGTCGGCGACGGTCACCCGCTCCGGATCGCGCGGCAGACCGCTCTTTCCGTGTCCGCGGTAATGCCAATGGACGATGGGCCGCTCCCGCACGAGCTCGGCCTCCAGGTACTTCCAGACGTACCCATCGCAGCCGATGCCATCGGAGAAGATCGCTGGCACGGGACCCGACTCGGCGAGCGCGCCCGGCGGGGTGGCCACGCGATAATAGATGGGCGTGAAGTCCTGGGCGACGGCAAAACCCTGCCGCCGCCGGACCCGCGGGCCGGGAGGGGGAGGGGCATTCTGCGCGTGGGAGCCCGAAAACGACAACCCCGACGCCCCAGGGATCTCGGGGGTCGGGGTCGCAACGGGTTCGGGATCGGGCCGTGCTCCGGGGGAGTTACTCGTTGGCACCCCGCTCGTCCTCTTCTCCTGGGAACTCATTGACGGAGGGGTATTTCATGATGTCTTTACGAGCGATCTTCCAGGCCTTTTGTACGATCCACGAGAGCGAGCGATCCTGACGGGTCGCCTCCTCTTGGATCTCCTTCAACATGTCCTCGGGAAAGTACAGACTCTGCTTGCGCTTGTCGGAGCCGGCCATATGCGGTGGTCCTCGTTAGAAGTGTACGACCAGGGACAGAAATATCCTACGGGCCCCTGTGGACCGGTGTCAAGCGCCGCCTTCGGTATACGCTGTCACGTGTGTGTTAGTATCGGCCGGATGCGGTCGCAGAATCCGGTGAAGAAGGATGGGCGGGTGGCCCGGGCCGAGCGTCTGCGAGGCGAGCGCCGAAACCAGGTGCTGGTGGCGGCCCGCCGCTTGTTCGCCGAGAAAGGCTATCATGCCACCAGCATCCACGACATCATTGATGCTGCCGACATCGCCCGCGGGACGTTCTACCTCTACTTCGAGTCCAAGCGCGCGATCTTCGAGGAGCTCCTCGACGGCTTCTTCGTGACGCTCTCGTCCACGGTGCGGCGGATCGACACCTCGCCTGGGGCGCCCCCGCCCCTCGAGCAGATGCAGGCCACGGTGGACCGGATCTTCGCCGTGATGCGGAGCGAGCGGTCGATCGCCCGCATCCTCATCCGCGAGGCCGTGGGGCTCGATGTCGAGTTCGATCACAAGCTGGCTGATTTCTATGGCCGGGTGACTCAGCTGATCGCTCGAGCGCTGCGCGAGGGCATCGTGATGGGGCTTGTGCGGCCCTGTGATCCGGACACGGTGGCGTGGTGCGTGCTCGGCAGCGTGAAGGAAGTGATCGACCGCGTGTTCGTGGCCGGGGCCCTCGCGGACGAGCAGCGGGTCGGGCGGGAATTGATCGGCTTCATCCTGGGCGGGGTGTTTCAGAAGCCCTGCCTGGAGGCTGAGGCCGCCCCTGCCCAGAAGCCTTGAGTTCAGCAGGCGCCCGGGGTAAGATAGGGAATTCCGTCTGCCGTGCCTTTGTCGGCACGAGGGGGTCTGAACATGCAGACCACAGGCGCGCTGAAGAAGAGGGAACTCAAGCGCTTCCGGGAGATCCTCGAAGAGAAACGTAGAGAGATCCTGCGCAATGCCCGGCGCACGCTGAGCGATGACATGGCGTTCCAGGTCGATGACCTGCCGGACGAGATGGATCTGGCGTCATCGGAGTATCTGCAGTCGTTCACCTTCCGACTGCGGGGGCGGGAGAAGACCTTCCTCGAGAAGATCGACCGCGCCCTGGCGCGGATCGACGACGGGAGCTTCGGTATTTGCGAGGAGTGCTCGGAGTCGATCGCGGTCAAGCGTCTGGAGGCGCGTCCCGAGACGACCTTATGTATCCGCTGCAAGGAGGACCAGGAGAGGACGGAGCGGTCCTTCGCCTGATCCCGCGCAGGGAGGTTTCGGGAGGGGGTAGAGCGGGCCGGGGCCCCGGGGGCTTCGGCTCGTCTCGGGGTGGAACGCCTCTGCTGCGAACCTCGCGTGTGGCGCCGGGAAGTGGTAAAGTCGCCCCCTTGACTGATGCCCGGCCGCCCGGGGCGGCGATGTAGATCTTGGAAAAAGTACAGTCGCTGCTGTCTGCGGTCGATGAGACCCAGCTCGCGGAGGAACGTCGGCGCACGCTGACCGCCATGGAGAGCGCCCTGGGCGCCTTTGTGGTGTTCATGTTGGTGCTGGCCGTGGTGGGTTACCTCCTGGGCGAGGGACAAGCGAGCGACCCCATCGCCCTCACGGCCTTCCTCGTCATCAACGGGATCATCGGTCGGCTGTCGCTCAGGTCCTCTGCCTCCCTGCGGTTGGAGGTGCTGCGGGTCGTGGTCGGGGGCGCCACGGCGGTGGGCGCCTATTGCTTCATCCGCGGTCCGCTCTCCCCCTGGTGGCCGGGCTTCTTGTTCATGAGCCTGGAGGGCAGCATCATCCTCGGACTCATCCAGCAGCGGCCGCTGTGGGGGCGTCTGCTGGTGCTCTATTACGCCCTCCTCCTGGTCGTGATGGCGCTGCTCAGCCCGGTGCGGATGAGCTGGCAGCAGATCGTGCTCTGCAGCGGGGTGGTGCTGGTGCTCGGGTTCCTGTTCATGGAGGTGATCTCGCTGCTCGGCGAGACGCTCGAGAAGGAACGGATCCGCACGGCCGAGCTGCGGGATGCCCATGACGCGCTGTTCGCGGAGGTGGCGGTGGCGCAAGGGCTACAGAAGCTGCTCCTGCCGCATCGCCCCTCTCTGCCGGGATGCAAGGTGAGTGGGCGCATGATCTCGGCCACCGAGGTGGGTGGGGACTACTTCGACGTCATCACTGCGGGCAAGCGCCACTTCCTGGCGATCGGCGACGTGTCGGGGCACGGGCTCACCTCGGGGCTGACGATGATGATGGCCCGCTCGAGCCTGGTGGGGACGCTTGAGGCCAAACCCGACCAGACCCTGCCCGAGATCTACCGCCTGCTCAACCGCACGGTGCGCAAGAACCTGGAGCGCCTGAACGCGCGCATGTACATGACGCTGGTCCTGGTCGAGATGCTCGGGGGAGGGCGATTCCAGGCCGTGGGCCGGCATATTCCGCTGCTCGTCCGCCGGGCCCAGACCGGGGCCATCGAGGAGTTCGAGGCGACCGGGGTGTGGCTCGGCCTGTTCGACGACATCGAGATCGAGCTCCTGCCGACCCTCAGCTTCCAGCTCGAACGAGGCGATCTGCTGGTGCTCTACACCGATGGCGTGACCGAGCGCTTTGTCGGCGGCCAGATGTATGGGGTGGAGCGCCTGCAGGTGGCGATGGCGCGCTGCGCGGAGCGGGGGCCGATCGACTTCATCGACATGGTATTCGGGGGGATCGAGCAGGACTCCGCGGAGCGCGAGGACGACATGACGCTGCTCGCGCTGCGCTACGACGGGGAGTGAGGGCCGGGCCCGAGCCCGTGGGCGCTACGGGCTCAGGCCGCGGAGACGGCCGAGACCGAGGTCGGGGTCGAGAGGGCCGTGTCCATGAGGCCCGCGGACAGACGCTCGACGCCCTCGAAGAGGAGCGAGGTGGTGACGATGCCGGGGCCGAGCGCGACCATGCGAAAGGACGGCGACAGGTGCAGCCGGGTCCGCAGGGCCCCATCGAGCACCCACAGCACCGAGGGGGCGCCGAGGTTGCCGTGCTCGAAGAGCACCGAGAGGGACAGATCGGCTGCGGAGGTCAGCTCGGGATAGTGTTCCTTGAGCTGGCGCATGAGGGCGGTGCCACCGGGGTGGACGAGGAGTGGGGTGGCGCGGGCGTCGGCGTCGAGGAGCTTGCCGAACTCGGGGATCAGCCGTTCGCGGATCTCCTTGCCCACCGAGACGAAGGGTTGGTTGTCCTCGTCCGCGGTGAGGTCGTTCTGATCGAGCGCGCCCTCCCAGAGCCGCGAGGTGAGCTGGCTGCCGGTGTAGCGCAGCGAGGGGGCGGGGCCGGGATCGCGCCCCACCGAGAGCGCCGCGGCCCCGTCCGAGGCCAGGCAGTGGGCCACCAGCTGCGCGGTGGACGGCAGGCGATTGTGGTGACGAACCTGGGAGTGTGTGCCCATGGCATCGGCGCACACGACGCACACGTTACGGCAGGAGCCTTGCTCGATGAGGGCCTGGGCGAGCGCGAGCCCCTGGGTGGGGCCGGCGCAGCCCAGACCGGTGAGGTCGTAGCAGGAGGCCGTGGCCGGGAACCCGAAACGCGCCTGCAGGCGTCGTCCGAGGCTCGGGAACCCAGCGTAGGTCGAGCTCACCACGACCAGACCGTCGCAGGTGGTGACGCTCGGGTCCTTCTGGCGCAGCATCTCGACCGCCCGTGCGGCCATGGACTCCACCGCCTGGTTGACCAGGCGATACCAATCGCGGCGTCCCTCCATGGCTTCGAGCGCGACCTCGAAGTGGCGATGTCGGATACCGGAGTGGGCAAAGACGAAGTTCACCATCTGACCGGCAGAATGGGCGCCTGACAGGTGGGCCAATCGGGTCCGCATTTCCTGGGCCAACCGTTCCTGGGAGTATCGATGGGCGCCCTTGGCAAGGGCGAGCCCCCGTAAGTAGAAACGGAGCGACGAGTTCATGGCTCACCATCCAGGCCAGCGGTGACCAGGCCCTGCGACGTTACTGTGCGGTCATGGAGCCGGCGTTGACCCAAGGCATGCAGCATGGGGGCCGACTCGCGTAGGGCGAGGTGGTTTCCGGCTCTGCTGCGGCAGAGCCCAATGCGTGGGTCGGGAGATGGAGGTCGGTGGCACTCGAGGCCCCTCGGTCGTGCCCGCGGAACGACATCGTCGACCCTGTCGATGTTCATGCCCTTGAGCAGGACGCCCGGAGACGCCTGTTCAGCATGGTAAGCCGCGGTCATGGCCTCGCCCAGGGGGGACATGTCGGTGTGACCCAGGGCCTTCATCAGCAGCCGGTCCACGGCCAGGGGCACTGGGCGATGGTCATGGCCAGGCTAGCCTCGACCCTGACGGGCGGTCGCCCGCAGAGGCACCTGCCGCGCTCGTGGAGGTAACCCTCCGGCACCCAGAGAGGCATGAGGGCGGGCCTGGAGCGACCTCCCCCATCGCTGGGCAGATCCTCGCGCTGGTCGATCTGAAAGCCAATGATCGATGCCAGCGGTATCAGCCCCATTACTAAATCATTTCATCCCGTAACAGTAATGTCAATGCATCGATTGTGGAGACAATGTGTAGTGAATGGTGCACAAGAGTCACAGTTTGACGGTGATTATTCTATTTATACAAAAGGTTTCCGTCGGGAAGTGCCCGGTGCTGGCGGCACGTGGGGGCCCTCCACGGTGAAGCCAGTTCCTTCTTGCTCCAATCGGGTGGGGATTGACGCTTGTGACCTACAATGAACTCAGCTTATTCACGGCGCGCTGGGGGGAAAGACGCGCTCCGTCGGGCGGAGGGGTTCGGGGCGCGGCCCGCGCGCGGGTCTCCGCCAGGGGCCGATCCTGACGTACAATGAGGGCATGACACAGCCGCCCGTGATCGTGGACGACATCATGAGGACCGAGGTGGTGACGCTCGGTCGCAACGACACCCTCGATCTGGCCAACGACATCCTGCAGCTCGGCCGCATCCGCCACCTCCCCATCGTCGAGGGCGACCGCTTGGTCGGCGTGATCAGCCAGCGGGATCTGTTCCGCTCGGCCCTGTCGCGGGCCCTCGGCTATGGCACCAAGGCGGAGCAGGCCATGCTGAAGACCCTGCTGGTCAAGGAGGTGATGACCGAGGAGATCGTCACCATCCCGCCTGGCACCCCCATCAAAGAGGCGGCGCGCCTCATGATCGAGAAGAAGATCGGGTGCTTGCCGGTGGTGCAAGGAGACCGGCTGGTGGGCCTCGTCACCGAGTCGGACCTACTCCGATGCCTGCTTTGATCTGACGGGAGTTTCAGGAGGGGACGGCCAGGGGGGGCCGGGGCAGGGGACAGACGGGGGGCGTCGGCGCTAGCCGGCTACGCTCAGCACCTGGCCGCGCTTCTCGAGACGCTGGCGCGCCAGGAAGGCCGCGCCGGCGATGGGGGCGACCTCCTTGAGCTGGGTGGGCACGATCTGAATCTTCTCCACGTCGCGCTTGGAGAGGAACTTCTCGCGGGCCTGATCGCGGATGGGGCCCACGAAGGCCTCACCGAGCCGCTCGGCGATGCCGCCGCCGAAGACCACCACCTCGGGATCGAGCGCATTGACCATGTTGGCGGTGAAGGTGGCGAGCGCCCGCTGCGCGCGCTGGAACACCTTGACCATGACCGGGTCCTGGCGCTCGAGGGACCAGGCGATGACACCCGAGGAGATGACGGTGCGGCCCTTCTTCTCCATGCGCTCGAGCACCTTGCTCTTCATGCCCTTCTTGATGAGCTGGCGCACGTCGCGCTCCATCGAGGTACGGCTGGCGAGGGCCTCGATGCAGCCGATATTGCCGCACGGGCACTGGGGGCCCTTGCGCACCACGATGGAGTGGCCGATCTCACCCGCCACGCCGCGCGAGCCCTGGTGGAGCCGGCCGTTGATGATGATGCCGCCACCGATGCCCGTGCCCACCCAGACCCCGATCATGGTCTGCGTGCCCCGACCCACGCCGTAGGCGTGCTCACCGAGGACCGCCACGCGGACGTCGTTGTCGAGGAAGATGGGCAGGCCCGTGCGCGCCTCGAGCAGCGCCGCGAGCGGGACGTTGAGCCAGCGCAAGTTGGGGGCCTTGTCGACGATCCCGGCCTCGATGTTGACGCCGCCGGGGACGCCGATGGAGACCGCGGCGACGGGGGTGCCCGGGTCGAGGGCGGCGCGGATGCGATCGATCATGCCGACCAGGCGGTTGATGACGGCATCAGCGCCGTCCTGTGCGTGGGTCAGTTCACGCTGCACATGCGTGACGGCCCCTGCTTCATCCACAGCACCAGCGAGTATCTTGGTGCCCCCCAGGTCGATCCCGATGACGATGCCGCTCGCGGCCATGCTCACCTCCGGATGTGAGACGGATCCCAGCTTGCAAAGAAGGTGCGAACTCTATCAAACGCCGAGGGAGAACGCCAGCTGGATAGCGTACTACGGGCGGCCATGGATGCACCTATCCCAAGGGCTGCTGGCCATGCCGCGGAGGCCCTGTGAACGCAGGGATCGGGGGATGCGAGGACATGAGGAGACCGAACTGGCGAGCTCGCCGACCCGCTGGAGGAGGGGCGCCAGGAGCTCGTCGCTTCATGTGAAAAGTCTTCGTCTGCGACGGGCTCGGCCGCCACTTGCTCCTCGATCGGCCGCCCTCTGCGACATGTACAGACCGGTTGTTTCTCTCGGCCGGGCAGGGTAGGCTTCGAGGGATGTCAGCCATCCACCAAGACGAGTTCGACGACTGCATGGAAATGGCGCGCACCCTGCTCGGAGCCTATGAGGGCGCAGGGGACCTGTGGGAGGCCAATGATTACATCAATCGGGCGCTGCGCCTGCGTCCGAGCGAACCCGAGGCGTGGATCCTGAAGTCGCAGATCCTGTCGTCCCTCGACGACGATCCGGCGGCGCTGGCGGCCTCGGAGATGGCGCTGCGCCGTTCGCCGCGGACGGCCGAGGCCCACTACGTGCGGGCGGCGGTGCTGGCCGACATGGAGCGCTATCACGATGCCCTCAAGGCGGTGGAGCGCGCCTTCCGGCACTGCGGGCAAGGCGATGAGTGGCTGCTCGAGGATCTTTATTACGAGAAGGCCTCCATCCTGGATGCGCTCGACCGCGCCGACGAGGCCATGGCGACCTTCGAGGCCGGGCTCAAGCGCTGCCCCGACTCCCAGCTGCTCAAATCCGGCCTGGCGCCCCTGCGGCGCGAGCGGATGCGCAAGAGCTTCCGCGTCCTCGACGGCGGCCGGCGCTAGATTCCTGGCGACGCCGCTCCTTCTGCTACAAAAAGCCCCAAAAGACGAGGTGCCTCATGAGTCTGGGTGACAAGGTCGTGGTGACCTGCGCGCTCACCGGCGCGGTCACCACCAAGAAGCAGTGCGCGGCCATTCCCTACACCGCCGAGGAGATGGGCGAGGAGGCGCGGCGGGCCTGGGAGGCGGGGGCGGCGGTGGTGCACGTCCACGGCCGCGAGGACACGGGACAGCCCTCGTACCGGACCGAGGTCTTCGCCGCCTACAAGCGCGAGATCGAGAAGCGCTGCCCGGTGATCATCAACTTCTCGACCGGGGCGGTGGGGCTGTCGAAGGAAGAGCGCATCGGTCACGTGATCGCCACGCGGCCGCAGATCGGGGCCCTCAACATGGGCTCGATGAACTACGCCAAGTACTCGGCCAAGCGGAAGGATTTCGTCTTCTCCTTCGTCTTCGCCAACCCCTTCGACGAGATCATCTACTACCTCAAGACCATGACCGAGGTCGGGGTGCGGCCCGAGCTCGAGACCTTCGACACGGGGCACGTACACTCGCTCGAGCCGCTCATCGACATGGGGCTGCTCAAGCCGCCGTTCGACATCAACCTCGTGATGGGGGTGATGGGCGGCATGCCGGCCACGGCCGACATGCTGGCGTTCATGGTGCAGCACCTGCCGCCCGGGTCGGTCTGGAAGACCACGCCGGTGTCGCACATGACCTGGCGGCTCACGGCGCTGGCGCTCGGCATGGGCGGCAACGTGCGCGTGGGGTTGGAGGATAACTTCTATCTGCCGGGGGGACAGATGGTGTCGTCCAACGGCGACCTGGTGACCCAGGCCGTCAAGATGGCGCGCGATGTCGGCCGCGAGCCGGCCACGGTAGAAGAGGCCAAGAAGATCCTCGGGCTGGCCTAGGACGAGAGGAGAGCCTGACCATGAACATGCGTGAAGCCGTCGCCGAGCTGGAACGGCGCCGCGCCCAGATCAAGGAGATGGGCGGGGCGGACAAGATTCACAAGCAACACGAGCGGGGCAAGCTCACGGCGCGCGAGCGGCTCGAGCGGTTCTTCGACGGGGGCGCCTACTTCGAGGTGGGCATCCACGGCACCCAGATGGGGGGCGGTGACCCGAACGACAAGCCGCCGGCCGACGCGGTGGTCTGTGGCTACGGCGAGGTCGATGGCCGCATGGTGTGCGCCGCGGCGTATGACTTCACGGTCAAGGGCGGCTCGATCGGGGCCGTGGGCGAGGTCAAGGTGACGCGGCTGCGCGAGCTGGCCCTGCGCTCGCGGGTGCCGATGGTGTGGTTCATCGACTCGGCCGGGGCGCGCATCGATCCGAAGGGGGGCGGCGCGGACTTCATCTCCACGTTCGCCGGCAGCGGACACCTCTTTCGTGAGGAGGTGATCATGTCGGGGGTGGTGCCGCTCGTGGCGGCGATGGTGGGGCCGGGGGCGGCAGGCACGGCGTACATCCCGGGGCTCGCGGATTTCGTGCCGATGGTCAAGGGCATCGGCTCGATGGCGCTCGGCGGGCCGCCGCTGGTCAAGGCGGTGACGGGGCAGGAAATCTCCGAGCAGGAGCTGGGCGGCTCCAAGGTGCACTGCGAGGTCTCGGGCGTGGGTGACGTGGAGGTCCCGGATGACGACGCCTGCATTCGGACGATCAAGCAGTACCTCTCGTACTTCCCGTCGAGCTCGTCGGAGAAGCCGCCGATCGTGCGTACGGACGACCCGGCCGACCGCCGCGAGGAGTCGCTCCTCGACGTCTTGCCCGAGTCGACGCGGCAGTCCTACGACATGTACAAGATCCTGCACGCCATCGTGGACGGCGGGACGATCCTCGACCTCAAGCCGAAGTGGGCGCGCTCGATCATCACCTGCCTCGCGCGCATCGACGGTCACCCGGTCGGCATCGTGGCCTCGAACCCGCGGCACCTCGGGGGCATCCTCAACAACGACGCGGCCGACAAGGCGGCGCACTTCATCCAGCTGTGCGACGCGTTCAACCTGCCGCTCGTGTTCCTGATGGACGTGCCGGGCTTCATGGTGGGCTCCAAGGTGGAGCACGAGGGCATCATCCGGCACGGGGCCAAGATGCTGCATGCCATGGCCTCGGCCACCGTGCCCAAGCTCACGGTGGTGGTGCGCAAGGGATACGGGGCGGGCTACTACGTCATGGCCGGCCGCGCGTACGAGCCGGATCTGCTCGTGGCCTGGCCGGGCGTCGAGATCAGCGTGATGGGCGCCGAGGGCATGGTGGGCATCGCCGGCAAGAAGATGTTCGGCGGGGGCGAGCCGCCGCCCGAGGTGAAGCAGCAGATCGTCGAGTTCATCCAGAAACAGATCGACATCTACAAGGTGGCGGGCTGGGGTCTGGTCGACGACGTCATCGACCCGCGCGACACCCGCTCGGTGCTCGCCCGCGGGCTCCGGCTGTCCTGGAACAAGCAGGTCGAGCGGCCGTGGAGAAAGCACGGCGTCATGCCGGTGTAGAGCAACCCCCCGCCCTCGCCGCGCTTCTTTTCGCGGTCCTCGTGTTACGCTCCCCGACGTGTCGCCGCGCTCTCCGGTGAAGTACGCACTCGAGCAGCTATGGATCGATCAGGATCCAGACTTGGTCCTCGAGACCATCCCCGCAGTTCTGGCTTGGGTCCCGGGCAAGACGCAGCGGACCTCTACTTCTCCGTTCCTGTTCTCCGTCGAGAAGGTTGTACCGACGGGCGGCGACCGCATGACGGTGCCGATCGAGCTGTCATGGGATGAGGGCGCGCTTACGTCCCGCGATCCTCTGATCCCTGATCGGGCCAGGCGTATGCGCAGTGGCAAGACGGCGCAGCGGGAACATGTGACCGAACTGGCAGCCTACGGATTAGCCTTCGTCGCTCTTTCGGTCCTGTTTCCAGGACGTCGCGTCATCGGCTTCCGCAAGGGGTTGCCACCAGACCTTCTCTTCGATGTGACGCCGGGGAATCTGCGCGGTATTGAAGTCGCGGGGCGCACTCGGGGCGGGGAAAAAGCGCTCAAAGACATTCGGGACGGCAGCAAGAACAAGCCGGGCAAACGAGCACAGCTCATCGCGCGCATCGATGTGGCTGAGGCTTATCTTTCGTTGTGGTGCTCGTCTCCGCGCGTCGGCACCTTCTGGCAGGTCAAGCCATGATCGATCCGTACAACCTGGCCCTTGGTGAGGGGGGCAAGCTCAAGATGAGGGCTACGGCTCTCCTGGCCGAAGGAGGCGCCGAAAACCGCTTCGAGGCTGCTGTCCTGTTCCACGCGGCTGCGCGGGCGGAGCGGCGCGCGCTCGACAGCCTGGAGGAAGTCGAGCGGGCCACCAGCTTGGCTGCGGTGATCGAGATTTGTTGGTGTCACCTCGAAGGATTCGACCCCACGGGGGCCGCGCGGGTCCGAGGCGAGGTCCTCGAGCATGCGAGAGGAGTCTCCGCCGATCTGGCGGGCGCCATGTCCTCTCGTCTCGAAGTCCGCTTCCGGCGAGAGTTGGCCGAGTTCAGTCGACTCTTCCATAACGCCTCCGCACTCGGCGCTCTCCGTCCATCGGGCACCTTCATCGCTCCCACGGTGACCGAGCGGCGGCGTGTACGCAGAGAGATTTTGGGCCTCCTCGATAGGTTCCCTGGCATTCCCCATCTCTGGTGGGCGGCCTATCGAAATGCCGAGGCCGATGAAGAGGTGGAGCTAGCGTGGGATTCTTTACGCCGAGCACACCGACTCGACCCGCTCAACCCGGCCTTCGAGGCCATAAGCCTGACACTGGCACCTAGGGTGCTCGCTCAGCCGGAACTCAGCAAGCTGCTGGCGGCCAGCTTCCATAAGATTCAGAGTCGCACGGCGGCACCGGAACTTTGTCTGCAGTACGCGCTGGCCGAGATACTACTGGCGAAGTCTCACTCTGATCCGGAAGGGCTTGCGCGAGCCAGGCTGGCCGTGGATGTGGGGCAGGCACAACAGATGCGACGCGAGCGTGTGCGACAGTATCTGCAAGCGACCCGATTGCTCCTCGAGGAGAAATCGGCCGGTCGACAGCCGACGATCGATATCTTGTTCCGCGCAGGTCTGGGAGATGTTGTGCCCTATGCGAGTGCTAAGCCCTCGCCTGACATCGTGTCGCTGATGACCCAGGGGGCACAGCAGGCGGTCTCGCATCTGGCGGACGATAAGCTGGCGGCTTGAGGGCTCAGCGGGTGCGGGTCCAGGACGTGCGCTGCTCGCCGCCGAGGCGCCGCCTCCACTCCTCGTAGTCCTTCTGGTGGCTGCCTCGGGCCTCGGGGAAGAGGGTGAGATAGCGCTCCAGGATGGCGAGGGCGCGGGGGCGATCGGTTTCGGCCACTTTTCGCCCCCAGTCCACGAGCGCCGAGAACAGCGCGTCGTCGACCAGGCTGTCGTCGAGGACGCGGGCGGTCCGGTCGAGCTCGAGGGCGCGCTCGATATCGGCCACGCCCGCCTCCCAGCGCTCGAGCGCGAGGTGGACCTGGGCGCGGTCGAACATCGCCTCCGGATCCTCGGGATCGAGGGCCACGGCGCGCTCGGCCTCGGTGAGGGCCTCGTCGAGCTTGTCCTGGCTGAGCAACTTCGTGGCGAACGACTGACCGTACGATCCGGTGCGGCTCATGGGGCCTCCTCCTCGCCGTTGTGAGGGCCCGATGCGGCCCCGGCGAGGCGCCGTTTACCACAGAACCGGCTCGAGGCGCGCGAGCTGCTCGCCGAGGGCCTGGATCTCGCGGTGCCAGAAGGTGCCGCTGGTGAAGTCGGGGAAGGCGCGCTGGAAGGCAGGGTCTTCATAGCGGCGTGCGATCCACGCGGCGTAGCGCAGGATGCGCAAGGCCCGCAGGGTCTCGACCAGGCCGAGCGAGCGGCGATCGAAGGCGCGCATGGTCTCGTAGCCGGCCGCGATGAGCTCGCGCTGGCGGTCGGCCTCGGCGTCGTGGCCGGGCGCCAGCAGCCACAGGTCCTGCACCGGCGGACCGGACAGGAAGTCATCGAAGTCCAAGAACCAGGGGCCGGTGCGAGGCTCCCAGAGGAGGTTGCCGAGGTGGCAGTCGCCGTGCAGCCGGATGGGCTCGCCTACGGCGCCCCCCAGGCCCGCGGTGGTCCAGGTGGCTTCGCACCGGGCCAGCAAGGCGCCGGCCACGGCCACGTAGCGATCCCGCATGTCGCCGGGGATCCACGGCCCCTGGGCGAGGAGTTCGATGCTGGCCTGTCCGTAGCTCTCGGGCGTGAGCACGGGCCTCGCGGGCGCGGGGCGACGTGCGCCGATGTTGTGGAGCCGGCCCACCAGGCGGCCGAGCTGACCGAGCTGCTGGTCGTCGAGCTCCTCCGGGGCCCGGCCGCGCGCCCGCGGGAACACGGCGTAATAGATGGGCTCGCCGCCTTCCGCCTGGACCGGCAGGGTGCCGAGCGTCTCGCCGCCGCCGAGATCGAGCGGCGGCACCACCGGCAGCTCAGCCTCGGCCAGCTCGGCCAGGAAGGCGTGCTCCTCGAGCAGGGCGGCACGCGACCAGCGCCCCGGCCGATAGAACTTGGCGACCACGCGCTCCGCCCGCGCCCCATCCCTGTCCTCGCCCTCGAGCTCCACTTCGTAGACGCGGTTCTCCAGGCTGTTGAGCGCCAGGGCATACCCCGTGGCGCGCCGCCCCCCGAACTCGACGGCGTCGAGCACGCGATCCGGCGTGAGCGCAAAGAAGCTCTCGGTCGCCGCCCCCGGCGCCGTCGTCCCCGTCGTCCCTGTCGTCGTTGTCGCCATGAAGGAGGGAACCATAGCAGACCCGCGCGGCGAGGCGGGCCGGAGGAAGCGAGCGAGGGGACGGGGCGCCGTCAGTATTCGTACGACACGCCGGCCTTGACCTGTGCGCCGAGCGGCACCAGGCGTGAGTAGATGGCCGAGTCGGCGCCGAAGGCCACGCCGAGCCCCTTGACCACGTGGGCGAAGATCTCGAAGCCGTAACCGGCATAACTGATGCCGTTGCCGACGCCGGTGATCTCGCCGCGGAAGGCGGGCCGCAGCTCGGCGGCGCTGGCAAAGGAGTTCAACCCCGAGATGTGGCCGGTGAACCAGAAATGCCGGATGCCTCTCCACGGCAGCTGGATGCCGAACTCGCCGCGGAACAGGACGGCGTCGGAGAAGCCGTTGAGCCGCGCCCAGTAGCCGCCCTCGAGGACGAGGTAGTGGCGCAGGGGCCAGTAGCGCCAGCCGCCGAAGCTGTAGCCAAACGACAGCCGGCCCTGAATGCCGGCCGTGCCGGCGCCATTGGGCAGGCACAACGGGGGAGGGCCGCCTTCACGACAGGGCGCGCTCGCCGGCGAGGGCGAGCCCACGGGGATGGTGAAGGTGACGTTGGCCGTGAGCCGCACCGGCTTGGTGACGAGGCCGCTCCAGAAGCCGATGTTCCAGTCGCCGACGCCGCTGGCCTGGAGCTCGCGCGAGCGGGACTGGCGATAGACCGTGCCGTCGACCGAGACCGTGAGGAAACGATTGATGAGCCCGAGCTCGCCATAAAAGGCGACGAGGTGCTGCACGTAGGGCCCGATGACGATGCGGCCGGTCGTGTCGAGGTCGCCCTCCCGCCGGGCGGCGATGCGGAAGTAGCTCGCGCTCACGAAGAAGTGGCCGCGATCGCGGGTCCACGGACCGGCCTCGGCCACCGTCGACCAGAGGCCGAGGAGGGCCACGAGGTAGAGGCGCAGGAGACGGGGGGAGGTGCGCATGGCCGCGCCGAGGATACCGCAAACTCGACGTGCGGCCGGTGGTGTTATGGTCGAGGCCCGTGCCAACGCTGGAAGACGGCATGGAAGAGGAGGCGAATGATGGACAGCGATACCAAGCTGATTCGACGAATCGTGACGGCCGGCGCGCCGGCGCCTGCAGGGCATTACTCGCAGGCCGTGGTGCACGCAGGCATCGTCTATGTCGCAGGACAGGTGGCGCTCGATCCAAAGACCGGGGAGAAGCGGCTCGGCTCGATCGAAGAGCAAACCGAGCAGGCGCTGCGCAACGTGGGCGCCATCCTGCGCGCCGCCGGCAGCGACTTCGGCCGGGTGCTGAAGATGACGATCTACATCTCGGAGCCGCACTTCTGGGGGCCGGTCAATGCCACCTTTGCCCGAATCATGGGTGAGCATCGACCGGCCCGGGCCGTGATCCCGATCAAGCAGCTCGAGGGCGGCTATCAGGTCGAGATCGACGCCGTGGCGGCGCTGTCGTACTAGCGACGCCCGCCTCGTTCAGCGGGGCTACTCGCCCTCCTCGCTCTCCTCTCCCTTCTCGATGAGCTCCTTGACGCGCTGGCCACCCTTGTGACCCGCCTCCTGGACGGTCATCTGGCCGGTGCCCTCTTTGTCGGCCTTCTTCTCGGTCTTGTCTTGCAGGTTCTTGTCGCGCGTATGGGGCATGGTGTGTCTCCTTTGGATGGGCCGGACCCCTTCGCCCGGCAGAGGGAGGTCAGTGCGAAAACGATGCCGCCGCGCCCGGTCGCGTCTTCGGACTGCGCCTCCTCCTGGTGAGTGTCGCCGCGTCGGCGCGGCCGCCTGGCATGTGCCTTGCGAAATCCGCCCGTCGAGGTGATGACCAGGGAGGAACGAAATGGCCACCAAGGGAACGCGAGATGTGGATCAGAACGAAGGCAAGAAGGGCAGCATGACAGTAGAGGAGGCCGGGCACCTCGGCGGCGAGGCCGGCGGACACAAGGGGGGGCAGCGGGTCAAGGAGCTGATCGAGAAGGGCAAGGCCGTCGAAGGAGAGGACGACACTTCGTCGAGGAGATAGCGACATGGCCGAGATGAAGAAAGATCCGCGCGACTCCCGCGAGGGTCGCGGCCATCCGGTCACCTGCGCGTATTGCCACCAGGAGATCCGGGGGACCCCCATCGAGAAGAACGGCTACCTCTACGATTCCGAGGAGCACGCCCGGGCGGACGCCAAGCACCCGCCCCGGACCTGAGGAGATAGGACCATGGCCGAGAACAAGAGCCCCGAGGAGCTGCGCCGTGAGGCGGACGAGATCCAGTCCGAGCAGCACGCCGAGGGAGGCAAGGATCCGGATCGGGTCGCCGGCGGCAAGCGGGCCGCGGCCACGCGCAAGGAGAGGTACGGCACGGCGGCGCCGGGCCGGGGACGCAAGCACTGACGAGCACGAGCCGCACGCTCGCCGTCCGCCCCCTCCATGAGGCGGCGGACGGCGGGCGGGCGTCAATTCTTCTGGCAGTGGAGCAGCTGCAGGTAGGGGAGGTCGGCGGGGGTGCTGCTCGAGGCGGCGTTGAAGGGGTAGGTGCCGGTCCGGGTGTAACCCGTACCGTTGCTGCTCGCCAGGGCGATGCTGTGATTGCCGGTGACCAAGGACCCGGGCACGGTGTGGCCGTGGCCGCGCTGTTCGAGCGAGCCGAGGGCGCTACCGCCGAAGGTGAGGCCGGTCGTGGCATTGTCCGGGAGGCCCACGAGGAAGCGTCCCTGCGTGACGGCGACCTGGGTCCATCCGCTCGGGCACGTGGTGGCGTTGGCGAAGAAGCTCATCATGCCCGAGGGCGGAGAGGGAAGAGCCGGGAGGGGATCGGAGTTCTTCTGGCACGCGAGGAGCTGCACGTACGGCAGGCCGCTCGACGCGGGCTGCGTCGTGCCGTCGATCGTCACCGTTCCAGAGGCGGCGAAGTTCCTGTCGCCGCTCGCGCTGGTCAAGCCTGAGATCGAGATGGTGGTGGGGGTCAGGGTCGTCTGGAACGGATGAGTGTGCTGGCGATCCTCTCCGCTCGCGAGTGGGGTGCCGGCCAAGGTGCCGCCGCCCACCGAGCCGATCGTGGGGACGATGAAGCGCCCGGCCGCCGTCCCGAGTGGACTCCATCCCGGGGGGCAGGAGGTGCGGTTGAAGAAGGACACAGCGTTCCGTGGGAGCGAGTCGCCGGGGGGGCCAGCGAGGTCGGGAGAGGCGCCATCGCTGCCCCCATCGGCCCCGGGACCCACCGGCTGGGCGCAGGTCACGGCCAAGAACGAGACCCCGAGGAGGATCGCCAGGTCACGAAGAGAGGTGGCGTGGCGCATCACGGCTTCTCGCAGGCCAGGAGTTGAACTAGAGGCAGATCCGTGGGGGCCGGATCGCTCTGGCCCGTGACGGTGTAGGTCTGCGCCTGTGCACCAGGGACGCTCCCACCGCCGGCTCCGATGGGCCCTGCAGCCGGTGGGGCGAGCGTCACGGAGACGCTGTAGTCATGCTGGTGCGTGCGGTTCTCCCGGTCGGCGAGCGGCGTACCCATCCGCACGCCCACGGTCCCGCCATCGACCACCGCCACCACCATCCGTCCCTTCACATCGTCCGGCCGGGTCCAGCCCGGCGGGCAGCTCGTTCCCGCGAAGAAGGCCACGGTCCCCGAGGGAATGCCGTCGTCCTGCCCCGTACTCTGCCCTACGGCGTCGCTGCCCATCAGCGCCAGGCTGGCTACGACCACCCCCCAGCCGAGCCGCCCCACGGTCCTTCTCGCAAGCCCTGGATGTTCCATCGATGCTCCTTCCGCCGGCATGACGAACCTTCCGTTCCGGCTGCCCGATTCTGCCACCAATCGAACGGGCCGGTCGAGAGACCGCTGGCCCCGGTGCGCCTCGGCCTCACCAGGGCGCGGGGCCTGGCTGCTTGCCAGTGGGCGCGGCCTGACCTAGCGTGGGGCTGCTTTAGCCATTGGCCTACCAACCAAACGGAGGAGCCATGTCGAAACAATGGTCCCGGAAGCACATCCGCAGGGGGGTACTGGCAGCCGCTGGAGTGGCGCTCACCGCCGCCGTGGCTGGGAACGTGCTGGCGGCGGGTGGGCCGCCGGCGGCGCGCGGCACGACCAGCTTCACGCCGGTCGCCGAGGAGGACTTCAACAAGGTGGCCGCGCGGATGAAGGCGGCCAAGCCGGAGGTCATGAAGCGGCAGATGGCGCTCCTCAACGAGCGCTATGACCTCGCCAACCAGCCGCGCAAGGACGCCACCATGGCCCGCGGCAAGGCCGTGCAGATGGGCATCCGCGTCAAGCTCCCGGCCGGCGTGACCTGGGAGAAGCTGGCCGCCATGTCGCCCGACGAGATCAAGGAGAAGGGCCTCTTCCCCAAGGGCTTCCTGCCGCTGTCGCACCCCAACCACGACGAGGGCGGCATGGTGTTCCCGCAGGCCCAGATCAAGGAAGTGCTCAAGCAGACCGGCCGCGACCTCACCCGGTTCGACCTCGACCACGACATGCCCGAGCAGTTCCTGCCCGAGTTCCCGCCGCCCATCTACCTCACCACGCGGCCCGACCTCGGCGACGTCTCCAAGGGCCAGCTCGTCACCACGCAGAATTTCTATGAGCTCTTCAACGGCATCCTGAACCCCAAGCAGCTCGACGGCCTGCGCCTGCTCGTCTCGCCCTTCCCGCAGCAGCAGTTCAACCTCACCGCCGACCGCCGCTCGATGCAGCCGTCGATGGGCGTGGCCTGCTTCGACTGCCACACCAACGGCCACACCAACGCCGCGACCCACGAGGTGGGTGACATCCGGCCGCAGGCCTTCCGCCACCGCATCGACACCCCGTCCCTGCGTGGTGTCAACGTCCAGCGCCTCTTCGGCTCGCAGCGCGCCCTGCGCACGGTCGAGGACTTCACCGAGTTCGAGCAGCGCGCCGCGTACTTCGACGGCGATCCCGTCATCGCCATGAAGAAGGGCGTGCACTTCCTCGATCGCGGCGAAGAGGTCCACGCCATGGCCGAGTTCCAGGAGCTGCTCGACTTCCCGCCCGCGCCCAAGCTCAACGTCTACGGCAAGCTCGATCCCAAGAAGGCCACCGAGTCGGAGCTGCGCGGCCAGGAGATCTTCTTCGGCAAGGGCACCTGCGGCGGCTGCCACCCGGCGCCGTACTACACCGACGGCTCGATGCACAACCTGCAGACCGAGCGCTTCTACAAGCCGCAGATGGTGAACGGCCGCTGGGCGGCGATGGACGGCCCCATCAAGACCTTCCCGCTGCGCGGCATCAAGGACTCGCCGCCCTACCTCCACGACGACCGTCTGCTCACGCTCGAGGACTCGGTCGAGTTCTTCAACCTCGTGCTCGGCACCAACCTGAACGAGCAGGAGAAGAAGGACCTCGTCGCCTTCATGCTCGCGCTGTAACGGCACCTGGCCAGGGGACGTCGTCTGCACGTCCCCTGGCACCTCCCCCCTCGGCTCAGCCGATGATCACGGCTCGACCTTGACGCCCTTCCAGAAGCTCACCCGTCCCGCGATCTGGCGCGCCGCGTCCTTGGGCTCCGGGTAGTACCAGGCCGCGTTCGCGTTCACCTGGCCGTCCACCACCACGTCGTAGTAGCGCGCCGTCCCCTTCCATCCGCACACGCTCGTGTGCGCGCTGTCGCGCAGGTACTCGCGCGCCACCGCCGACGGCGGGAAGTAATGGTTGCCCTCGACGACCACCGTGTCGTTGCTCTCGGCGATCACGCGGCCGTTCCACGTTGCCTTGGCCATGTCGGTCTCCTTTCGGGTGCCCAGGAAATCCCCCACGACAAGATACCGCAGCCAGGGCACCCAGGATCCCCGCGAGCGTGAGCGTGAGCGCCAGCGTCAGCCGAGCTCAGGGCCCCGTATAGACGGACACGCCGTGCTCGTGCGCGATGAGGACGCGCCGCACCGCCGCCCCTCGAGCCACGCGGTCGATGTAGATCGCGTTGATCTCCTGACCCGGCAGCCCGCTCGCCACCGTGTAATAGAGCCACTGCGACCCCTTCTTGCGGGCGATGCCGCCCCCGATGGTACCCACCCACACGCTGCCGTCGTCGTCCACGGCCACGGCGGTGACGCGGTTCTGCGGCAGCTCGCGCGCGCGGTCGAAGTAGCACGGCGTGTACGTCTCCGGGGCGAGGTAGGCCAGCCCCTGCCCGAAGCTCGCCACCCACACCCCGCCCGCGTCGTCGGCGGCCAGGGCCTTGACCTCGTCCGTCTGCCCGGGGAAGACGTCGATGCCGAGCTTGAACGGGTGGAAGAAGTCGACCGGCTCCGGGAGCGAGCGCTGCGGCAGGAGGGCCACGAAGTGCTCGTCTCCCACCCAGACGTCGCCCTGCGGTGAAATGGCCAGGCCCGCCGTGTCGCCGCCCCAGCAGCCGGACTGCGGACCGCTCGAGTCACAGTAGGGATCCTCGGACGGGTAGTAGTGCTGGTGCTCCTCGAAGCGCTGGCACCCGCAGTCCGCGTTGATGCCGTGCCAGGCGGAGAAGCCGTGCACGCCGCCGAGATAGGCCGTGCCCTGCCAGGGGCCGTCGAAGTCCACGACCACCCGCAGGGTGCTCGTCACCTTGGCGCGGTGCTCGAAGCAGAAGATGGGGGACAGGTACGTGCAATCGACGCTCAGATTGTCCATCCGGAGCACCCGGCCCGAGCCAGGATCCACCACGAGCTGGTCGGCGATGGCGCCAGAATTGCCGATGATGGCCTGACCGGCCAGGCCGCCGGCCACGGAGGCAAAGGGGTGGCTCACCTGGTCCTGCTGTCCCCGCGCCAGGCCATCGTGGGCCTGATCGTAGGTGTAGGGAGACGCATCGAGGCGCGGCCAGTAATAGACCCGGTCCTTGGTCACGGCCCAGATACCGCCGCCGCGATCGGTGCCCACGTCCAGGGTGGTGGTCCCGAGCCCCGCGAGGGTGCGCACCGGCAGCGGGCTCGGCGGGGCGTGCTCGAGCGGCGGGTCGAGACGATCCGGGGGCACATACCCGCCATCGCACCCCGTGTTGCCCCCCGCGTCGCCGCCGGCATCGGGCAGGCCGCCGAGATCCGCGCCGGGCCCGGCGAGGTCGGGCGGCGGGGCGCTCGTGAGGTCGCCCCCGAGGTCGTACGGCGGGGCGCTCGTGAGGTCGCCCCCGAGGTCGTATGGCGGGGGGCTCGTGAGGTCGCCCGCGAGATCGGGCGGGGCCACGCCGCCATCCCCGGGGGGTGGAGGGAGCGTCGCGTCGCCCGCCGCATCCCCCGGGCCCCTCGCCGCGTCGACCAGGACGGAGGAGCCGTCAGGGTTCACGGACTGGAGGGGGGGGGCTTGGCAGCCGCCGAGCGCGAGGGCCAGCCCGAGCGCGGGCCAGAGGATCCGCAGGGTGCGCCGCGGCGTCTCGGGGAGCGGTTGCAAGAGGGGCGGGCGGCTCAGGGGGACCCCCTGGGGGGGACAGGTCATCGCTAGGGGCTTCATGGCGCTCTGGCCCGACTCAGAGCAAGCCGCGCGCCCGCTCTTGGCCCGGCTGGCCTGCTCGCGGGTCCCGGGCATCGAGAGGGCAAGATGCAGGCGAAGCCCGCGGCGCGCGAAGGCCGGAAGGCCTGATCGGATCCATGCGTGGGAGCGGCGTTCTCAGGGGGCGACATGAGAACACCCATGCCGGTTTGACCCAGGGACCTGGACCGCTTAGAGAAAAGATGTGCCCGACATTACCTTTCAGCCGTGGGGTGTGGTGGCCCGTCTGCAAGACGAAGAGACCGTCTTCGCGGCGGCCCGGCGCATCGGTGTGCCCGTGCCCACCGCCTGCGGCGGCAAGGGCAACTGCGGCCTGTGTCGCGTCAAGATCGTGGCCGGCGAGGAGGGCCTGCCGCCGATCCTGCCGGAGGAGAAGAAACACCTCGGCAACACCTACTTCATCTCGAAATTGCGACTGTCGTGCCGCCTCCGCCCCACCGCCAACCTGGTGGTGCTCCTGCCCGACGCGGCGCGCGGGGTCAAGGTGGGCGGGGCCCGATAACGAACGAGGTCATCACGGGCGGAGTCACCGGATCGGCGTCGGCCCGGCGCTTGGATCCTGACTTAAGATCGTGCGCTGGCCCTATCTCCGGCATCTTGTGACCCAGGATGGCATCGCCTGCTTCCTCGTGGATGGTCACGCCATCCGCGACGCGTGGGATGTCGAATTCACCAATGGCGCCCACCACTTGACGAGGCGCTACGTGCCGCCGGGCGAGGTGTGGATCGACCGCGAGGCGCCGGGAGCGGGCGAGCTCCCCTTCCTCGTGCTGCATCAGCTGGAGGAACGGGCCTGGATGGCCGCCGGCGTGCCGTACCAGGTGGCGCTGCGCCGCGCCAGCCACCGGGAGCGGCTGCGCCGCCGCGCCGCCCTCGAGTATGAGCGCCTCCCCCTGGCCGAGGCGCGCGCGCGGGTGCGCCGCGAGCGGCTCGACGACATTGACGGGGTCACCCTGTGGCTCGTGGACGGGCGGGGCGTGCGGGATCACTTCTACGCCGACTTCACGCTCGGGGGGCACGGCCTGCGGTATCGGTTCATCTCGCGCCGCGAGATCTGGATCGACGACGCCGTGGTGGAAGCGGAGCAGCCGGCGATCGTGCTCCACGAGATGCACGAGCTCGAGCTGATGCGCAGGGGGCTCGACTATCCCACCGCGCACCGCCGGGCCTCGGCGGCCGAGCGGCGTTTCCGCCAGACGCACGGGCGGCCCCTCGTGCCCATGCCGGGGATCAGCTGGGGCGCAGCCGCGCTGCGGCGCGTGGGCGGGCGGTGATCGGCCAGCGGCCCGGCCGCCCCCGTCCGCGCTCGCGAAAACGTCATTTCCGCAGTGAAATCAGGAACTCCCCCTGCGACAGGGGGAACTCCCTGCGCGAAAGAGGGAACTCCCCGCGCGAAAGAGGGTCCTCCCCACGCGAAAGAGGGTCCTCCCTGCGCGAAAGAGGGTCCTCCCCGCGCGAGAGAGGGTCCTCCCCTTGCGAGAGAGGGAACTCCCCAGCCCGGAGCATGACCTCGGCAGCGTGCCGGCCACCCCCGCCGCGCGCAGTGGGGACCCCATCCCGTCCACGACGCGATCCTGACAGGAATGTCGCGTTCGGCCGCTCCCCGCGATCTCGCGCAGCGCCCGGACCTCGGCCAAGTCCGCGTCATCCTTGATCCGGAGGCGCGGTACGGGTCGTGCTTCAGCTGCGAGGCACGTTGGCACTTCTTCCACGGGAGCTGAGGTCTGAAGCGATGACATTCCGAGCGATAAGCATCATGGGCGTGCTCTTCCAGATCGCGATGAGCGGTTGCGGGTCCGGGCCCCGGTACTCCTATGGCCGCGACGACCTCGCCGGCAGCGGCTCGTTCTACCGGGTGCGCCGCGACGTCCGGCGCTGCGCCTCGCCGCTCTGCGGCGGCTACTTCGTGGCCCTGCTCAACCAGGGCACGACCCCGTGTCGCGACGGCACGAGCCAGGCCGAGTGCTACGTGGCCGAGGCCGACTGGACCCGCCTCGGCCCGGAGGGCTCGGCGCTCGAACGCTTCCGCAACGCGCTCCTCGCCGGCACGGCGGTCGTGCGCGCCGACGTCGCGCCGCGCACCTACGGGGACTTCGGCGACCTCGGCGTGCTGGTGGTGGGCGAGGCCTGGGAGGCGGCCACGGCGACGCCGCCGAGCGGCACGTTCTACCGGGTGTACGACACCGGCCTCCGGTGCGGGACCACGCCCTGTTTCTCGCTGCGCGCCGACGTGCTCGACGCGGGCGACGCCCTGTACCTGTCAGGGCTCGACCTCGGGCCCGTGCGGGCCCCGCAGGAGCAGGTGAATCTGGCCGAGGAGCGGCTGCGCTTGAGCGCGATCCTGGTGGCGGGCACGCCGAGGGCGGTGTCCGGCAGCGGCGCCGACAGCGCGGGGTATCAGCTCACGGCCGCGCAGTTCTACCTGCGCACACTCGGCAACCCGGCGACCGCGTGCGGTGGGATCACCGGCGGGGCCTGCCCGGGCCGTCAGATCTGCGACGTCACGCTGCGCGGCGCCTGTGGGGGCGCGGATCTGCCCGGCGTGTGCGTGGCCGCGCCCGACGCCTGCGCCGAGATCTACCAGCCGGTGTGCGGCTGTGACGGCCGGACGTATGGCAACGACTGCGAGCGCCTGCGCGCCCGGGTGCAGATCGACCATGAAGGGCCGTGCGGGGAGGGGCGGGCGTGCGGCGGCTTCCAGGGCGGGGGCTGCCCCGACGGGCAGTTCTGCGACATCACCATCCCGCAGGCGTGCCGGGGCACGGATCTGTCCGGGATCTGCAGGGTGGTGGGGGAGGTGTGCTTCGAGATCTCCCAGCCGGTGTGCGGCTGTGACGGCCAGACCTACGCCAACGATTGCTTCCGGCGCGTCGCCCGCGTGCAGCTCGATCACGAGGGCCCCTGCCCGTGAGGTGGTGATGCCCGTGAGGTGGTGACGGTATCAAAGAACCCAAGTATCTCTCCCTGAAGTCTTCCCTCCTCGGGACCGCGACAGGTCCTTGCGCCGGACGGCGCGCACTGCTACCCAAGCCCCCGTGGCGGCTTCGCGCATCCAGCGCCGGCTCCTCTTGTCCTATCTCGCGCTCCTCGTCGGTGCGCTCCTGCCGGCGGCGTTCCTCCTCGGCTCCTGGGTCGGCGACGAGGCGCGCCATGGCCTCGAGCGCGCGCTGCTCGGCCAGGCGCGCTCGCTGGCGCTCGAGGTCGAGCGGGCGCCGCCCGGGGACTGGACGGCCTGGACCCTGGCCATGGGGCAGGCGCTCCAGGCCCGCGTGACAGTGATCGCGCCCGACGGCGCCGTGCTCGGGGACAGCGAGGTGCCGCGCGAGCGGCTCGGCACCCTCGAGAACCACGGCCAGCGGCCGGAGGTGATGGCGGCGCTCGGCGGCGGTGAGGGGATCCACGTCCGTCACTCGGCCACGCTCGGGCGCGACATGATGTACGTGGCCGTGCCGGTGGGATCGGCCGGCGCGGCCCCGGGGACGCCGGGCCGGGCGCGCCGCGAGGTGCTGCGCCTCGCGCTGCCGCTCGATCAGGTGACGCGCACGGTGGCGCGCGGCTACGGGGCCGTCCTCCTCGCCGGGCTGCTCGCGCTCGGGCTGGCGATCGGGCTCGGCACCCTGCTCGCGCTGCGCTGGAGCCGGCCGGTGGTGGCGATGACGCAGGCGGCGCGGGCCATGACGCGCGGCAACTTCCACGCGCCGCTGCCCACCCCGGGCGACGACGAGCTCGGCGACCTCGTGCACGTGCTCGGCACGCTGCGCGGCCAGCTCGCCACGCACCTCGAGGAGCTGCGCAACGAAGGGGTGCGGCTGCGCACCATCTTGCACGCCATGGGCGAGGGCGTGGCCCTCGTCTCGGACGGGCGGATCACGGTGGCCAACCCGGCCTTCGCCGAGCTGCTCGGGGCCCCGATCGTGGAGGGCCGTTCGTTGCTCGAGGCGGTGCGGCTCGTGTCGCTGCACGAGGCGATCGACCGGGCCATCGGCACCGGCACGCCGGTGTCCTCGGAGATCGAGGTGGGGCAGCGGGCGCTGTGCTTCCGCATCGTGCCGCTGAGCGGCGCGCTCGATGAGCGGTCGGCGCGCGAGGGGGTCATCGTGCTCCTCGACGTGACCGAGGCCCGGCGCCTCGAGCGCATGCGGCGGGACTTCGTGGCCAACGCCTCGCACGAGCTGCGCACGCCGGTGGCGGCGGTGCTGGCGGCGGCCGAGACCCTGGCCTCGGGCGCCGGCGAGGAGCCGGCGGCGCGCGCCAAGTTCCTCGACATCCTGCAGCGGCACGCGCTGCGGCTGTCGCGGCTCACCTCCGACCTCCTCGAGCTGTCGCGCCTCGAGGCCGGGCACGAGCCGCGCATCGAGTCGGTGTCGGTCGCTGCCGTGCTCGAGACGGTGCGGGTCGAGCTCGGGCCGCGCGCGCAGGCGAAGTCGATCACGCTCGAGAGCGCGCTCGCGCCGGACCTGCCCGAGGTGGCGGCCGAGCCGGCGGGGCTCGAGCAGATCCTCAACAACCTCATCGACAACGCGATCAAGTACACGCCCGCGGGCGGCCGGGTGACGGTGACGGCGCGCGCGGACGAGCGGGACGTGACCCTGGTCGTGGCCGACACCGGGCCGGGCATCCCGGAGCCGCACCTCGGGCGCATCTTCGAGCGCTTCTACCGGGTGGACAGCGCCCGCTCGCGGGAGCTCGGCGGCACGGGCCTCGGGCTCGCCATCGTCAAGCACCTGGCGCTCAGCATGGGGGGGATGGTGGGGGTGGAGAGCGAGGTGAGGCGGGGCAGCCGCTTCCTTGTGCGCCTGCCGCGGGCGCGATAACGGGATGAATTTGCGATCTCGTCACATGACGGCGGGACCGCGGCCGACCTACTATCCCGGCCGATGACCCCGCAAAAGCTCGTTCTCATCGTCGACGACGAGCGGGACCTGCGCGAGCTGGTCGACTTCAACCTGCGCCGCGCCGGCTACGACACGACGCACGCGGCGAACGGCCGGGAGGCGCTCGCCCAGGCCGCGGCGCGTCCGCCGGACATCGTGGTGCTGGACCTCAACCTGCCCGACATCCCGGGCACCGAGGTGTGCCGCCGGCTGCGCGACGACGCCCGGACCGCGGGCGCGGCCATCCTCATGTTGACGGCGCGGGGGACGGAGTCGGACCGCATCACGGGCTTCGAGCTCGGGGCCGACGATTACGTCGTGAAACCGTTCAGCGTGCGCGAGCTCGTCTTGCGCGTGCAGGCGCTCGGGCGGCGGCTGCGGGGCGAGGAAGGGGAGGCGGAGCGGCTGCTCGTGCGCGGGGAGGTGACGCTCGATCGCGCGGCCTTCTCGTGCCGCGTCGAGGACCAGGAGGTGAGCCTGACGGCGCTCGAGTTCCGCCTGCTGGCCTACCTCATGGAGGGGGCGGGGCGGGTGCGCACGCGCGACGATCTCCTGGCCGACGTGTGGAACGCCTCAACCGAGCTCGAGACGCGCACCATCGACACGCACATCAAGCGCCTGCGCGACAAGCTCGGCAAGGCCGGCGAGCGGATCGAGACCGTGCGCGGCGTGGGCTACCGGTTCCGCGAGTAGGCGGGGCCTGCGCTGAGGCTCAATCGATCCGCGCGTAGCTTCCATCTGGGAGGCGCAGGAGGCGGAGGCGGCGGGGGCTCGCAGTCTCGAGCGTGCCGCTGAGCGGCGGGGTCGGCCGGGGGCCGGAGGCATCCACCTCGCAGCGGCGTCCTGCCTTGTCCCGGAGCCGCGCCGTCGGCGAGTAGGAGTATCCCCGCTCGTCGATGAGTGACAGGGTGGCGAGGGCGCGCTGGAAGGCGTCACAATCGAAGCCTGCGCCGGCCTCGACGCGGAGGGGGAGGGCGCCGGTGCGGGACGATGGCGACAGCCGGAGCGTGTTGGTGCCGAGGACGAGGGGCGCCGGGACGGAGAGCTCCTGTCGGATGGCTTCCACCTCGGCCGCCGCAGCCTCGTCGAAGGTCGCCTCGCCGCGTCGCAGGCGTTCGAGCCGCGACTGGATCTCCGGGTGCTCCCAGCCGAGGTAGCCCGCGGCGTAGCGGAAGTTGCCCTCACCCGTCGCGTCGCGGAAGCGGCCTCGGAGCTGCGACAGCTCACGCACCGGTCGTCCCCATTCGGGCTGGGTGCGGTCGACGCGAGCGGCATCGATCCGATCGAGCTGGCGGTCGAGGCTCTCCATCCAGGGTCGGGCCCGGACGCTCACCTCGTCGGGGTCGAGCAGGGTGCAGCGCGCGGTCCACTTCGCGGTGGACAGAGTGAACGGCGACCCGCCATCCCACCGGACGCCGGTGCGGCCGAGGGGAGTGTCGGACCAGAGGCCGCGGTCGACGAGCGCCATCTCCAGGCGATCGCCGCGCGCCAGGGTGACGGCGGGCACCGAGACGAAGGACGCATCGTGCTTGGCCGGCCCCCACAGGACGAT
>DATAGU010000360.1:0-3411 GCA_036263495.1 Polyangia bacterium | reverse complement strand
CGATGCGGCCGAAGTCGGGCGCCTGCTCGCCCGCACCGAGGAGGACGGCCCACCGCTGGTGTGCGCCATGATCGCGGTGTGCATCTATGCGGGATTGAGGCGCGGCGAGCTGGCCGGGTTGCGGTGGCGGGATCTCGACTTCGCGGCGGGCCGGCTGACGGTGGCCCGGTCCTACCGCCGGCTTCCCAAGGGCGGCAAGATCCGCCACCTACCGCTGCATGCCGAACTGGCGCGTGCTCTGCGCCAGTGGCGGGAGCGATGCCCACAGGCGGTCGAGGGGTTGGTGTTCCCGATCCCGGGCAGGCGGGGCTATCGGATGCTGAATCGGGCGGAGCTGCTGGGGCTGCCCGAGCTACTGCGAGGCGCTCGCTGCCATACCCCAGACAAACCCTGGCACGCGCTGCGGCACACGTTCGCGGCCCATGCTGTCATGAGCGGGATCCCGCTGTACACCGTCAAGGAGCTGCTAGGGCATGCGTCCATCGAGATGACCCAGCGGTACGCGCACCTTGCCCCGGACTACCTCGGGCGGGAAGTAGCGCGGCTCAACTTCGCGGCACCAGTGGAGGGGAAGGTCCTGCCGCTGAGCGCTGTCCGCCATAATCCCTGACCCCGTGGAGCGGCCGGAACAGCGCCGGGGACGCAGGTGACGGACCAGGACACATCGTCTCAGCGTATACTGACAAATTGGGCATGCATAGATCTTCATCGGCCGACGCCAACTCTACCGCTGGATATTCCTCCTCTAGCTCAGGTACAGGCGGGAAAATCCCGAAGTGATGCCACAGCACGACGACACGGCGAGCCAGCGGGAGGAAGCGCGGGCGTTGCTTCGCGAGGTGATCGAGCGCGGTGGGATCTCGGGGGAGCTTGACGCGCGTCTGTCGCGCGAGCGGCTGCTCGCCATGAGCGACGACGTGCGCGGAGGTGACTACCTGCACCTCGACGCGGCACTCGCGCTCGCGCTTGCCGGCGACGCGCGGGCGATCCCGACATTGCGGCGCGTGTTCGAGCAACCGGGCTTCGCCGTCACGAACTCGCTGAACGAGGGGGCGTATGCGGCGCTCGGACTCGCGTTGCTCGGCGACGTAGCGTCGCTCCCGCATGTGCGCTGCGCGCATCCCATCAACCTCATGCGCACAGTGGCCCCGCTGGTACTCGCGTTGCTCGAGGCGGCGGCGTCATCGCCAGCGTGAGTCCAGAGTCAGATGCGTGGATGGGGTGCGCTCGATGCCATCGCGACCCATGATCTTGCGGCTCAACTTCGCGGCGGCGGCGATCGAACGCAGAGTGTTGCCGTCCCGACCGCGGTGCGCGAAGCCACCAGCGCGAGCACGCGGCCACCGTCTGGACTGGTGATACCACGCCACCTGAATGATGGGAGATAGGACCGGCTCGATGGTGGGGATCCGGAGAGTGTAGGTGGAGGCGCTCGATGATGGGATTCAGGGCGTCCCCCCCTTGTCAATCGCGTCGTGGCTGCACATGATGCTGCCATGCAGAACGCTTCGCTCATCCAGGACTACCTGCGGCTCCGCGCCGCCAGCAAGGTTATCAATGGCAAGCTCGTCAAGACGCTTGAGCGCAAGGAGCTCAAGGAGGCCGGGCGGCGGCTTGGCTTGCTCAAGAGAGGCACCCTCGTGTTCGGCGCGAGGCACGAGGTCGATGTCCTCGCCGACCTGGCCATCCATGACGTCCGCATTCGACCCGGCGACCCGCGCAACGCGGTGGAACGGTGGAGTGAGGAGCGAGGAGAGAGCGGCAGCCCGGACGAGGAGCGGTTCCTCGATGCCATGCGCCGGGCCCGTTTCGACCTCTTCAAGATCGAGCAGTGTATCCCCGGTCAGGGGGTGCTTCTCACGAGCCCGCTTGTCCCTTCGCCGCTCCTCCTGATGGACCTCGGGCTCTCGCACTCTGCCGAGGCGGGCATGCTGATCGGCGCGAGGATCATGCGGATAGACATTCCTGGCCGCTCCGAGGGCTATTGGATGAGCACCGGCGCAAGCCTGCCTGTGCCGCCGGACGCGGCTCGAGCGATCCTGCTGGAGCTCGACAAGCGCATCGCCACGGTCCGGCGTCGCTATCCGAGCGCGACGATCGAGATCCCCAGTGCGGAGGTGGCCGAGCTGGTCCTGCGGGCCTGCCTGAAGGCCGAGGCCTCATCGATGGTGGCCTATATCGACCCGCCAGATACGCCGCCGCCCCGCTCTTCTGCGTCGTTTCCGCCCACACCCGTCGGCCGTAACACCCCCTGCCCCTGTGATAGCGGCAAGAAGTACAAGAGATGTTGCGGGCGCTCGGCATAGGCGCAGGGAGGTTTGAGCGCGTGGGTCGTTCAGCACTTCGATGATCGACGTGCTCCGGGTGTGGATCATCGGCACCACAATCCACTTTGTGCCGGCGTGATGCCGCCCGTGGAGGGGGTTGAGGGCAGTGCGATGCCGCCTCGCTGCCGTGAGGTATCGCTCGTCAACTGAGCTGGCTGGGGGACTGTGGGCCGAGCCAGCGCGAAGGCAGCGTGACCAGCACGTCGCGCGGCGAGGCGCGGATCTCGACGCGGCGGGTGTAGGAGCCGCCGGCACGGCCCATCACCGGAAGGCCGCGGCCGAGCTGCTCGCCGAGGCCGAGGGAGCGGGCGGCGGCGGCCAGGAGCGGGTTGCGGGGGTGCGAAACGCCGCCCTCGCGCAGGAGGTCGTCGATGTCGGTGAGCCCCTCGGCCAGACCGCCTGGGCTCCACACCTCGATGCGGTCGGAGAAGACGCGGACCGCCACCCGCCCGGCCCGCCGCAGGTCACGGTGGACGAGTGCGTTGACCACGGCCTCGCGCACCGCGACCTCGGGGTCGCAGCGGGCGCCGGCGCTGCGCCTGGCCAGCTCGCTGGAGGAGGCGGCGGTCCGGCTCGGGCCGCTCACCGTCGCCACCGAATATTCACTTTTGCAGCGGCGGCGGCGCGGCGCAGCTCGCTCCCCGCAGGCTGCCCGGGCGGGTCAGGTAGATCCCAACACAGATGGAGAGCAAGCGCTAGGTGCCTCTCGAGGCACGGTAAGATGGCTTCATGTCTAGTGACGGAAGGCACCAACGAGCGAGGATCTGGCAGAAATCGCTCGCTCCACGCGAAGGTGATTCGGACTGCAGGCCGCTGCGGGGACGGCGGTGCCTCCACGGCGCCATGAGGCGACCTGAGGCGGGGCTATCGGATGCTGAATCGCGCGGAGTTGCTGGGCCTGCCGGGGCTACCCGGGGCGCTCGCTGCCACGCCCCAGATAAGCCCTGTCAAGCGACACTATTTTTGACCCCTCCAGCGACAGTAATTTTGACCCCTCCTCGCTCCCTGGTGAATTAACCCCGCTGCGAGGCGCCGATCAGGCCGGCGCGCTTCTTGTGCTTGAGGCGGTAACTCTCGCCCTGGA
>DATAGU010000359.1:0-4960 GCA_036263495.1 Polyangia bacterium | reverse complement strand
CGATGCGGCCGAAGTCGGGCGCCTGCTCGCCCGCACCGAGGAGGACGGCCCACCGCTGGTGTGCGCCATGATCGCGGTGTGCATCTATGCGGGATTGAGGCGCGGCGAGCTGGCCGGGTTGCGGTGGCGGGATCTCGACTTTACAGCGAACCGGCTGACGGTGGCCCGGTCCTACCGCCGGCTGCCCAAGGGCGGCAAGATCCGCCATCTGCCGCTGCATTCCGAGCTGGCGTGCGTCCTTCGCCAGTGGCGGGAGCGATGCCCCGAGACGCCCGAGGGGCTGGTCTTTCCGATCGCGGGCCGGCGGGGCTACCGAATGCTGAATCGGGCCGAGTTGCTGGGGCTGCCGGATCTACTCCGGGGCGCTCGCTGCCACACCCCAGACAAGCCCTGGCACGCGCTACGGCACACGTTCGCGGCGCACGCGGTCATGAGCGGGATCCCCCTCTACACGGTCAAGGAGCTGCTGGGGCATGCATCCATCGAGATGACCCAGCGATACGCGCACCTCGCCCCGGACTACCTCGGGCGCGAGGTGGCGCGGCTCAACTTCGCCACGCCCACCGAGGCGAAGATCCTACCGCTACACGGGCGGGCCGGATAGGCCCTCGCGCGCCACCGCCTCTCTGCTTCCGCGTCCGCGCTCCATCGCCTCCCTGCCCTCCTGCAAGCCCCCAGCGCCCACCTCGCACGAACCGCCACGAACGCCGCCGGCCGCACCTCGACGCCTTGGAGATGGCCGTGGGCCTACGAACGGAACGCCCGAGCTTGGCCAGTCCATGCGCGTGGACTCGGATCTCGGGGAACCCTGAGGGGACAGGGGGCGATTCCCCGATCTACGCCCCAGTGAATGGCCAGTCCTTAGCAGCTCGCGGCAATGTCAGGCCAGCGTACGGTGCAGCCCGCCGAGACCGGCGATCAAGCATATGGCCATGACGGTGTGGATGACGGCAAAGAAGTGCGCCCACAGCGGTCGTGCGGCGCTGTATTCGTTCACCCATGCTGGCAGCGGAAGACGACTCGCGACGACGCCATTCTTCAGCAGAACCTGGTTCCACAGTGTCGTGAAGCAGATGCACCCCGCGATCCATACGGGGAAGAGCGTGACACTGGCCGGCACGAGCCCGAGAGTCCAAGCCAGCGGCGCGCCGAGGATCACGACCAGAAACGCGGCTAGCACGACTGGGTTCCTCCACTGCTCGAAGATCTGCGAGTAGTAACGCGAGGCGCGCGCCAGGCCTGCTTCGCTCGTGAATCCTGGCCAGACATCCTCGACCAGATCGACGCCGATCACGCCGAGCGACATCCACGAACCCGTAAGCAATAGGCACTGGAGGGAGCGGGCCGCGGAGCCTGCTGCGCCGAGCGCCAACATCATACCCACGAAGAGGGCGGCGGCGGCTACGGTCGCGAGCAGGAAGATCGTGACGCCGCGGCGGGCCGACGGGAGCGACCACGCAGGCTCTGGGCCGCGGCGGCGCGCGACCAAGGTGCCGCCTGCATCAACGACGGTTACAGGATTGCCCTGCACTACCCGTGCCGAGGCGTCGCCGAGCTCGGCGGCGAGCGCAGTTTGCAGCCAGACCTGCGCGCCGAGTACACTGAGCGCGAGGAGCGTTGCTGTAACAGACACGCCGAGGGCTACTGACGAGGGCAACGATGAGGCCCACGCTCGCGAGAGCCCGACCAAGATCCACCCAACGGCCACCGCGAGCCACGCCGGGTAGAGGAGACGGGTGCGCGTGAGGCCCTCGCTGACGGCGACGATCGAGTACGGACTCGGCGCCCCCGCTAGACTCAACACCGTCGAGAGTCCCATCGTCACGGGGAACAGCAACATTGCCGAGCCCTCGAGGAGGGGTACGACCACGGCAGCGGGCAGCGGCGTCACGGTTTGACAAAGTCACACTGACGGCCATCATGTCAACATGCAGTCCTGGGCGGGCACGAGCACGGGCACGCCCGGCCACCCGAGCGGGCGCGGATCTCGCTTGAGGACCGCATCCACCCCTCCGGCATCGAAGGACTCGTAGCGCGGAACCGCAGCGGCGCCTGACACGCCGCCGCTGCCCTTGCTCCATGACACAGCGGGAGCGCACGTGGCCATTGCTCTGGGTCGATGCGCTCCATGCCGTCATGAGCAAGATCCCTCTCTACACGGTCAAGGAGCTGCTGGGGCATGCGTCCATCGAGATGACACAGCGATACGCGCACCTTGCGCCTGATTACCTCGGGCGGGAGGTGGCCAGGCTCAGCTTCGCTCTACCCACCGACGGCAAGGTCCTGTCACTGCACAGCGCACGGCAGTAACGCACGAGCGCCCATCCTCTAACGTCCGGTCCCCAGCGTCAGACTCGACATGAATAGCCATGAGATGGCCTCGGGTCTCGCCGGTTCCCGCGGGCGACATATCTTGCACTTGCGTGCTCTAGCGCTCAGTGATCGCTGGGATTTAGCGATGCAGCTCTTACTCAATCCGCACGGAGAGGATCGGTGAACGCAGGATCGCACCTGCTTGTGGTAGAGGACGACGAAGATCTCCGGGCTTGCCTAACCGTCGTGCTGGAAGAAGAAGGCTACCAGGTCGCCCGAGTAGAGGCCATCGCCAGAGCTGCCCGGGACTCGCTGGAGTCCCTCCCCCCGCTCCGGAGGAGCGAACCCGAGGACCAGCGTGCCGTCGAGCGGCTCCACGTCCTCGTGACGGTCACGGTGGAGTTCGCCGAGGAGGCCCTCGCCGAGGCCGAGAAGCAGCTGGCGCTCCTCGGTGAGCGCACGGCGCGCCGTGGACCAGGGGAGGGACGCTGATGACGACCACAACTCACGCGCCCTCCGCCGGCATCGGCCCCGAGCGCTCTGGCGCGAACGCCGTCGCAGAGAGCCCGGCCATGCGGCGCCTCCTCCGGCTCGCCCGACGCATCAGCTCCTCGCCTGTCCCCGTCCTGGTCACGGGCGAGACCGGTGTGGGTAAGGAGATCATCGCCCGCCTCATCCACGACGCCAGCGGTCGCCGCAAGGGCTTCGTCCCGGTGAACTGCGCCGCGTTGCCTCTCTCGCTCGCCGAGTCCGAGCTGTTCGGCCATGCGCGCGGGGCCTTCACCGGCGCGGTCGAGGCGCGCAAGGGCCTGCTGGTCGAGGCGGACGGCGGCACCCTGTTCCTGGACGAGATCGGCGACATGCCGCCCACCCTCCAGGCCAAGTTCCTCCGGGTGCTGGAGGACGGCCAGGTGCGCCCTGTCGGGGCCAGCACTCCGATCACCGTGGAGGTGCGAGTCGTCAGCGCCACCAACCGCAACCTCATCGAGGAGGTCAGGGCTGGTCGCTTCCGAGAAGACCTGTACCACCGGATTGTGGGAGTGCCGCTCCACGTGCCGCCCCTACGCGAGCGGCCCGAGGACATCCCACCACTCGTGGAGAAGTTCCTCTCGGAGGCCGCGCAGCACCGAAGGAGGCCGCAGCTCCCCGGCGAGGTGCTGGAGTGGCTGCAGGCCCAACCCTGGTGCGGCAACGTGCGCGAGCTGCGGCAGGCGGTCCAGCGGGCCATCGCGCTCGGAGGCGAGACGTTGCAGCCAGAGGATTTCCAGGTCCAGGTGCAGATCATTGCGCCACTGCCGCCCGAGACAGCCTGGGGCACGCAGCGGCACGCTCCGGTGGACGGTGCGTCCTATCGTGAAGGTGGTGGCCAGGCCCCAGGCGCTCCCTATGTCTCCTCTCCAGTGTTGCCCAGCTGGCTCGCCGGGAAGCCCCTGAAGGAGATCGAGCGGGAGGTGATCGCGCAAGCCCTCGCCCGTCACGACGGCTGCCTGACCGCAGCCGCACGCGAGTTGGGACTCGCGCGCACGACGCTGTACGGCAAGGCGCGCGCCTTCGGCCTCCGCAACAAGCCAACTGGTGGCTCAGATGCCTCCTGAGAGACACAACGGCGGGCGCCTGCACCAAACCGCGAGGCCTGACCTGGAGCCCGCCCAGTGCATCGTCGACGTGCTTCGCGGCTTCGTGGGCTGGCTCGCCGAAGAGCGGGCGGTCGAGGCGGCGGAGTTCCGGGTGGGCCCGCCCGCCCGCCAGGCCACCGTGTCGGAGGCCCGCGGCCTCGTACCCGACGACCTGCTCGCGCTCTACCTCGCCGCCGACGGCTTCAGCATCGAGGTGATGTTCAGGGGCGACAGCGGAGCACCCCCGGGCAGGCACCGCCTCGTGTTGCCGACCCTGCGCCAGAACGCGGCAGGCTACGCGCGCCGCCTGGGCTACGAGGTCGTGGACGGCGAGCGGGTCCAGGTCCTGGACCTCGCACCGCTGGTGGAGGGCCTGGCGCACACGGCGGTCCTCGCGGGGTCAGACGACGTCCTGGTCTTCGACGGCGACTACGTCCAGCCCCTGGGCTGCAACGTGGCCGGGTTCTTCAACACCGCCATGAGCTGCGTGTTCACGCCCGGCTGGCTCTCCTTCGCCGCGGGAGTGGATGACGGCAAGGTGAGGTCGGAGATCAACCGGGTACGGGGGCGGCTCGGGTGGGAGAGCCTCGCTTGAGTCCGCCTGCCGCAAATTCCATGGGTGCGTTCTCGCTATTACCTGTCATGGACACTTCAACGAAGACCTCGCTGGATACGACGAACCGTCCTGGTGCTACTGCCCAGGACCTTGATGACGCGGTAATGACGGCGAAGGAGGCTGCAGCCTTCCTTGGCGTCAGCCCGTGGACGCTCTACGCCGCTGCGAACCGCCATGAGGTTCCGCACCGGCGCCTGGGGCGGCGGATGTTGTTCCTGCGCTCTGCCCTCAAGGCATGGCTCCGAGGGGCGAGCCCGCGCAACGCTGTATAGGAGCTGACCATTGATCACATGTCTGCACCGTCGGAAAGTAGGATAGGGACCGCTTCGCAGAGCCGAAGGAAAGCATTTGTTCCACTGGAAAGCAAAGCTACCAGGGATTCGATGCGTAGGAGACCGCGAGTGATCACAATCAT
>DATAGU010000358.1:0-2979 GCA_036263495.1 Polyangia bacterium | reverse complement strand
TGCTCGACGACGCCCGGAGCCCCATGTGGCGGCGGCTCGCGGCACTTCCGCCGGCGGAGTTGTTGCGCTGCGACATCGTCAAGGCGGAACTTTTTTACGTGTAGAAAAGAGTGCGCGGCGCGAGCGCAATCTGGCGGCTCTCGAGGAATTCCTCGCCTCGTTCATGAGTCTCCCCTTCGATGGAGAGGCTGCTCGGATGTATGGTCGCATCAAGGCTGACCTGTACCGGCAGGGGAGACCTATCGGCGCCAACGACCTGCTCATCGCAGCGATTGCGCTGTCGCGAGGGCTGATCGTCGTAACCTCCAACGTCCAGGCGTTCGAGCGGGTGGCCGGACTCCAGATCGAGACATGGGAGGCAGTTCGCTGAGCCCGCGCTAGCCGGGGACGGGGTCGACCTTCCAGATCTCGCGGGCGTACTCGCGGATGGTGCGGTCGGAGGAGAACCGGCCCATCTTGGCGATGTTGAGGATGGACATGCGGGTCCAGCGCTCGGGGTCGCGATAGGCCTGGCTCACGGCCTCCTGGCACTCGACGTAGGCGCGGAAGTCGGCCAGCAGCATGTAGGGGTCGGTGTCGAGGAGCGCTTGCACGAGGGGGCGGAAGAGGTCGGGCTGCTCGGGGGAGAAGAAGCCCGAGGAGATGAGGTCGAGGACGCTCTTGAGCTCCGGGTCGCGATCGACGTACTCGCGCGGCCGGTACCCCTGGTCGCGCAGGGCCTGCACCTCGGCGGCGGTGAGGCCGAAGAGGAAGAAGTTCTCGGCGCCGACTTCATTGCGCATCTCGATGTTGGCGCCGTCGAGGGTGCCGATGGTGAGGGCGCCGTTCAGGGCGAGCTTCATGTTGCCCGTGCCCGAGGCCTCCTTGCCGGCGGTCGAGATCTGCTCGGAGAGATCGGCGGCGGGGAAGATCTTCTCGGCGAGCGATACGCGATAGTTGGGCAGGAAGAGGACGCGCAGGCGGTCTTTGACCTGCGGGTCCTCGTTGATGACGTCGGCCACGGCGTTGATGAGCTTGATGATCGTCTTGGCGGCCACGTAGGCGGGCGCGGCCTTGCCGCCGAAGATGAAGGTGCGCGGGACGACCTGGTTGCCCACCTCGTGGTCCTGGTGCTTGATGCGCAGGTAGAGGGTGATGATGTGCAGGAGGTTGAGGAGCTGCCGCTTGTACTCGTGGATGCGCTTGACCTGCACGTCGAACAGGGTGGTGGGATCGATGGTGAACTTGAAGTGCCGGGCGACGTAGCGGGCGAAGGCGGCCTTGGACGCGGCCTTGATGGTGCGCACCTCGGCGCGGAAGGTGGCGTCGTCGGCGAGCGGGACGAGGCGGCTCAGCTGGTCGAGGTCGGTAATCCAGCCTTCGCCGATGCGGGCGCTGATGGCGGCCGCCAGCGCGGGGTTGGTGGCGAGGAGCCAGCGCCGTGGGGTGACGCCGTTGGTCTTGTTGTTGAACCGCTCGGGCCACATCTCGTAGAAGTCGCCGAGGAGCTGGCGTTCGAGGAGCTCGGTGTGGAGCAGGGCCACGCCGTTGACGGAGTGCGAGCCGACCACGGCGAGGTAGGCCATGCGGATGCGCCGCGAGCCGGGATCGCCGGGGGCGCCCTCGTCGATGAGCGACATGCGCCCGAGGCGGGTCTCGTCGTGCGGGAAGCGGCTCCGCACCTGGCGCAGGAAGCGGCGGTTGATCTCTAAGATGATGCTGAGGTGGCGCGGCAGGTTGCGGCCGAAGAGATCGACCGGCCAGGTCTCGAGGGCCTCGGGCAGGAGGGTGTGGTTGGTATAGCCGAAGGTGCGGACGGTGAGCTCCCAGGCTTGCTCCCACGGGAGGTCGTGCTCGTCGACGAAGAGGCGCATGAGCTCGGGGATGGCCACGGCGGGGTGGGTGTCGTTGAGCTGGATGGCGACCTTGTCGGCGAAGTTGTCGAAGGTCTGGTGCAGGATGCGGTGGCGGCGGAGGATGTCGTGGAGGGCGCAGGCGACGAAGAAGTATTGCTGCCGGAGGCGCAGCTCCTTGCCGAAGACCTGCACGTCCGAGGGGTAGAGGACCTTGGAGATGGTCTCCGAGCGGTTCTTGTCGAGGACGGCGCGCTCGTAGTCGCCGTTGTTGAAGTAGGAGAGGTCGAACTCGGAGCTCGCGCGGGCGCGCCACAGGCGCAAGGTGTTGACGTTGGCGGTGGGGCCGTAGCCGGCGATGGGCATGTCGTAGGGCACGCCGAGGACCTGCTCGGTGTCGAGCCAGTGTGCGCGGAGGTGCTTCTTCTCGTCGAGGCGCTCCTCGACGTGGCCGCCGAAGTGGACGGGGACGGCGTACTCGGGGCGGGCGACCTCCCAGGGGTTGCCGAAGCGCAGCCACTCGTCGGGGCGCTCGACCTGGTAGCCGTTCTTGAGCTCCTGGTCGAACATGCCGAACTCATAGCGGATGCCGTAGCCGTAGCCGGGCATGGCGAGGGTGGCCAGGGAGTCGAGGAAGCAGGCGGCGAGGCGACCGAGGCCACCGTTGCCCAGGCCGGCGTCGAACTCCTGCTCGGCGATCTCGTCGAAGTCGATGCCGGCCATGCGCATGGCCTCGCGCGCGGTCTCGTAGAGGCCGAGGTTGATGAGGTTGTTGGTGAGCGCGCGGCCCAGGAGGAACTCGGCCGACAGGTAATAGACGCGCTTGGCGTCCTTCTTGTAGTAGCGCTGCTGCGCGGCGATCCAGCGCGCCGTGAGCTGGTCGCGCACGGTGAGCGCGAGGCTGATGAAGCAGTCGCGCACGGTGGCCGAGTACTGATCCTTGGCGAGCGAGTAGAGGCGGTGCTCCATGAAGGCGTTGAGGACGCGGGCGACCTCATTGGAGGAGGTCTCTCGGCCAAAGGGGACTGAACCGGAAGGGAGGACCATGCGCGAACCATAGGCGCGTGGTCCCGTGCACGCAAGCATGGGCCCCGTCGGCTGGGCCGCTGTCCAGGCCCTCCTACCGAAGGCGGGTTCCCGTGGAGGG
>DATAGU010000357.1:0-29179 GCA_036263495.1 Polyangia bacterium | reverse complement strand
ACCCTTACGACCTACTCACCAACCCTTACGACCTACTCACCAACCCTTACGACCTACTCCACCAACCCTTACGACCTACTCACCAACCCTTACGACCTACTCCACCAACCCTTACGACCTACTCACCAACGCTTACGACCTACTCACCAACGCTTACGACCTACTCCACCAACCCTTGCGACCTACTCCACCAACCCTTGCGCCCTACGCCACCACCGCTTGCAGGGCCCTCCCCCACCCCTGCCCGCACACCATCCCCCATGTACGACAGCAGCAGACCCAGCCGCCCTCCTGCTATACTCCGCCGCCATGAGTGACCGTCCTCGGCTCCGGCCGCTGGAATGCTTCCCCATCGAGCACCGCGGCCAGAGACTCCTGGCCCTGCGCGACCCCTCGCTCCTGGCCGAGCAGGTCACCACCCTGCCCCCGGCGGCAGCCGCGGTCGTGGCGCTCCTGGACGGCGACACCACCCGCGACGAGATCTGCGAAGAATTCTTCCGCCGCTACCGCCAGAAGCTCCCGCGCCCGGCCCTCGATGGTCTGCTCGCCGATCTCGATCGCGCCCTGCTCCTCGATTCCGAGCATTTTCGCGACCAGGCCGCGCGCGTGCTGGGCGACTACGCACGCGCCGAAGTGCGCCCCGCCCTGCACGCCGGCCGCAGCTACCCCACCGACCCTGAACAACTCTCCCACCAGCTCGATAGTTACTTCTCCCACCCCCAAGGCCCCGGCCCCGCGCGCCCCGGCACCGCCCCTCTCCCCCGGGCCCTCATCGCCCCCCACATCGACTTCCAGCGCGGCGGCCCGGCCTACGCCTGGGCCTATCGCCCGCTCGCCGACGCCAGCGAACGCCCGGAGGTGATCGTCGTCCTCGGTACCGCCCACAACGGCATCGAGCACCCCTTCATCCTCACCACCAAGCACTACGCCACCCCCCTCGGCCTCGTGCGCACCGAGGTGGATCTCGTGCGCGCCGTCGCTGCCCACACCACCGAGCTCATCGGCCAGGGCGCCACCCTGTTCGCCGACGAGTTCCACCACCGCGCCGAACACTCGCTCGAGTTCCAGATGGTGTGGTTGCGCCACCTCCTCGGCCCCGCCCTGGACGACAACGGCCCCGACGGCCGGCGCCCCCAGGTCGCCGTCCTCCCCATCCTGTGCGGCACCCTCTACGAGTTCATCGAGCAAGGCGCCGACCCCGCCAACGATGAGCGGGTGGGCGGCCTCCTCACCGCGCTCCAGCAGGTGCTAGCCGGGCGCCGGGTCTTGTGGATCGCCGCCGCCGACCTGGCCCACGTCGGCCCGCGGTATGGCGACCCACAGCCGCTCGGCCCCTCCGACACCGCCGCCCTGGAACAGCGCGACCAGGCCACCCTCGCCCCCGTGCTGGGCGGCGACGCCGCCGGCTGGTTCTCCGCCATCGCCGCCGAACGCGACCGGCGACGCGTCTGTGGCCTCGCCCCTATCTATGGCATGCTCACCGCCGCCCGGCCTGGCACCGGGCGCCTGGCCGCCTACGCCCAGTGCCCCGCCGAGCAAGGCTCGGTCGTCTCCATCGCCTCGATCATTTATTCATGACCCCCAAGCGAGCCCGTGCCTAGCACCCGCTCACATCTCAACCCCATGCAAGACCATGATTGAATCGCCAAGACCACTTCAAGGAGGACACATGAGACCCCTATATCAATCCCTGGCCCTCGCCCTGACCCTGGCTTTGCCCCTCGTCGCGCTCGGCGGCGCCGGCTGCGGCGTCAACCAGGAGCTCTACAACGCCCGCGTCAACGAGCTCGAGAAGATGAAGGCGCAGCTCGACATGGAGCGCAAGGCGAGCGAGGCGGCCCAGAAAAACATCAAAGATCTCGAGAAGGAGCGCGACGAGCTCAAGGCCACCCTGACCTCCCTCGGCAGCACCGCGAGCAAGAGCGAAGCCGAGCTCGCCGAGGCGCGCAAGCGCGTCGAGGAGCTGCGCAAGGCCCAGGAGCAGGCCGAGCTGCGCAACAAGCAGTTCCGCGATCTCGTGAGCAAGTTCAAGGCGATGGTCGACTCGGGCAAGCTCAAGGTCGAGATCCGCAACGGCCTCATGCTGGTCAAGCTGGCCGACAACATCCTCTTCGACCCCGGCAAGACCGATCTCAAGAAAGAAGGCAAGGACGCGCTCAAAGAAGTGACGCGCATTCTGGCCGACATCCAAGACCGCAAGTTCCAGGTCGCCGGACACACCGACAATCAGGGCCTGGCGCGCGGCGGGCGCTTCAAGGACAACTGGGAGCTCTCGACCGCCCGCGCCGTCGAGGTCTTGCACTTCATGGTCAAAGACGGCGGCATGCCGGCCGAGCGCATCTCTGCCGCCGGCTTTGCCGATCAATTGCCTGTCGCCAAGAACGACAGTGAAGATGGCCGCCGGCAGAATCGCCGCATCGAGATCGTGCTCCTGCCCAACATCGAGGACCTGCCTCCGCTCGAGGACCAGGTCAGCAAGTAACCAGCTTGACGCAGGGCGCCAGGGGCCAACTTGACAATGCGAATCAACCCGCGGTAAAAGCGGTCAACAAACGGTGACCCATCATGTCGCAATCAGAATTGCAAGAACTCAGTCAGTCGGACCCGGACTTACGCGAGCACTGGCTGGCCATTGATCCCCAGGGCGGCGAGGGGATCGTGGCCCTTCGCTCCGGCGCCGTGGTCGTCGACTGTGATCGAGAGCTCGATGCCCTGTGTCAGCGCCTGGTGGACGAGGAAAAGACCGCGTTGACCATCGTCTACTGCGCCCCCCCTCTCGCTTCCTGATCCCCTCTTCAAGATAGCCTCCGCAAGTCCCGCCCCCCCTCGAAAGCCCCCCGCGAACCACGACTGTCGCCTCCGCTAACGAGAGGACGCTCGCTCTTCGTGCGCCCGTAGCAAGAATAGGTTCGCTCGCCCGTGCGTCGAAGTGGCAGGCAAGAGCCAAGTGCCTATTCCTCTGGCTTAAGGAGGCCCTTCATGAACGTGAGAGCATCAGTGGTCCTGGCAGTCCTCGCCGCCGTCGGCATCGCCGCTTGCGGCGGCGATCGGTACACGCACCCGGGCGGCGTCGGCGGCGCCGTACCGAACAACCCCAACACCCCCATCTATCGCATCTCCCCAGGCGCCGGCACCGTCGTGGAGCCCGGCTCCCAGGCCGGCTACGGCATCACCGCCAACGTGGGGGGGTCCTACCGCCTCATCTGGACCGGTGATTCGAACGCGAGCGGCACCTACCGTGAGTTCTACGGCTCGGTCTACACCCCCGGCCGCTTCGACCAGGTCGTGCGGGGCTGCAACAGCGGCGTCTGCCCGCTCGAGCGCGGCGACATCCTGTCATCGCCCGTCAACACCACCGGCGGTCAGCGCATCGACTTCGACGCCTTCGCCTACGACAACCTCGACGGCTTTGACTTCGTGGCCGACACCGAGCCCGTGTACTTCGACCTCTACATCGACGGCCAGCGCTATCCCGCGCTGGTCTTCTTCCCCGCGACCGACCGCGGAGGCGCGATCTCCAGCGTCGACACCTTCCCCTTCGGCCTGACTACCCAGTAGCCACGGCCGCCGTCACGGCCGCCGGCAGCGTGAACCAGAAGCGCGCCCCTCCACCGGGGCGCGTTTCGCAATGGATCTCGCCGCCGTGTGCCTCCACGATCTCGCGGGCGATCGCCAGCCCGAGACCCGTGCCCCCGCGCTCCCGCCCCGCGTCCGTCTGCACCCAGCGCTCGAAGATACGGCGCGCATCCTCCGGCGCCACGCCCGGACCGCTGTCCTCCACCGCCAGCTCGATCCAGTCCCCCCGCCGCTCGCAGTGCACCGCGATCGAGCCGCGCTGCGGCGTGAACTTGAGCGCGTTGCCGAGCAGGTTGTGGAGCACCTGCACCAGGCGAAACTCGTCCACGTCCGCCAGGTTGCGCCCCGTCGCATCGACCGCTATCGAGATGTGCCGCTGCTCGGCCAGCGGCCGGAGCTGCTCCACCACGTCCGCCACGATGGGCTCGACCGAGCTGCGCTTGCGCTCGAGATCCATCCCGGTGGCCGCACGCCGCGCCAGCGTCAGCACCGCGTTGATGAGAAAATTCATCTGCTGGCAGGAGCTGCGGATGTTCTCGCCCATGCGCTGCACCTCGGGCGTGCCCCCCTCCTCGGCCAGGAACTCGCCCCGCAGGGACACCGCCGCGAGCGGCTGCCGCAGATCGTGGACCAGCATGGCCATCTGCTCGATGCGTAGCGACTCGCTCGTGCGCCGCGCCCGCGATCGATCGAGGAGCGCGCGCACCCGCGCCTTGAGCTCCCGGGGGCGCACCGGCTTGATGAGGTACTCCTCGGCGCCGAGCACGATCCCCGTGCCAATGCTCTCGGCATCGATGCGGTGTCCCGTGAGCAGGATCACCGGCAGCCCGCGATGCCGCTCCCGCAGCTGGCGCAACGTCTCGATCCCATCCAGCCCCGGCATCGAGACATCGAGCAGCACCAGATCCGGCAGCGTGCGGCCCATCAGCGCCAGGCACTCATCGCCGCTCGCCGCCTGCCGCACCTCGTACCCATCCTCTTCGAGCAGCAGGGTGAGCGCCTCCCGCCCCGGCTCGTCATCGTCCACCACCAGGACGGATTCATTTTCGCAGTCCATCGGACATGATTCTCGGCACAGCCCGACCGCTGGCCAGTGGGAGAGGACAAAAGAGCTTATTCTTCAGGAGCTTGGCGTAGCGTCAACGGCGGACGGGTGGGACCGGCGGAGGAGCGGAAGAGGGTGAAGGAGAGGGTGAGGACGCGGCCGGGTGGGGCGCAGGCTGCTGGGCCCCATGGACCTCCCCCGGATTCCCCGCCCCGGGGCTCCCCCCGCCGCAGAGAATGGGGCGAGGGCCCGGCAACATCATCCGCGGCGTGGCGAGGCGCGGCTCATCCGCCCGCAACGTCCCCCCCCTCCGCCCCAGAGCCATCGCCACCACGTCGCGTAGCGTCGGCCCGGCCGCGTCGATGTGCACCGCGTCGGCCGGGAGCGCGGCGAGCGTGCCCCCGAAGTCATCCCCCCCGAGCGCGAGGAAGTCGTTCACCCCCACCAGATAGCTGCCCGCGTCCTCGAGCGGCTGGCCATCCTCGCGACGCAGCAGGACCACCAGCTTCTCCCCCTCGCAGCGCGCCTCCACCCGCACCCCCGAGACGTTCAGCACCCCCTTGTTGCCCATCAGGTTGCGGCCGAGTAGCGCGCGCAGCGCCACCCCGCTCATCCGCAAGGTGGCCAAGCGATTGTCGAACGGCAGCGTCTCGAAGAGCGACCCATACGTCAGCTCCCCCGCCGGCAGGTCGGCGCGCAGCCCACCCCCGTTGGTCATCCCCACGTCCGCGTGCGTGGCCTCGCGGATCACATCGGCCACCAGATGCCCGAGCGGCGACTCGGCGCGCGACGAGGTCCGCCCGATCGGTGTTTCCAACCGGATCCCCACCCGCCGCTCGCGCAGCTCCACCACCTTCTGTACATCCGCCGCGATCACCGCTTGCACCTTGGCGTCCGGCACGACGGGCCGCCCCTCGTAGCGCGCCGGCACCACCTGCCGCCCCCGGGCGCGCGACGGCGCACAGGAGGCCACCTCGTCCGTCACCTGGGCGCAGATCTCCGTGAGCGGCTGGATCACGACGCCGCCCGGCACCACCCGCCCCGTGCGCCGCTCCACCGTGAGATCGATCCGCGAAAAGGCGCGGCCATAATCGAACGCCTGCACCACCGGGATCCCCGCCACCACCCCCGCCACCCCCTGATGGGTATGGCCACCGAAGATGGCATCCACCCGGCTCGCCTCCCCCGCCGCCGCGAGCGCCCGCGCCAGCCGGAACACCTCGGAGTCGTTCTCGCAGCTCGCCGGGTCCGCGAGCCCGCCCGGCTGATCGAAGCGATGACACTGGCCGCCCGCGTGCACGAGCGCCACCACCACCGTCGCGCCCGCCGCCCGCGCCGCCGCCGCCGCCCGGATCACCGCCGGCGCGAGCGGCTCCACACGCAGCCCCACGAGGTTGGGCAAGAGCGTGGTGTGCGGCGTGTCCTCGCTCGTCCCGCCCACGAGACCGATGCGCACCCCATCCACTTCGATCAGCGTGAACGGCTTCACCCCCGGCGCGAGCGGCTTGCCGTCCTCCGTCACGATGTTGCAGCTCAGCCAGGGAAAGTGCGCCTCGCGCAGGCGCGCCTTGATCGCCCCCCGCGGATCGTCTTCGGGCTTGGCCGGCATCGCCGCCGGCCCCGCCGGCCCGAAGTCGAACTCGTGGTTGCCCACCGCCGCCGCCGCGTACCCGAGCACGTTCATCGCCCGCATCATCACCTGTCCCTCGCCCAGGTTGGACACGAGCATCCCCTGCATCATGTCGCCGCTGTCCACCAGCACCACGTGCCCCGGATAGCGCGCGCGCAGGTTGGCCAGATAGCCCCCGAAGAGCGCCGCCCCACCCCGTTCGACCGCGACCGTCTCCCCCCCGGCGAGGCGCAGCATCTCGGCCTTGGACTCCACGTGGCCGTGCACATCCGTCGTCCCCACCAGCACCAGCGTGGTTGTGCCCTCCTGCGCCCGAGGCGCCGCACGCCCAGGCGCTGCCCATAGCCATAGGCCCCCCACCACCACCCCGAGCGCCGCGAGGCGCCCCCGCCCCTTGCTTGCCGCTGCAACTCCTACCTGGCAGTATGAACGAATCAACGTTTCCTCCTTTCTCCAATCTCTGGCGGCACGCTGACCAGCGATTGAGAGGGATCACAGGCACAAGTAACCCCCGGACGCAATGACAGACGACCTCATCGGGCTCGACATCGGCAGTTACCGCATCACCTCCTCCCTTGGCGTGGGTGGCATGGGCACGGTGTACCTCGCCGTGCACGGGCTCATCGGCAAGCGCGTCGCCATCAAGATCCTGCACAGCGAATTCGCCGACAAACCCGACGTCGTCGGACGCTTCTTCAACGAAGCGCGCGCCGTCTCGCTCCTGCGCCACCCCCATATCATCGAGCTCCTCGACTTCGGCAAGATGGAGGCCCCGGGGCGCGGCACCGTCCATTACTGCATCATGGAGCTGCTCGAAGGCGAGTCGCTCCGCGCGCGCCTCCAGCGGGAACGGCTGACCGAGGCGCAGATCGTCCACATCACCTGGCAGATCACCGAGGCCCTCGCCGCCGCCCACCGGCAGCACATCATCCACCGCGACCTCAAACCCGAGAACGTCCACCTCGTCGGCCCCGCCCGGGACTTCGTCAAGCTCCTCGACTTCGGCATCGCCAAACTGCACGACCAGACCGGCGCCGCCGCGGTCCAGACCCAGGCCGGCACGCTCCTCGGCACGCCCTCCTACATGAGCCCCGAGCAGTGTATGGGCCGCCCCGTCGACCCCCGCTCCGACGTCTACTCGCTCGGCATCATGCTCTTCGAGATGTGCACCGGGCGCCTCCCCTTCGTTGGTGCAGGCTACGCCGATCTCCTCGTGCGTCACGTGACCGAGCGCGCCCCTCCCGTGCGCACGCTCAACCCCGCCCTCTCCGCCGGCATCGAGCGCATCGTCGCGCGCGCCCTCGAGAAGGATCCCGCGGCCCGGTTCCAGTCCATGGAAGAGCTCCAGGCCGCCCTGACGGGGCCCGAGATGCTCGCCGGCGCGGCGCATGGGCCCTCGGCCGCCACCTTGATCCGCGCCGAGGCGCCCACCATCGTCAATGCCTCCGCGCCTGAGGTCCTCGGCCTGGGAGGGGGGAGCATGACGCCCCAGGGCACCACCATCTCCCAGATGAGCGGCGAGGTCGCGCCCAAGATGCCCGGGGCCCAGCCCACCCTCATCCATTCGCCGGGCGAGAGCCGGCGGCCGGGCGGCCTCCTCGTCGCCGGCATCGCCGCCGGCCTCCTCCTCGTCGGTGGGATCGGCTATGTCGCGCTCCGGCGGCCCCCCGCTCCCCCGCCCGGTCCCCGGGGTGATGAGACCCAGGTCGCTGCCGAGCGTCCCGCCAAGCCCAAGGTGGCGCACTTACAGATCACCTCCGAGCCGAGCGGCGCCGAGGTCAAGCGCGTGGACACGGGCGAGATCCTCGGCATCACACCGCTCGACAAGGATCTCGTGGCCGATGGGACCTTGGCCTCCATCGCGCTCCACAAGGACGGCTACGAGGATCAACGGCGCGCGGTACGTCTCACCGAGCGCGACGCGGCCCTGTCCTTCGTGCTCCGGCCCGTGGCGGCCCCGAACCAGCCCCCCTCACCGACCACCCCCGCGTCCCCGGGCCCCACTGGCACCACGCGCAAACCCCGGCCCACCGGTCCACGCCCCTCGTCCCATCAACTGAACGACGACATCCTCGCCCCCGGGCGCTGATACACACTGGCAACCGCTCGGCCCGGCCTCGGGTCCAAGCCTTGACATGCTGCGCTCGTGCGCGGTATGGGAGAGCGCTTTTTCGACGGAGAACCAATGCAGCGGACTGATCTTCGGAGCCCTCGGATCGCACTCGGCCTGATCCTCGCCGGGGGGCTGCTCGTCACCTCCCCCGCCCGCGCCGAGATCTTTCAGCTCATCGACAAGACCCAGGTCGCCGGCAAGCTCCTCCATTATTACGAGGGTCTGTTCCACATCGAAGTCGCCGGCGGGCAGAAGATCGAGCTCCCCAAGGACAAGGTGAAGTCCGTCTCCTTCGAGGTCCCCCGCCCGCGCGCCGAGTTCTCCTCCCCGGAAAAGACCTTCAAGCTCTGGTACGACGCCCTCTCGAAGGGTGACCAGCGGCGGTTCATCGACTGCTACGCCCTCATGTACCAGGGCCTCGTGAACGCCCAGCTCGCCCAGGGCAGCGACGAGCTGCGCAAGATGCAAAAAGAGCTCGAGGACACCAAGGTCGAGATCAAGGCCACCCAGATCACCGGCGACAACGCCGCGCTCAAGGTGCAGAAGGCCAAGGGCGACGAAGTCCTCACCGCCGAGATCCATATGGTCATGGAAAACGGCGAGTGGAAGATGACTCCCTGACGGACCGACATTGCGTCTTCTCCTACTCCTGACGGTGGCCCTGCCGCTCGCCGGCGCAGGCGCGGCGTGGGCGCAAACGAGCCCGCCCTCGGGCATTGTCCTCGATCCCTTCCGCAATGGCCGCGCCCCTGCCACTGCGACCGATGCGGCCGATCCCCCGGCTCAGGCTTCAGACCAGAATCAAGAGAAGGACGCCCCTGCCGCAGAGGAGTCGGCGCCCGCGGCGGCCAGCGAGACGCCCAAGGCCGCACCGGCCGCGGAGGCAGCGACCTCTCCCCCCGCTGCGGCCGGCACCTGCCAGAGCGACAGCGAATGTCCGGCCTCGCGCTTCTGTGACGCCGGCCGCTGCAAGCGTAACATCTACTTCCCCTTCCTCCGCTTCCACGGCCGCGAGGAGCACCGCACCACCACCCTGATCGGCCCCTACCTGCGGATCGCCGATCTCAACGGCTCGACCCAATCGCTCCTGCCCCTGTTCTGGCACCTCCGCGATCGTGCGTCGGGCGCCACCACCACCTTCGGCTTCCCGCTCTTCCTGTGGCACCGCGGCCCCGGCAGAGAAGGTGGCATCATCGGCCTCGCCTACGGCTACCACGACCAGAAGGGCTGGGCAGGCGGCCTGTTCCCCTTCTTGTTCCTCAGCAACCGCAACAACCGCTCGTATCAGGTGGTGCTCCCTTTCCTCTTCCACTTCAACGATCGCACCCGAGAGCGGGATACCCTCGTCTTTGGCCCCTTCTACCGACAGCGCACACCGAACGGCTGGCACGCGGGCCTGGTGCCCCTCGTGTTCGCCGGCCGCCACGATGATGTGCGCTATGCCGCCGTGCCGCCCCTCTATGTCTTCCGCGGCGATCGCCACGGCTCGACCCACGTCTTCGGCCCCATCTATGGCTCCAAGCGAGATGACGGCTACGCCTTTGGCCTCGCCCCCCTCTTCCACTTCGGCAAGCGCGGCGATGCCCGCACCCAGTGGTTCATCCCGCCTCTCTACCTCCACACCGACGACGCCAGCGACGGGCGCAGTTACACCCAGGTCGGCCCGCTGTTCTTCGCCCGCTCCCCCAGGGGACACACGAGCGGCCTCTTCCCCCTCATCTGGGTGGGTAATCGAGGTCCGCGCCGCTTCCAGTTCGTCCTCCCCCTGGTCGGTCACCTGAGCGACAGCGCTCGCGGCACCGATCGTCTGTGGGCTGGCCCCTACGTGCGGCTCCACGACACCCCGAAGAAGAGCACCACGCACCTCTTCTTCCCCCTCTTCGCCAAGCACGACAGCCCGAACTATCACGTGTTCGTCCAGTTCCCCTTCGTGTGGCGGGTCGTGAACGGCGATCAGCGCACCACCGTGGTGTTCCCCTTCTACGTCGGCCAGCACAGCCCCGATCGCTCCATCGACGTGGGCTTCCCGCTCGTGTGGCGCGTCCGCAAGCCCGAGTCGACCACGACCGTCGTAGGCCCCATCTACTGGCGCAAGGGCGGCGGGCATTTCGACGGCGGCCTGGCCCCGCTCTTTGGTTTTGGCTCCCGGGGCCCTGGCAAACGGTACGCATGGATCGCACCGCTCATCTTCGGGCACTCGGCCGACGCCCAGGCCGGCCGCTCGAAGACGGTGGCCTCGCTGTTCTTCTGGTCGCGTAAGCCCGGGGGCTGGACCTCCGGCTTCATCCCCCTCGTCTTCGCCTGGCGTCACGAACACACCGTGACCGCCCTGGCCCCGTTCATCTACCACCGCAGCGACGACGCCCTCGGCACCAGGGTCACCGTCGTCGGCCCCGTGTTCTCCGAGCGGGAGCCGCACCTACGGCGTTTTGGCCTCGCGCCTCTCTTCTTCTACGGCTCGCGCGACAACGGTACCTGGCAGGCGACCCTCATCCCCCTCTTCCACATCGCCCACAAGAGCGATGGCTACCGCGTCATCACCCTCCTCGGCGGCTGGTCCACCTCGGCCAAGGGTGGCTTGCGGGGCTTCATCGGCCCGGCCTACTTCCGCAAGAGTTCCGAAGGTTATTCGGCGGCGCTGTTCCCCCTCTTCTTCCGCCGCGTCAACCACGTCCGCGGCACGCGCCTCACCTTGTTCATCCCCCTCTTTTTGCGCCACACCACGCCCGACAGTTCGCTCCTCGGCGTGACGCCCCTGTTCTGGCAGAAGCGCACCGTCGACACCACCACCACCCTTGGACTCCCCCTGTTCTTCGACCGCAACAATGCCTTCGAGTCGCGCACCACCGGCGTCATACCGCTGTTCATCCGCCATCACAGCGCTGCGGATCAATCCACGTCGTGGGTGGTGCCGCCCGCGCTCCTCTACTTCAAGCGCCAGCCCCAGGGCCACAATGTCGTGTTCTTCCCCCTGCTCTGGCGTTTCAAGCCGGAACCGGAGAATTCCACCACGGTCCTCTTCCCTCTGGCATGGGACTTCGTGCGGCCCGGCTCGCGCACCCAGGTGGTGGCGCCCTTCTACCTCTATCTCCGCCGCGAGACCGCCAGGACTCTCGTCGTGCTCAACACCTACTACTCGCACGGCCGCGGCCCGTTTGCCGACCGCTACACCTTCGACTTCTTCCCCCTCGTCTATGTCTCCCGGCCCAGCACCGGCGACATCAAGTGGCGCTTCCTCGAAGGTCTCGTCGGCTACTCCCGAATCGGGCGCACTCGTAAGCTCAGACTATTCTGGGTGATCGACATCCCCCTCGCCTCCACCACCCCCTCGCCCACCACCTTCTTCGATGCAACTCCGCCGAGCGGCCGCCTCTCCCTGGATTGAGCCCGAAACATCACAGTTCTCCGCCTACTGCGGCCCAACCAGACACCAAGTCGGGTTAGCGACGGTACGGTCTTCGTATCAGCAAGGAGAAGAGTAGAAAGGAAGGAGGTGGGAGGTGGGAGGTGGGAGGTGGGAGGTGAAGGGCTCTACGAGAGGCTCAGATCTCCATGATCTCCGCCTCTTTCTTACCCACGATCTCGTCCACCTTGGCGATCGCCTTATCGACTTCGCCCTGCATCTTCTTCAGGCCCTGCTGCTCATCGTCCTCGGAGATCTCGCCGTCCTTGACCAGCGCCTCGAGCATCTCCTTGGCGTCGCGCCGCGAGTTCCGGATGGCGACCTTGGCGTCCTCACCGATGCGCTTGACCACCTTGGTCAGCTCCTTACGCCGCTCCTGCGTCAAGGCCGGGATCGGCAGACGCACGATCTCGCCATCGGAGTTCGGATTCAGACCGAGATCGGCCTCCCGAATGGCCCGCTCGATCTCGGGGATGAGCTTCTTCTCCCAGGGCTTGATGGTGATGAGACGAGCATCCGGCGTGGCCAGAGAGGCCACCTGGTTGAGCGGCGTGGGCGTGCCGTAGTAGTCCACGCGAATACCGTCGAGGATCGAGAGGTTGGCTCGGCCCGTCCGCACCTTGCTCAACTCGCGCTTGAGCGAGTCGAGCGCCTTGGCCATGCTCCCGTCGAGATCTTTGATGACGTCGTTCACCATGCTCGCGCCTCCTATGGAGGACCGTCACACACCAGCGTGCCGATCGGCTCCCCAGTCACCACGCGGCGGATGTTGCCGCGCTGTCGCAGGTCGAAGACCACGATCGCCAGCGCATTGTCTCGGCACAGGGCGATGGCCGTCGAGTCCATCACCTGGAGATTGCGCTGTAGCACCTCGAGATAGGTGAGCCGCTCGAAGCGGCGCGCACCGGCGAACTTGCGCGGGTCCTGATCGTAGACACCATCGACCTTGGTGGCCTTGAGCAGCACATCGGCATGGATCTCCATGGCTCGCAGCGAGGCCGCCGTGTCCGTTGTGAAGTAGGGATTGCCGGTGCCGGCGGCGAAGATCACCACCCGCCCCTTCTCCAGATGACGCATCGCGCGCCGCCGGATATAGGGCTCTGCCACCTCGCGGATCTCGATCGCCGACAGGACACGCGTCAGGCAACCAGCCCGTTCCAGCGCGTCCTGCAGTGCCAGCGAGTTCATCACCGTCGCCAGCATGCCCATGTAATCGGCCGATGCGCGATCCATACCATGGGCCGAGGCGGCGAGGCCGCGGAAGATGTTGCCTCCGCCGATGACGACCGCCACCTCGACCCCCAGGTCATGGACTTCCTTGACCTCGGCGGCGATGCGCTCCAGCGTGTGATTGTCGATACCGAAGTTGGAATCGCCCATCAGCGCTTCGCCCGACAGCTTGAGCAGGATGCGCTTGTAGCGTGGACGGGCGTCGGTTTCAGCTGGAGTCTGCATCGTCTGACTGCTACCTACCCTCGTATGTCGACCTGCGGGCCGTGCTGCCCGTCTATCTGGGTATTAGGAAGCCCTCGCCGCGCGGCCTACAGCCCGGCCTGCCGAGCCACTTCGGCGGCGAAGTCGTCCTTCTTCTTCTCCAGCCCCTCGCCGAGCTCATAGCGGACGAAGCGCCGGATCTTGATGTTCTCGCCGAGCTTGGCGACCAGCTCGGTGGTCAGGCTCTTGATATCCTTCTTGCCGTCGGGATCACGCACCCAGATCTGATCGAGCAGGCAGACCTCTTTCTTCCACTTGGCGATCTGCCCGTCCACAATGCGCGGGATCATGTCCTCTTTCTTGCCCTGCTCGCGCGCCTGAGCGGTCTTGATCTCCCGCTCCTTTTCGAGCGCCACCTGATCCACCTGCTCCTCGGAGACGTAGAGCGGGTTCGCCGCGGCGATGTGCATCGCCACATCCTTGCAGAAAGCCTTGAAGTCGTCCGTCTTGGCGACGAAGTCCGTCTCGCAGTTGACCTCGAGCAGGACGCCGATCCGGCTGTTCGAGTGGATGTAGGCCGTCACCACCCCCTCGGAGGCAACACGACCCGCCTTCTTGGCGGCCGACGCCAGTCCCTTCTTGCGCAGAAACTCGGCCGCCTTCTCGGTATCGCCGTCGGTCTCCTGCAGCGCTTTCTTGCAATCAGCCATGCCAGCGCCCGTGCGCTCGCGCAGCTCCTTGATCATCTGGGCAGAGATCTCAGCCATGAATCACCTTGTTCGATCTTGTTCTTGGGGAGAGGGTTGCTTACTGGCGTTCGGGCGAGGCCGAGGCTTCGGCTTCGGGGCGAGTTCCACGGCGCGTGGCGAGTTCCACCTTGGGCCCGTCGCCGCCCGAGCTGACGCGAATCGTCTCGGGCTTCTCGTCAGCTTCTTCGCGCCGGTCGCGCGCCTGCACCGCGCGCTCCTTGCCGATACGGCCGCCGGCGATGCAAGCATCGGCGATCTTGCTGGTGAACAGCTTGATGGCGCGGATGGCATCGTCGTTGCCGGGGATGACGTAGTCGATGAGATCGGGATCGCAGTTGGTGTCGGCGATGGCGATCACGGGGATCTCGAGCTTGCGCGCCTCGGAGACCGCGATGTGCTCCTTCTTCGCATCGATCACGAAGATCGCGCCCGGGAGCGCCGACATGCTCTTGATGCCGCCGAGCGTCTTCTCGAGCTTCTGGCGCTCGCGGTCGAGGTGCAGCACCTCTTTCTTGGTGAGGCGCTCGAACGTACCGTCCTCGGCCATCTTCTCGATGGCGCGCAGGCGATCGATGGACCCCTTGACGGTCCGGAAGTTGGTGAGCGTGCCGCCCAGCCACCGGTTGGTGACATGGAACATGCCGGACCGCTTCGCCTCTTCCTGGATGACGTCCTGCGCCTGCTTCTTGGTGCCGATGAACAGCACCGAGTCCCCGTTGGCGACCGTCTGAACGACGAAGTTGTAGGCCTTCGTGAACAGACCCACCGTGTGCTGCAGGTCGATGATATGGATCCCGTTGCGAGCGCCGAAGATGAAGGGCCGCATCTTCGGGTTCCAGCGCTTGGTCTGATGGCCAAAATGAACGCCCGCTTCGAGGAGCTGGCGCATCGAGATCGGCGTACTGCTGACAGCTTCCTGCATCGTCTCCATGAGATCCTCCGTTGAGCCGCCGCCCCCGTCTTCAGCGCACACCGCCCTTCTGGGGACGGGGCATGCGCCTCGGGGAGCGTGTGTATTGTGAAAGCGCGGTTTGATAACACGAGCCCACAGGGCATTCAAGCATCAAACGACCGGCGTCAGGCGGGCCGTTGGCATCGCCTCGCCGCCTCGGTGCCGACGACGCTGGTCAAATCCCTCTCGTGCTCGTTAGATAGAAGGCCATGAAGAGCGTGCTCCTGGTCGTGGTCGGCCTGCTCGCCGCCACCCTGCTCGTGCTTCTTCTCATCGGTCGCGGCTTTGCCTCCGGACGGGCCGCCCGCCTCCTCTCGATCGGGCGTCTGTCGGCAGGGCTATCCGCCAGCTGGCTGGGGGCCAGCCTTCGCCGCCTCATGGCCACGGGCGAGCGCCGCGCGCGCATCGACGAGGCCCGCCGCCGCTCCGACGCCGAGCGGATCGCCGCCACCATGGGCCAGATGAAAGGCGCGCTCATGAAGCTCGGCCAGCTCCTGTCCTTCGTCAGTGACGACGTCCCCGCCGAGTACCGCCAGGCCCTCGCGTCGTTGCAGGCCGCAGCACCACCGATGGGCTTTCCGCTCGTCCGCGATGTCGCCGAGCGTGAGCTTGGACGACCGCTCGAGCGCGCCTTTGCTCGCTTCGATACCCACCCCCTGGCCGCCGCCTCGATCGGTCAGGTCCATCGCGCCACCCTCCCCAGCGGCGAGGAGGTCGTGGTGAAGATCCAGTACCCCGGCGTGGCCGAGGCCATTGCCGCAGACCTGGCCAATGTCGATCTCCTCCAGCGCATGATCGCCCCCCTCTACCCGACCCTCGATCCGCGACCGGTGATCGAGGAGCTGCGCGCCCGCCTCAGCGAAGAGCTCGATTATCGGCGCGAGGCCGCGAGCCAGACCGCGTTCGCCGAGCTGTACGAGGGGCACCCCTACATCCGCATCCCCCGCATCATCGCCAGCCACTCCACGTCGCGCGTGCTCACCTCGGAGTACGTCGCCGGCCGCCGCTTCGACGAGATCGTGGCCGCCGATACCGAGACCCGTTCGCGCTACGGCGAGATCCTCTACCGGTTCGTCTTCGGCTCCATCATCCGGTTCGGCGTCTTCAACGGCGACCCCCATCCCGGAAACTATCTGTTCGACACGGCCGGGCGCATGGTGTTCCTCGACTTCGGCTGCGTGAAATACTTTCCGGAGGGGATGCTGCAGACCTGGCGGCAGCTCGTCACCGCGCACCTGTCCAGGGACCGCGACGGCTTCTACCGCCGCCTGCTCGAGCTCGGCTTCATCCGCCCGGGAGCGCCGCTCGACCCGGCGCTACTCTACGACTACTTCGGCTATTTCTACGAGCCCTGGCACGAGGATCGTGAGTTCACCTTCTCCCCTGACTACAACGGCCAGTCCATGCGCAGGGTGTTCGCCCCCACGGGACGTTTCGTCGGTCTGGAGAAGCAATTCAACATGCCGCCCGACTTCGTGTTCGTGAACCGCATCCAGTGGGGCGTCTACTCCCTCCTCTCCACCCTGCGGGCGACCCGGAACTGGCATCACATCCATCGCGAATTGCTGCACAACGCCCCTCCGTCCACCGAACTTGGCGAACTGGACGCTTCCTATCGAGCCCGCTGGCTGGCGGCGCGGGGCCTCGAAGGTCAGGAATTATTGCTGACGCCCATGGGCGTCAGGCGGCGCGCCGCGTGATCGCTAGTCTCTCCCCGGCTGCGTAGCGCCTGCCTCCGGCCAGGCCTCGGAGCCTCAGCTCAGCCGAAACAGCACAGTTGCTCCTAAAGTGAACGTACGGGCGATGCAGCAGAATCGAGGATTGCCTCCCTCCGTACATACCGGTACGGGCGCCGGCGGGGCCCGGCGCTCGTACCGTTCAGAGGTAGGGGTGGAGAGGGGAGAAGAAGAAGGGGCTACAGGCTCTCGAGGAAGCGGACGATGTACATCTGCTCGCGACGGGTGAGGTTGCGGAACTTCTCCATCACGTTCCGCGCCTCGCTGCGGTTCGGGCTGTCGTTGCGGCAGAGGTCATAGGCCCGGTTGTCCTGATACGCGGCCGGGCAGTTGTCATCGCGGATACGACCCGTGGGGTTGCCAGCGATGATCTCGCGCGGCCCTGGAGGAGCCGGCAGATCGTGGATCTCGATGGCCGCCAGCAGCGCGCTGTCGAGGTCGACGACCCGGAGGTCCTCGTTGATGCCGCCGCGGGTCGTCGGGCACTGATCGTTCGGATCCGTCGGATCCGGACGGCACGTCGCGACCGTCACACCCGTCGGATTGTTGTACGGGAAGTTAGGCGGCGGGTTGCCGTCGCGATAGGGCGGCGGGTTCGCCGCCGGCGGATCCAGGATGTTCAGGTAGACGCGCGCATCGTGCATGAACGGCGCGCCCGTCTTGCCAATGCCGGCGAGCGGCGGGGTGCGGAACTCGTTGCCAAGCGCGATACCGGTGACCGGTGCCGGGTTGGCGAAGTCCGCCAGGTTGCGGCTGATGGTGTACCCACGCTCGAGGTCGAACGTGTGGGACAGCCGGTCGCGACGGACGAGCGGATACTGCGGCACCATGTGGAGGATCAGATCCGAGAACAGCGGCGCCCAACGTTCGCTGAGGTACTGACGTCCCACGTTCGCCTGCGACTTGCCGGTCCGCAGGATCGGAATGTGGCAGCTCACGCAGCCCAGCTGGCGGTCTGACGCAATGCCGCGATCCGCATCGCGATCGCCGAAGTTGACCGGGGTGACGCCAGGCGTCACGCGGCTCCGGAACGCATCCAGGTCTACACCGAATAGCTGCGCACCCTGCTGAACCTCCCAGGCCAGCGTGCCCTGGGCCGGATTGACTTCATACAGCTCGGCGGCATGGCGGGGCGGGGAGATCATACGGATCATCGAGCGCAGGTTGCGGATCACGTCCGCCACGAGCTCGGGGTCCGGGACCCGGTCGCAGCTGCGGCCCACGTTCTGGGCGTTATTCTGCTCGGCCGGGCTGAAGGGGCTGGTCAGACCGATCTCGCCCTGGGTTCCACCGGTGTCGAACTGGAGCATGGTGACGCCTGCGGCGCGCAGACCGAAGCGGCCCACGCGGAACACGCGCTCCTCGGTGCCCGTGCCCTCGTCGAGGTTCTCGTTGTGACGGCCAGAGACGCAGTCGCCCGGGCAGACATTGGGATCCGGCTGCGGAGCCAGCGTGGAGTTCCCCTTGAAGGTGTCCGCCGGGTCGTCGTTGGCCACCAGGTCGCCGTTGTAGACGCTGTCGATGAGGCCGCGGCCGATGTAGGGCGGACCCGCGCGCTCGCCGACCTCACGCCGCGCACCTGCGACGCTGATGCCGGTGACGGGATCGGTGCCGCCGCGCAGGTTCGGGTCGACCGACTCGGGCGGAATCCGGTTCATGTCGCACTCGCCGACCGCCTTGACGTGCTGCAGCGGGCCGCCGAGGAACGAGATGGGGTCGAATACGCCGGTCTGGGGGAAGAAGTCGCCGTAGAGCGTGAAGGCGGCCGTGGGCGGCCGCAGATCCTTGGTGATCTGCGAGTGATCCGTCGGCGCCTGGCGGCCTGCGCGCGACACCGGGGTGCTGATGGTGTTGAGCGACGCCGGCATGGCCCAGAGGTCGTTGCCGGTTCGGCTCCTAGCCTCGACGTTGTTGGTGCGGATGTCTTCCTGGCTCTGATGGCAGCCCAGACACATACGCTGGTTGAAGAGCGGGCCCGCGCCTTCCTCATCGGTGTGGGGCGTGATGAAGAACATCAGCGGCCGCCCCGGGTTCATGCGCTCTTCCGACGGCAGGTCGGTGCGGAACAGCTCTGTCACCGTGGGGTCGGGGAGCGCCTCCTGATAGGCGAGGTTCATCGCCGTGTTGCCGGCACCGAAGAGATCGCGAGGCTTCAGCTCGATCGCCCGGAGTCGGGTTGGGTCAGGCGGCTGCGGGATCTGATCGATATCGCGGTCGCCTAAGCTGGTTAATGATTCACCCTCGACGCCGCCGTAGCAGCCGGCCAGCGCGAGGAGGCCTAAGCCCGATAATAACGGGAGGCCTAACCTCTTGTGACGTGTCTTCCTCATGTTTCCCTCTCCACGTCTGTTAGAAATCAAACACTACGTCCCCGTAGATACGACTCTGGTCAACGTCCTTGTTCGGATAGCCGCGGAAGCGGAAGGCCGAGAAGTTGAGCAGGAGGTGCCGCGTGATGCGGTAGTTCCAGCTCACCTCGATGCCATAGTACTGCGTGCCGCCACCCAGATCCGAGTCGGCAAAGGTCGCCAGCACCGCGTCCGCGTCCACATTGCGATACGTAATATACAGGTTGAAGGGGTGCAACCAAGAACCCTTCCAGTCGCCCGCCGTGATGCCGAGCGTGAAGGCGTACCCGTGCTGCGACGAGCGACCGTAGTTGCTGCGCCCGCGGACGAAGTTGTACGAGTAGTCGACCAAGAGGTGGATCTCGGCCGTGGTCTTCACGTTCGGGAGCGGCAGGTGGCCCTGCCAGATCACGTTGAAGAGCCGCATGTGATCGTTGGCAAAGCCCTCCGCGCCCGGACCGTAGGTGCGGTGATTGTTGGTCAGCTGGAGGCCCTCACGGAACAGGGCGGCGTTCTGACCCGTGGTGAGGAAGATGCCCTGGCCACTCGGGCTGAAGGTGGGCGTCCGCAGGCCGGAGTTCAGGTTCTCATAGTTGTAGTAGGCCACGGCGCCGCTCATCCACTTCCAGTTTATGCGGAACTGGTCGGCGATCAGGTTGGCAGGTCCGGTCAGGCCCTGGAAGCGGAAGTTGAAGACGTCCTCGAGGATGTAATAGCCCGCCAGGTTGTCGATCTTGAGGTTCGCGCTCTTGTAGAAGGTCGATACGATCTGGACGCCCTCGGGGCTGATGTCATCGTCCCAGATGAGTTCGCTGCGGAACGAGCCCCGATTGCCGCGAAAGAATTGGTTGGGCGCCGCGCCGAAGATGAGCAGGAGGCGGTCCCGGTAGCGGGGAATGGGGCGGATGACGCCGTACAGGTGGTCGATCCGGAAGTCCTTGGCGCGGAATGCATCGCCAAAGACGATGAAGGGTGCGGCCGGGTTCGTCACCTGGCCGGTGGTGAATCGGATGCCGCCGCTGATGAAGTCATCCTCGTGGCCGACCTCGGCGAGGAAGCGAACGCGGGCGCGGAAGCCGAGGATGGCATTGCGAGGACCGCCGCTGCCTCGATCTTGAATACGGTCGGTCTGGTCCTCGAAGCGGGCCCAGTCGTACCGGAGGGTGACGGTGCCGTGCAGAGCGATCGGGATACTGGAGGTGACTGCAGGGCCAGCCGTGGGTGCAGAGGAGCCCGGGCCCCGATGGGCACCCTCACCGAGCGAGATGGTCATCTCCTTCTCGTGGGAGGGGGTCGCTTCCCGAATCCGCAGTTCTTGGACGAGTTTCTTGAGGTTTTCCTGCGACTCACGTAGCTGCTGCAGTTCTTGCTCGAGGGCCTGCACCCGATCGGGACTTGACGCAGCCGATTCCTGCGCCATACCCGTGGCAGGCCATGCAAGAGCTATCAGCACTGCCGGAATCCCTCCGATTGTGCGACGAATAGCTTTCACCGGCGCCTCCTCTTTCTCATAGCGAGCAGTTCAGTCCCGCAAACCGTTACCCGAAATTGTCCGTCCCCGCTTGCCGGGCGGCACAATCGCATTCCCGTGAGCCATGGGAAAGGCTTGTGTCGTCCGGCATCGGCCGGGGCGGGCGCCCCGGCGATGCCAAACCGGGGCCCACACTACTTCATTTTGTTGTGAGAGAAAATTACTTCTTTTGTACTTCTCGGACCGGAAAACGCTGGTTACGGCTGGCCAGGAGCCTTGGTCGGGTTCTCAGAGTCAGCCTGCACCGTCAAAGAACTGGGAGCATATCCGATGTGACCGAGCACGCTCATGAAGTCGACGACATCGACGACCGCGTCAAAGCGCGCGTGCGCGACGATCTTCTTCTTCTCCTTCGAGACCTGAACGCTATCGAGCCACTTGATGCTTGCGCCGTTCGTACGCAGCGCCTGCGCGATCTCCAGGCCCTGCTGCGCACCCTTGGCGCACAGGTCGCAGCAAACGTGGTTGAGCTCCGCCTCTAGCCGGTAGTGACGCACACCACCGAAGTCGATGCGCTCGGCCACGAAGCCAACCTCACGCAGGGCCTTCTCCAGCGCGACGAAGTCGACATCCTCCACCTTCTTGATGTCCACCTCGAGGCGATTTCCATAGGCCGACAACGATTGCGGAGTCACATCCGTCCCACCGGCCTTCTCCTGCGGGAGAAGATTCTGCTCGTCGGGGATGTCCACTTTACCAAGCCACGTCAGCTTGGCAAGCGCTTCTCGCACGTCCCCCAGACAGCCGGTGCAGCACAGGTGGTTCAAGAAGATCGTGAGGTGCGGGTTCTTTAGATTCGTGGCCGGATCGATCATGGGCGGCTTGCCCAGGACCTGGGTCAACGGCCTCGGGTCTTTGATCTGATCGATCACCAGCAGGGTCAATGCCCAGGCTACCAGGAGACCGATGATCTGCTTTGCGTTGCTAAATTTCACGGATGACCTCCTGGTTTAGGATCTGAGAGCCGCGCGATCGGTGAACGTCAGAAGGTAGATCATCGGGAAGAGGATCAGGAAGGCCACGGCGATTGCAGGCCCGACGATGAGGGCGAACTGCTTGAGGTTGTTGCCTTCGCGACCCGCTCTCTCTTCCTTCGCCTCGATGAAGTCGAGCTCACTCGTGAGCTTGTTGGAGAAGATCACCGACAGCGTGCCACCGATCGGGTACATGTGGACGATCTCGCTCCAGCCGAAGTCGATCAGCATGAGCTTGGTGAACACGAACGCCATGATCGACGCCCAGATGCGGGAGAAGACGCCGATGGTGAGCATGAAACCGCTCAACACCTCGGCGAGGGCGAATGACATCACCCAGGTCTCACGCTTGTAGTAGGGGTTGGTCCCCAGCGCGAAGAACTTGACCATCGGATCTTCGAGCACCGAGGGATAGTTGTCGGCCACGCCGGCGACCAGGTCGTGGTTCCAGACCTTGACCCAGCCCAGAGCGAAGAAGCTGAAGCCCAGGATGACGCGGATCCACCGCATCTGCTGCACGCTCGGCTCGCCGATCGCGATCTTGTGCGACGACCAGGGCGAGGAGATGTAGGCCACGGCCACGACGAGCACGGGGAGCGCGTCGAGGGCGACGTACCAGCCCCAGCGGAACAGGTAGACGTACGTCCCGAGGATGAGGGCGCCGCAGAGCGGCAGGAGCGTCTGCGTCAGGATCAGGATCGCCAGGAGGACCTGCGCAAACTTGAAGATGGTCGCCGACTGCGGCTCCAGCGGAAAGCTCGGCATGACCAAGGAATCATTGGTCGCCGAGTACATGAGGACGAGCCCCGGGACGCGCAGGTACACGAGCAACGCCCATTCGCCCACGCTGTAGAAGGCGGAGTTCTTGACCGGCTTGTCGGTCAAGAATGAAGCGATGAGGTGTCCCCATTTATGAGCCTTGGGCCCGATGGGGCGGAAGATCTTGTTGAGCGCGAACTCCTCGATCGGTTGCCGGAGGAACCAGATGAGGAGGAAGGCGCCCAAGACCACGAAGCAGTTGACACCCACCCGGACCATGTCCGGCTGCATGTGCAGCGGGCCCGTCCATTTCGGGTCTTGCAGGAAGAAGTCATCGTGCAGCGGCACTTTGAGCTTGTGCTTGACGAATCGCTCGTGGGCGAAGGCGGCCTGCGAGGCGAGCGTCCCAGCCGCGAGGGCCCACCTGAATACACGTCCCTGACAATGCATTTTTTCGCTCTTCATCTCCAACCCCGCTTGTTTCTTGGCCTGCGTTACAGCTCCAGCTGTGGAGAGCACTGTCTGGGCGTCTATCAGCCCCAGTCCTGGGAGATTTCCAGCGCCTTCTTCAGGGCCTTCATGTCGGGCACCACCAGCCCATCGTCTTCCACTTGGATGAGGGTCTCATCCTGGAAGCGACTCATCAGGCGGGAGATACGCTGCGGGTTGGCGGCCACGCGATTCGCCAGATCCTGCGAGGAGAAATGCGCAGCAATTTTCACGCCATCCTTGTACTTCTGACCGCTCGTCTCGGCGAGCTCGATGAGCGCCTTGAGGAGACGATAGGGCACGTCGCGGAATGCGATATCGGTGACGTCCTCGGTCGTCTTCCGGAGACGTTCCGACAGGGACTCGAGCACCTTCCAGAGGATGTCCGGTGACGCCGTGGCGAAGTTCCGGAAATCCTTGTGGTTGATGCTGAGCAGTTCGGCCTTCTCCAGCGTGGAGACCGCGGCGGAGCGCGGCTGACCATCAATCACGGAGAACTCCCCGAAGATCTCGCCTTTCCCCATGGTCTTCAGGATCTTCTCCCGACCATCGTTCGTGGTCTGGTAGATCTTCACCGACCCACTCAGGATGACGTAGAGGGAGTCCGAACGATCCCCTTCAAAGAAGACGACCGTCCCCGGGCCAAAGTTTTGTTTCTTTGCAATGGCGCCGAGCTTCTGTAGTTCCTGGGGATTCAGCTTCGAGAATAGAGATACCTGTGCAAGTTCTTGCATGGCCTACCCCTCTGCCGCGTGTCGAGCACCCTAGCGGATGGTGGCTGCCACCTTACTCCGGTGCGGGTGACGTTGTAAAGACGTCGCTCTCTGCCGGTGGGCATCCTCGCAATCCCATCGTTTGACGTCAACAACTTTCTGGGCACTCGAAAACACCATCTCGCTCCCTCTTCTCCCCGACGCAGAAGAGGGCTCCGGAGCGATAGTTCGCACACAACGCTATCCGTTGGGTGACCCGCACAAAGAGCCCTTTCTCTCTCGGAGACGCTTTCTTCTTTCCCTCTGTGTGACAATTCCTCTAATCCTGGAAACTTGAACCGGGCGGTCGGTTGGCGAGGCAGCAGGGCCTCATCCACCTTGACCCCCTGACGCTCGGTGAGCGATATTACGAAACTGTTTCGGCTCGTCGCACTCTTGCCGGCGAGCGCCGCCAGGTCCCCGGGCTGTCCTCGTGGGTGACCGGGTAAGGGCTCCGGCCATCTACGCAGCCCCCTTTCCAGGAGGTTCCCATGTCTCTGATGCATCGCTTTGACACTGGCCGTCCTCTCTCCCAAGGTGCTGGCGCAGCGAAACGCTCGCGCCGCCGCCGGATCGGTCTTTCGGGCGCCGGCCTCCTCATGGCGTTCGGCCTCACCGGCTGCGGCGCCGCCGATCCGGGGCTGGTAGCCCCCCAGCCGCTCGTCGGCGTGGACTCGGCCCGGCCGGCCGCAGAGGTGTTGCCCCTGTGGCAGCGGTTCGCCACCGAGCAGCCCGCCGCGCGAGTGGCCAGCTGGAACCCCGGTTCGGGCACCCCGCGCAGCATTTATGGTGAGCTGTCCTCGGCCTCGGCCGGCTCTGCAGCGACCGCGGCGCGCCGCTTCCTGGCGGATCACGCCAACCTGTTCCGGTTTGATCCGGCCCTGGCGGACCTCGTGCCGGGCGAGCAGCTCACGAGTCAGCTCGGCGAACACGTGACGTTCCAGCAGAACCACCGCGGCATCCCCGTCCGCGGCGCCGAGGTCCGCCTCCACTTTGGTTCGGGGGGGCGCCTCATCGCCCTCACCAACACCTACGTCCCGCACCTGGGCGCCGTCGATGTCGTACCGTGGGTCCCTGCGGCGGACGCCATCGCCCTCGCACGCACCAGCGTGCCGGCCGACCCGGGCCTGAGCGATCTCGCGAACGTCGCCGCCCCCACGGCCCGCCTGGTCATCGATGCGCAGCAGGGGGCGAGCCGCCCCGCCCTGGCGTGGGAGGTCACCCTCCCCAGCACCGGCCCGACCTGGGAGGTCCTGATCAATGCCCACGATGGCCGGCTGCTCGGCCGCCCCGCCGATCTCAACCGCTACTTCGTCAACGGCACGGGCAGCGTGTTCATCGACAACGCGGTGGTCGCCACCCGCAACAACAGCCTGCGGGACAACAACAACGCCGCCTCCGCGGTCCCCTCGAGCGCCTACAGCACGGTGACCCTGCAGGGCCTGGCCGGCACCGGCTACCTCGATGGCCAGTACGCCTCGAGCAGCGCCTCGAACAAGAAGGGCCGCGCCTTCAACACGGCCAACAACTTCGCCTATGACCGCTCGAGCGACGCCTTCAGCGAGGTCATGGGCTACTACTACATCGACTTCGCCGAGCGCTACATCCAGTCGCTCGGCTTCAGCAACATCAACAACCGCCAGGTGGTCTTCAGCGTCAACGTCTACCGCAGCGACAACTCGTACTATTCGCCCAGCAACAAGCAGATCACCTACGGCCTCGGCGGGGTCGATGACGCCGAGGACTCCGAGGTCATCCTCCACGAGCTCGGCCACGCCATCCAGGACAGCCAGGTCCCGGGCTTCGGCAGCTCGGCCGAGGGCGGCGCCATGGGCGAGGGCTTTGGCGATTACTGGGCCGGCTCGGTGAACGCCCAGTTCTTCAGCGGCGGCTTCCAGGACGCCTGCGTCGCCGAGTGGGACTCCACCTCCTACAGCAGCACCAACCCGCCGTGCCTGCGCCGCCTCGATGGCACCAAGCACTACCCCGAGAACGTCGCGGGCGAGGTGCACGCCGACGGTGAGATCTGGTCGGCCGCGCTGTGGCAGATCCGGGGCGCGCTCGGCGGCGCCCGCGCCGATCGCCTGATCCTCCAGGCGCACTTCCTGCTCTCGTCCTCGGCCAACTTCCGCGACGGCAGCAACGCCCTGGTCACCGCGGCCATCAACCTCGGCTACACCAGCACCGAGGTGAGCACGGTCCGCACCATCCTGCAGAACCGCGGCTTCACGGTCACCGCCTAAGCCCCGCCCGCGCCTCCCCGGCTCATCCCCTCATCCCCTCATCGCCCCGGCCGCACGATCCGTGAGGCCGGGGCCTTCACCCGGCTGAGCCCGGCTCAACCCACTCCGCGACCGGCCGACAGCTTGGTCCGGATCTTGGCGACCATCGGGTCCTCTTCCCCGAGCACCGACTCGGCCAGGGACAGCGCCGTCCCATAGAGGGACCAGGCCTGCGCCAGATCGCCGAGGGTGTGCCAGGCGTCGCCGGTCTCGATCATCACCTGGCACGCGGGCTCGACCCGGGACCGGGAGTGGATGAGATCGTCCTCGTGCTCCTCGATCCACTCGCTGGCGCGCGTCAGCTCGCTGCGCGCCTCGGCCAGGTCGCCGCACTGGAGCGCCAGGCTGGCCATGCGGCACCGGAGCTGCGGCCAATCGTGCCAGTCCACGTCGAAGTCGTCGTCCGAGGAGTCGAGCAGGCGCGCGGCCTCGAGGTAATGGCGCCGGGCGGTCTCGAGGTCGTGACGCGCGAACGCCACCTCGCCGAGCTTGGACGAGACCAGGCCGGCCAGGCCCTGGAAGTGGACGGGTTCCTTGGAGAACACCCGGTGCGCGGCGAGGTACTGGTGCTCGGCCTGCGCGAGCTCGCCGCCGCGGCGGAAGAGATCGCCGAGGGCCTCGTGGAGGTGGCCCACTTCGAGGTCGTCGTCGCTCGAGTAGAGGCCCTTGGCCGCGAGGGCGTTCTCGTAGGCCCCGCGCGCCCCGGCGTCGTCGTCGAGCTGCTCGAGCACCTGGGCGAGCCGCCAGTAGCGCAGCGAGAGCTGGTAGTAGTCCCCGTACTCGCGCCGCTCGAGCGTCTGGAAGGACCGCAGGCCGAGCGGGATGGCCTCGAGGAGGGCCGCGCGGGCCTCCTCGAACTCGTCGGCTTGCTCGAGCGCGTGGGCGAGGTCGGTGTAGAGCACGGCCAGGTACCCGGGCTCCGGCTTGGTGGCCTTGCGCTCCGCGGCGATGGCCTGCCGCAGCGCCGCCGCCGCCTCGGTGAACTGGCTGCTCCGCGCCAGGCACTCGCCCAGGCGGTGCGCGCACAGCGCCTCCTGCAGCTCCTCCTGGCCGGGGTGGGCGGCGGCGATGGCGACGGCGCGGGTGAGGTGCGCGACGGCCTCTTTGTTCTCGTAGAGCGCCTGCTCCATCATGCCGCGGTTGTAGTGCAGGCGGCCCACTTCGATGGTGTCGGCGCCGAAGGCCGCCTCGGAGAGGGCGAGCGCCCGTTCATAGAGGGTCCGCGCCTTGGTCGCCAGCGCCCGGCGCGCGTCGCCGTACACCGTCTCGGCCTGGTGGCCGAGCACGCGGGCGTCGTCGGCCAGGAAGCGCGCGAGCACCTCCCCCTCCCCTACCTCGGGCTCGAGCAGGCCGACGGCGCGCTCCATCACGAGCGCCGCGAGCGCGTACTCGTTGAACGTCTCGAGCGCGAGCGCGGCGATGCGCAGCGTGTGCCCGAGGAACTGGATGGGCTCGGAGGGCAGCTTGCGGATGTGGTCGGCGAGCTCGAGGAGGCCCGGGGTGATGCGCACCCACACCTCCTCCTGCTCGGGGCCGATGCCCTTGCCGGCGGTGGTCTCGCCGACCGCCATGATGGCGGCGGCGATGAGGTGCTCCTGCTGCTGGACCTCGAAGCCGGCGAGCGTCTCGCGGCACCAGGCGGGTTGGAGCCGGAGGCCCGCGGGCCCCCGCTCGAGCAGGCCGCTCGCGACGGCCGCGTCGATGGCCTGCCGCGCCAGCTCCTCCTCGGCGAAGAGGTGGGCCAGCCCGATGACGAACATCTCGGGCATCCAGTGCGGACCGAAGATGGCGAAGAAGCCCACGGCCATGCCGCCGCTCGGGACCTTCATGCGCCGCATGGCCAGGTACCACGCGATGCAGGTGGCCTCCTCGGCGTCGGCGGCGGGTTCGTCGGGCTCGCGGTCGCCCTCGTACATCTCGTCGAGGAGCTGGCTGACGACCGGGGCCACCTCGATGGGCGCACCGAGGCACGCGGCGGCGTGGAGCGCGAGCGGGGTGCCGACGAGCAGCGAGGCGATGCGCCGGCAGGCCGCCTGCTCTTCTTCGGTGGCGTCGGGCCCGGACTGGAGCAGGGCCTGCGCCTCCGCGGGCTCGAGCGGCGGGATGTGGAGGAGCTCACAGGACGAGAGGGGGTCGCGTTTGCCGCTCGCGCCCCCGCTCGGGGCCGCGGGTTCCTTGGGCGTCTCCTGGGCGGCCTCGGGCTCCGCGGCGGCGTCGGGGGCGGCGGCGCCCGGCCAGCTGGCGGACGTGATGAGGACGTGGCCCGGCCACTGCTCCGGGAGCTGCGAGCGGAGCGCCTCGGGGTCGGGGGCGCCATCGAAGACGAGCAGCCAGCGGGGATGTTCGTTCAGCCACTTGCGCAGGGCCTGGCGCACGTAGTGCGGCTTGTCCCGGAGGATGGTCTCCACTTCGAGGGCCAGGCCGAGGTCGTAGAGGTCGCGCGCCAGCGTGACCGGGGAGGCGGCGTCGACCCACCAGAGGACGTCGTAGTCGCCGGCGTAGCGCTTGGCGTAGGCGGCGGCGAGGGCGCTCTTGCCGATGCCATCGGGTCCGACGAGGACCCAGGGCTTGCCGGCGCTGCCTTGCATGCCCGCGTGGAGGACCGCCAGCAGGGTCTCGCGGCCGACGAGACGGGTGGGGGGGGCCGGCCGGGGGTTCTCGGTGCGCGAGGTGGCGGTTTCCGTCGACATGGGGCTCCAGGGCGGTACGGTGCGCTGGATCGTCTACTCGGAGCGCTGGTCCGTGGGAAGGAAATTCGCCGGGCGGGACAGGCGCATCGGGGTCGGGATCGGCTCGCTGACGGTGCGGGATGTGCGGTGTGGGTCGCGCTAACAAGAAACGTCGCAGCGCGACGTCACGCGAGGGTCTATGGGGTCCCCTCGCTTCATAGTCAGGTCCTCGGACCGGCCTTCGATGCCCGAAGCGATCAAAGGAAGGCCGGTCCTGCGAAACTCGCCTGCGAGGGGACCCCATAGACCCTCGCTTTGGGCGGCGCTTCATCTGAGGGGGTCGGCCAACGGCCCGGTGGGGTCTACTGAGCCGCATCAGAGGAGCACGCCGCTGTCCCAATGACGACGGTCTGGTCCCTGGCAGGCGGGGCTGGTCCCTATGCGGGCGGGTCTGGTCCCTATGATGGCCCCATCCGGTCCCCTGTGCGGGCCGCTCTGGTCCCTATGGGGCCCTATCCAGTCCCTATGGAGCGCCGTCAAGTCCCTACAAGGCCTCTATCCAGTCCCTACGAGGCCCTATTTTATTCCCTTTTAGGCTCTATTTAATCCTTACAAAGCCCCACTAAGTCTCTACGGGGACCCTACGCCGTCCCTACAAGGCCTCATCTCGTCCCTGAAAGGGCCTCATCCAATCTTTACAGGACCCTATCCAATCCTTACAAGGACCTCACCCGGTC
>DATAGU010000356.1:0-30824 GCA_036263495.1 Polyangia bacterium | reverse complement strand
CCCCCTAGCCACAAAACGACCCCCCTCAGCCACAAAACGACCCCCCTCAGCTACAAAACGACCCCCCCCAGCTACAGAATGACCCTGCCTGGTCACTGAACGACCCTGTCCAGGCACTGAACGACCCTGTCCAGGAACCGTGCATCAGCGGGTAGGCGTTGCCGGCTGGGTTTATCGAGATGGCTGCGGCTGGGCCGGGAGGGGCTGGGGGGCGGCTGCCAGGATCTGGGCTCGGTCGGTCCGGGGGAGGTATTTCTCGGTCAGGAGAACGAAGTCGGGATCGTCCCGCAGGGCGGTGAAGGCGGGATCGAGATAGAGGTCGGCGGCGACTTCGTACTCCTTGATGGGGACGAGGGTGTCGATCCGGGGCAGCCCTTGCGCGAGGGCCGCGCGGGCTTCGGGGAGCTTGCCGGCCAGGGCGAGGATGCCGGCGCGCTGGATGTATGTGTAGGCGTAGTCGCCGCCGCAGGCCTGGTCGCTCTCGGCCAGGGTGCTGAGGGCGAGGTCGATGTGGCCTTGTTTGGCGCGCGCCAGGGCGAGGCTGTTGAGGGCGTGGCAATCGCCGGGGTGGAGGTCGAGCGCTCTTTCGTAGGCGCTGGCTTCACCGGCGAGGTCGCCACGGCGGCGAGCGATGCCGCCCAGGTTGTTGATGGCCTCGGCCCGCTGGCCATCGAGCGCCAGGGCCTGGTTCCAGCGGGCGGCGGCGGGATCGAGCTCGCCGAGGAAGTAATGGGCCAGGCCGAGCCAGATGAGGTTGTCGTAGTCGAGGGGGGCGCGCTTCTCGGCGGCGTTCAGGGAATCGATGGCGGTGCGTAGCTCGGCGGCCAGGAAGGCTTGCTGGCCACGCTCGAGCAAGGTCTGGTGGCTGGCGTGGGGGGCGGTCGGGGCGATGAGTTTTTTCTGCTCCTCCGCGGGACCGGGAGCGGGCAGAGAGGCCGGGGACTTGCCGGCAGCGAGGGCCGCGACCGGGCGGGGAGGGATGGGAGGCGTATGCGCGGGCGGTCGGGGCGCCGGTACGACCTGGCCGTGGAGGCTCTGTCCCTGGCCGGTGGCGAGCTTGCTGGTACGCCGCGGGGCGGGGGCGAGGTGGACGCGAAGGCGGGAGGCCTGCTCTGTCCCGATGGGCTTCACTTCGCCTCTGCGGGGGTGGATGCCGTCGCCGATGCCCTGGAGGAGGGGGTAGCTGAGGCCGGCGGCCAGGGCGAGGAGGAGGATCAGCAGCTGGGCATAGGACTTGAGCGGGCGCAGGAGGCGCGACGGGGGCGCCTCGCGTTCGAGGGGCAGGATCTCGAAGTCGATCGCGGCGGGGCCGGCCTGGATGTGTCCGGCCTCGTGGGTGAGGCGTCGTGTGACGCCCTGGGGGCCGATGGGGATGGGGGCCGGATCCGAGAGGGAGGCGGCGCCGGCCAGCTGCAGGATGGTGGCGGCGGTCTCTGGGTCCTGGGGCGGGACGCTCAGCAGGTAATGGGTGCCGCGCCAGGCAAAGGTGATGGGCGTTTCGCCGGTGCCCGCGGGGGTGATGACGTGGGGCCGGCCAGAGGCGCCGAGGCACACCGTGCGGGGAGGGAAGAAAATTTCATCCTGGACGATATCGTCATCCCAGGTCACCCGAATTCGGAGCGCGAGGGGCATGTCGATTACATACTACGGCGGCGGTCGCCGCTGTCACAGGGGGGCCGCCGGCGGGTGTCCGGGAACCGGCTCGGACCCGCCTTCCGGAGGCCCTTGCCGATGAGTGAAATCCATTGCTAGATCAAGGACCTGCTGCTGATTCGAAGCGCTTGAAGGCAGTGGCTCGCTGGGATACCATGGCACCGCCTCGGTCCTGCCTGACCCGGAGAGGAACCACACCTTCATGAAGCCAGAGCTCCAGAGCGCGCTCCAACTCCTGGAAACTGAACCCAACAATCCCGATGCCCTGGCGGCCCTGGCGGCGGCGGCGGAGGGGGGCGGTAATGGTCATAGTGACCCGGCGGCGGAGCGGGCGTTCCGCGAGTCGCGGCGGGTGCACGTGGAACGTGGGGATCACGAGCTCGTGGTGCGGCTCATCGATCTCGAGCTCGGGTGGCAGAAGGATCCGGGCCGGCGCGCTGAGCTGCTGGTGGAGAAGGGCCGGATCCTGAGCGAGGAGTTCTGGCGCGAGGGGGAGGCCGAGCTCTGTTATCAGCGGGCGCTCGAGGCGCGTCCCGGGGATGAGCGCGCCATGGCGGCGCTGGCCGAGAGCGCGGCGGCGCGTGCCGATGGGGCGAAGCACGCTGAGGAGTATGCGGCCAAGGTCGCGCAGGCGGCCCAGGCCGATGGCGCTGCGGAGAAGGCGCTGCTCGCGAATCTGCTGGTGTCGCTGGCGGAGGTGCAGGCCAAGTTCCAGCCGAACGCCGATGGCGAGGTCGAGAGTCTCTTGCGCCGCGCGCTGGAGGCCGATCCGCGCCACAAGAAGGCCGCGCTGCAGCTCGAGCGATGGCTCAAGCGGGCGGAGCGCTGGGAGGAGCTCGGGGCGTTATTGGCCAAGCGGGCCGAGGCGGCGCCGTCCAAGGAGGAGAAGGTGGCGGGGCTGCTCGCGCTGGCCGAGTTCCAGCGGGAGCGGCTCGGTCGCCCGGACCTGGCGGCGGAGACGATCAAGAAGGCGCTCGTCACGGATCCGCTGCACGCGCGGGCGATGAAGGCGCTCGGGGAGCTGTACGCGGCGGAGGAGAACTGGCAGGCGCTCCAGAAGCTGTATGAGAACGCGCTGCGGGCGCGGCCGCGGAGCGACGTGGAGCTCGCGCTGCAGGTGCAGCTCGGGACGCTCCTCTGGCAAAAGGTCGGGCAGTTCGAGGCGGCGGAGGAGCAGTTCCGCAAGGTGCGCCAGCGCGCGCCGGGCCACCCGGCGATGCTCGACTTCTATCGCGAGTTCTTCCAGCGGCGCAACGAGGGGCAGAAGCTGCTCCAGGTGCTGCTCGGGGCGCAGAAGATCGAGCCCGACGAGAAGAAGCGGCTCCAGCTGTCGGTGGAGATGGCGGTGATCGCCGAGGGACCGGGCGGGAGCCTGGAGAAGGCGATCGATCTCTGGAAGTCGATCTTCAAGGTGGACAAGACCCACCCGGAGGCGGGGGCGGCGCTAAGGCGGCTGTATCGCAAGACCGAGAAGTGGAACGCGCTCCTCGAGCTCCTCAAGGAGGAGATCGAGGCGCTCGGCAAGAACCCGGCGGCGATCGATGAGCGGATCGAGCGGCTCCTCGACGTGGTGGCGATCTACCGCGACAAGCTGAACCTCGATGTGATGGTGCTCAACACGTACAACACCATCCTTCAGCTCAAGCCCGACCACGAGGGGGCGCTCGCGGCGCTGGCGGCCAAGTACGAGGCGATGGGCCGCTGGAACGATCTCATCACGGTGCTGCAGCGGCAGGCCGACCACCACGCCGACCGCCAGGCCGACCCGATGGAGCGGGCGCGGCTCCTCCGGCGGGTGGCGATGCTGTGGGTGGAGAAGTTCGGCAACCACAACCAGGCGGTCAAGCCGCTCGAGGAGCTGTACGCGCTGCTCCCGGGCGACGCCGACGTGGTGGTGCGGCTGCGCGACATCTATACGAAGCGGCGCGCGTGGCGGGCGCTCCTGGATCTCGAGCGCCGTGAGATCGAGCGCCTCGAGGGGCCGATCCGGCGCGCCAAGCTGGTCGAGATGGCGCGGATGGCGGCGGAGCGGCTCGGGGACGCGTCCGAGGCGATGTCGATCTGGAACCGCGTGCTCGAGGACAACCCGCAGGACGCGGAGGCGCTCGCGTCGCTGGCCTTGCTCTACGAGCGGGAGCGGCGCTATCCGGCGCTGGCCGAGGTGCTCGGGCGGCAGCGGCTCGGTCTGACGGAGCCCAAGGTGGCGGTGCCGCTGCTCGAGAAGCTGGCGGCGCTGTGGGGCGAGCGCCTCGGGGTGCCGCGCAAGGCGATCGAGGCGTATCAGGACATCTTACGGATCGCGCCGGGGCATCACCGGACGATGCGGCAGCTGCGCGAGCTCCTGGTCCAGGCGGGGGACACGGACCAGCTCGAGGTGCTCTACGCGCAGACCAAGCAGTGGGACGAGCTGTGCGAGACGCTGATGACGGTGGCGGAGCGCACGACCGACCTCGCGCAGCGGGTGAAGCTCAACCGGCGGGTGGCGGAGGTCGCGCTCGAGCAGCTGCATCAGCCGGAGCGCGCGGGCAAGGCGTACGAGCGCATCCTGGCGGTGGAGCCGCAGAACCTCGACGCGGCGCGGGCGCTGGTGCCGATCTACCGGCGGGGGGAGAAGTGGGCGCGGCTCCTCGCCACCTACGAGATCCTGCTCGGGCACGCCCAGGGCAACGCCGAGCGGCTCGAGCTGCACCGCGAGATCCGGCTCCTGTGCGAGGAGAAGCTCGGCTCGAAGCAGCTCGCGTTCTCGTGGTGCGCCAAGGCCTTTGCCATCGACGGCGACGATCCGGAGCTCGAGCGGGAGCTCGAGCGACTGGCGCGCGAGGCGGACGCGTTCGACCTCCTCATGGAGATCTATGCGCGGCAGTCGCGCGAGCTGCCCGAGGGGCCGCGCAAGGTGCTGCGACTCCGGCAGGTGGCGGATCTCCTGCTCACGCGCCTCAACCGCGCGGACGAGGCGCGGCGGTACTACGTCGAGGTGCTCGAGCGGGTGCCGGGCGACCTGCAGGCGCTCGGGGCGCTCGAGCAGCTGTACGCGCAGGGGTCGAGCTGGAACGAGCTTTTGACGATCTATCGCCAGCGGCTCGAGAGCACGACGGAGCGCGAGCGGCGCATCGAGCTGCTCTTCAAGATCGCGCGCATCGAGGAGGAGAAGGGGGCGCGGATCGAGGAGGCGCTCGAGACCTACCGCAACGTGCTCGACGAGGAGCCGACGTCGACGCGGGCGCTGCGCGCGCTCGAGCGGCTCTACGAGGTGAGCCGCAACTGGCGCGGCCTGGCCGAGGTGGTGGAGCGGCAGCTCTCGCTCGTGACGAACGACGCCGAGATGGAAGTGGCGCTGTCGTACCAGCTCGGCGAGCTGTACGCGAACAAGCTCGGCGAATCGGAGACGGCGCTGCCGCTCTATCGCCGCGCGTTCGCCCGGCAGCCGCTGCACCGGCCGACGCTGACCGCGCTCGAGCGCTATCTCGCCGAGGGGAACCCGGCGCGGGTGGAGGTGGCGCGGCTGCTCGTGCCGATCTACGAGAAGATCGACGAGCTCGGGCGGCTGGTGGAGGCGCTCTCGATCCTCCTCGGCGCGGCGGCGGGGCAGGACCGCGACGAGGAGCTCGCGCTCCTCAGGCGGCTCATGGTGCTGGTGGGGCGGCGGCTCGGCGACGTGGAGAAGTCGTTCGGGTATGCGGTGCGGCTGTTCGAGCTGGTGCCGGCGGACCTCGGGGTGCGGCACGAGCTGCGGGAGATGGCGGATCTCCTGTCGAATCACCGCGATCTGGCGCGGCACCTGCGGGCGGCCGAGGAGCGGCTGGCGACGATCGAGGCGGCGGGGGCGCCGTCGACGCTGGTGCGGGATCTGGCGTGGGAGCAGGCGCGGCTCTACGAGGAGAAGCTGCGCGATGGGAAGTCGGCGGAGGAGGCCTACCTCCGCGTGCTCACGTACGACGACCGGTACGAGGGGGCGCTCCTGGCGCTCGAGCGCATGTATCGCACCGGGGCGCGCCACCGGGAGCTGCGCGACCTCCTGATGAAGCGCAAGGAGTACGCGGCCGAGCCCCAGATGGTGGCGACGCGCCGCGATCTCCTGTTCCAGATCTGCGAGCTCGAGGAGGGGCCGCTCGGCGACGTGGCGGCGGCGACCGAGCATTACCTCGAGGTGCTGGAGCTCGAGGCGTCGTCGCCGCGCGCGTTCAAGGCGCTCGAGCGCATCTACACGACGGGCGAGCGGTGGCGCGATCTCGACGAGCTGCTCGGGCGTCTGGTGGACTTCACCGACAAGGCGGAGGACCGGGCGCAGCTCAAGACCCGGCGGGCCGAGCTGCACGCCCTGCGCCTCGACGATCCCGAGGGCGCCTGCGACCTCTACGAGGAGGCGATCGGCGAAGACGCCAAGAACGAGGGGGCGCGCAAGGGGCTCGAGAAGTTGATGGCGCGGCCCGATCTCAGGCTGCGCATCGCCCGCATGCTCGAGCCGTTCTATCAGGCCGACGAGGCGTGGCCGAAGTTCATCTCCGTGTTGCAGGTGCAGCGTGATCACGCCGAGGGGGCGGACGTGGTGGTGCTGCTCGGCCGGATCGCCCGCATCGTCGAGGAGAAGCTCGGCTCGCGGCAGCAGGCCTTCACGGTGTGGCGCGAGGCGCTCCTCATCGATCCGTCCGAGGAGGTGCCGCGCGTACAGCTCGAGCGGCTGGCGCTCATCCTCGGCAAGTATGCCGAGATGGCGGACGCGTGGCTCGAAGCGGAGTCGCGGGTGGAGCCGCACGATCTCAGCCTGCGCGCCGACTTCCTGCGCCGGGCGGCGGTGATCTACGACGAGGACCTGGAGGACCCGAAGAAGGCGCTCGGGGTCTATCGCCGTCTGCTCGACCTCGACCCGACGAACCTCGAGACGGCGCGGCCCGCGGCCCAGGCGCTCGAGCGGCTGTACGTGGGGCAGAAGGCGTGGCCCGAGCTCATCGATATCCTGCGCCGCGAGGCGGAGTGGGCGGAGGCGGCCGAGGCGAAGAAGGACTACCTGCGCCGCGTGGGGGAGGTGCAGGAGGAGCTCCTGCGCACGCCCGACGCCGCGATCGCGACGCACCGCGAGATCCTGGACCTCGACGCCGAGGATCGAGACGCGCTCGACGCGCTCGAGCGGTTGCACGGTCTCGAGGGGCAGTGGCCCGAGCTGATCGGGATCCTGCAGCGGCGGGTGGCGCTGTCGAACGACGCGCGCGAGCGGCGCGAGCTGCGCTGGCGCATCGCCCGGCTCACCGAGGAGAAGCTCGGCGCGTCGGTGGGCAGCGACGAGATCATCGCGGCCTACGCGGCGGTGCTCGACGAGCACCCGGAGGACGTGCCGGCGCTCGAGACGCTGGCGCGGCTGTACGAGGCGGCGGAGCGGCCGGTGGATCTGCTGGAGACGCTCGAGCGGCGCCTCGTGCTCGAGAACAAGAAGGCCGGCCGGGTGGCGCTGCTCGGGCGGATCGCGGCGCTGCTCGAGGGGCCGCTGCACCGGCTGGAGGAGGCGCTCGAGCGCTATCGCGAGGTGCTGGCGGACGAGCCGGGCAACGAGGCGGCGCGGCAGGGGATCGAGCGCATGCTGGCGGACCCGGACCTGCGGCTCCGCGCGGCGGCGGTGCTGGAGCCGTTCTACGAGACGCGGGGCGAGCGGGCGAAGCTCATCGGGCTGCACGAGCTGTGGGCCGAGCATGCGCCGGAGCTGCAGGAGCGGCTCCAGCGGCTGCGCCGGATCGCGGCGCTGCAGCAGCAGGCGGGGGATCTCGGGGCGTCGTTCCAGGCGCTGGCGCGCGCCGCCCGGCTGGCGGTGGCGGAGCTGGAGCTGCCGGTGCTGCTCGACAGTCTCGAGCGGCTCTCGGTCAAGGGCGGGCTGCGCGCCGAGCTGGTGGGGCTCTATCGCGACCTCGGGGCCGACATCCTCGACGCCGAGATCAAGGAGAGCGTCTACCTGACGGTGGCCACGGAGTCGCGGGTGCTCGGGGATCGTGCGACGGCGCGCGAGTACTTCCGCCGGGTGCTCGACGCGGCGCCGGACCACCCGCGGGCGCTCGACGCGCTCGAGGAGCTGTACGCGGAGGCCAAGGAATACGAGCCGCTGCTCGAGATCTACAACCGCCGGGCGGAGCTCTCGGGGAGCGACGATGACCGTCGGTATCAGTACGTGACGTTCTCGGCGCGTCTGTGCCGCCACGAGCTCGGGCGGCCGGAGGAGGCGATCTCCTATTACGAGCAGATCCTGCAGTTGTACCCGGCCGATGAGGAGGCGACGCAGGCGCTCGACGAGCTCTACACGGACGCCGGGCGGAACGCGGACCTCGCGGACCTCCTCGAGCGGCGGCTCGGCTTCACCGAGGACGTCGAGCATGCGGTGCTCCTCCACTTCCGTCTCGGCGGGCTGTATGGCGGCGAGCTCGGCGACAACCAGCGGGCGCTCGAGCACTATCGCTCGGCGCTCGATGGCGATGCGGATCACCCGGGGGCGATCGCGGCGCTCGAGCGGCTGCTCGACGATCCGGTGCTGCGGGTGGAGGCGGCGGAGCTGCTTGAGCCGGTGTACGCGGCGCGCCATGACTGGCCGGCGCTGATCCGCATCTACGAGGTGCGGCTCGAGGCGGCGGACGATACGCAGCAGCGCCTCTGGCTGACGCGGCGGATCGCCCGCGCCTACGAGGAGCAGCTCGAGGATCTCGAGGCGTCGTTCCGCTGGTACGGCAAGGTGTTCCGGGAGGATCCGTCGGACCGGCAGATCCGGGACCAGCTCTGGCGCCTGGCCGGCATCCTCGACTGCTTCAAGGATTTGGCGACGATATATGACGAGTACCTCGCGGACGTGTACGAGGAGACGCCGGCCTCGCTGGAGGTGCTGCGGGCGGTGGCGCAGATCTACGACCTGCGGCTCGGCGACGTGGACCGCGCCAAGGGGGCGTACCTGCGGCTCCTGCGTCACGAGGCGGCGGACGCGGCGGCGTTCCAGGGGCTCGAGAGCATGCTCACGCGTGCCCGGCGCTGGACGGATCTCCTCGAGATCTACCGCGACGCGGCGGAGGGGTCGCTCGAGCTGCCCCGGCGCAAGGAGCTGCTCTTCAAGATCTGTCAGGTCTACGAGCACGCGCTCCAGGACCGGGACGCGGCCATCGATGCCTACCGCGCGGTGCTCGAGCTCGACGAGGAGGACACGCGGGCGATCGCGGCGCTGGACCGGCTCTACGTCACGAGCAAGCGCTGGCACGACCTCGTGGAGCTGCTCACGCGGCAGTTCGAGCGGGTGCCGAAGGAGGAGGGGGACAAGCGGCGCATCCAGCTCAAGCTCCGCCTGGGCGGGCTGTTCGAGAAGGAGCTCGCGGACCTGCCCTCGGCCATCGACGCCTACGAGGAGGTGATCGGGTTCGATCAGAACAACAAGGAGGCCATCTCGGCGCTCGAGCGGCTGATCCTCGACCATGACCAGCGCTTCCGCATCGCCCAGATCCTGGAGCCGATCTACCAGCTGCAGGATCAGTGGGCGAAGCTCGTGGTGATCTACGACGCCGAGCTCGAGTTCATCGACGACAAGCAGCGCCGGGTGGAGCTGCTCAAGGAGATCGCCCGGATCCACGCGCAGCGCGGGGGCGATCTGCAGCTCGCGTTCGACGCGCTGGCGCGCGCCTGGACCGAGGAGGTGGGCGAGGGCGAGGAGAACGAGGGGCCGCTCTATCGCAGCCTGCTCGAGGCGGCCAAGCCCATCGGCGCCTGGAAGCAGCTCATCCGGGTGCTCGAGCAGGCGGTGGAGGGGAGCTACGACTCGGACCTCGTGGCCCGGGTGCACGCGCGGGTGGCCGAGGTCCACGAGCAGAAGCGCGGGGACGCGGCGGCGGCGGTGGAGAGCTGGCGCAAGGTGGTGCACGTCAGCGAGGACCACGAGGCGGGGTGGAAGGCGCTCGAGCGGCTGCTCGCGCAGCTCGCGCGGCACAAGGAGCTCGTGGAGGTGCTCGAGAAGCGGGCGCAGCTGTCGCTCGATCTGGCCGAGCAGAAGTCGCTGTATTACCGGGCGGCGGAGCTGTACGAGCGGGTGCTCAATCAGGGGGAGCAGGCGATCTCGACGTGGCGGCACGTGCTGACGCTCGACGAGGACGACGCGCCGGCGCTGTCGGCGCTCGCGCGGCTGTTCCGGGAGCGGAAGGCGTGGCGCGAGCTGACCGAGATCTACGCGCGGCAGATCGAGCTCGCCATGGCCGAGCGCGACCGCCGGCCGCTGCGCTTCGCGATGGCGCAGGTGTTCGAGGAGCATCTGGGAGAGGCGTTCGAGGCGATCGCGGCGTACCGCGGGGCGCTCGAGGCGGACGCGCGCGATCTCGACGCGCACGAGGCGCTCGCCCGGCTCTACGAGAAGGAAGCGGCGTGGCCGGATCTGCTCGAGACGCTGGATGCCATCGCGCCGCTCAAGCCCCCGGGGGCGGAGCGGGACGCGGTGCGCGTGCGGGCGGCGAAGGTGCTGGAGGAGCGGCAAAACGAGCCGGAGGAGGCGATCGAGCGCTACCGGCAGATCCTCGACGATTCGCCGGGGAACGAGGCGGCGCGCAAGGCGCTCGAGGTGCTGGTACAGCGCGAGGAGCTGCGCGAGGCGGCGGCGCGGGTGCTGGAGCCGCTCTATCGCGCGCGCGGCGAGCACCGGCCGCTCGTGGAGCTGTACGAGCTCAAGTTGCAGCTCGAGAGCGACCCGGCCGAGCGCCGGACGCTCCTCGCCGGCATGGCGGAGATCTACGAGACGGGGCTCGGGGATGCGGCGGGGGCGTTCCGGGCGTGGGGGCGGGTCCTGGCCGAGGATCCGCGCGACGAGGCGGTTCATGGGGAGCTCGAGCGGCTCGCGTCCCAGCACAAGCTGTGGGCCGAGCTCGCGCGGCTCTACGAGGAGCGCTTCGAGGCCGTGCTCGACGGCGACGTGCAGCGGCAGCTGGCGCTCAAGCTCGCGGATCTGTACGAGACGCGGCTCGGGGACGACGAGCGGGCGGTGGCGCGCTATCGCAAGGCGCTCGAGCTGCCCGGCGAGGAGTTCGGGCCGCTGGCGGCGCTCGACCGGCTGCTCGTGCGGACCGGGAAGCACCTCGATCTGGCGGAGATTTTGGAGCGGGAGGCGCAGGCGGCGACCGAGTCGGAGGCGCAGGCGCAGTTCCTCTACCGCCTGGGCGAGCTGCGGCAGGCGACGCTCAACGACCGCGATGGGGCGCTCTCGGCCTACCGCGACGCGCTCGACCGGGAGCCCGGTCACGCCGGGGCGCGCCAGGCGCTCGAGCAGCTCCTCGGGTCGCCCGAGCAGGCGGGCGGCGCGCTCGATGTCCTCGAGCGGCTGTACGAGACCGACGGGGACCACAAGAAGCGGGTGGAGCTCGCCGAGGTGCGGCTCAAGCTCATCTCGGATCGGCCGGGGCGCGCGTCGCAGCTGCAGCAGATCTCACGGCTCTGGGAGGAGGAGCTCAGCGACCGGCGGCAGGCGCTGGCGGCGATGATCCGCGCGCTCAAGGAGCAGCCCGAGGACACGTCGCTCCTCGACGAGGTGGAGCGGCTGGCGGCGCCGGATGAGCTCGCGCTCGCGGCCGATACGTTCCACGAGGTGATCGAGCAGGGGGTGCCGTCAAACGCGGCGCGCGAGCTCGGGCTGCGGGCGGCGCGGCTCTATGACCGGCTGGGTGACCCGGGGAACGCCGAGGGGCACTACATCTCGGTGCTGGACGTGGATCAGGAGAACGCCGAGGCGCTCGAGGCGCTCGAGCGGATCTACCGGCGACAGGGAGAGCTCGAGGCGCTGGCGGACATCCTCGGCCGGCGGGCCGACGTCGAGAACGACATCGTGGCCAAGAAGCGCATGTACGCGGAGGTGGCGCGGCTGCGCGAGAACGCGCTCCAGGATCGGGCGGGCGCGATCGATGCCTGGAACAAGGTGCTCGACGCCGACGAGGCGGATGGCCCGGCGCTGGCGGCGCTGTCGGCGCTGTACGAGGCGGCGCAGAGCTGGGGCGAGCTGGTCGAGGTGCTCGAGCACTGGTCGCGTTTCGCCGCGACCAACCAGGATCAGGTGTCGCTCAAGACCCGCACCGCGGCGCTCTACGCCGAGAAACTCGGCAAGCCGGACAAGGCCCTCGATGCGTATCGGGATCTCCTCGACCTGGCGCCGAACTCGGTGCTGGCCATGACCAAGCTCGAGGAGCTGTACGAGCGCAAGGGGGATTGGTCGTCGCTGCAGGAGACGCTGACGCGTCGGCTCGGGGCGGTGCCGCCGGGGCGGGAGCAGGTGCCGATCTATCGGCGCCTGGCGCGGGTGGCGGTCGAGCACCTCGACGCGGCGGAGGACGCGGTCGGGTTCTACCAGCAGATCCTCGAAGAGCTGCCGGAGGACCTGGAGACGCTCCAGGGGCTCGAGGGGCTGCTGGCGAAGCTCGAGAAGTGGTACGACCTCGTGGACACGCTCAAGCAGCACGCGGCGCTGTGCGCGAAGAAGGGCGACAAGCCGGGCGAGATCGCGCAGCTGGCGCGGGCGGCCGAGGTGCTCGAGGGCAAGCTGGAGAACGCCGAGGCGGCGGCCGAGCTGCTCGAGAAGGTGCTGGCGCGCGAGCCGAACAACGTGCGCGCGCTCATGACGCTGGCCAAGCTCTACGAGGCGCAGCACGACAACGACAAGTGCATGGAGACGCTCCAGAAGGCCGTGAAGCTGGCGGCCGGCGGGTCGGAGCGGGCGGAGCTCGAGTTCCGCCTCGGCAAGATCGAGGCGGAGCGGTCGGGGGAGGCGGCGGCAGAGCCGTTCTTCCGGCGGGCGCTCGAGTCCGATCCGTATCACGCGGGGGCGGCCGAGCGGCTCGAGCGGACGGCGCGCGAGCAGGGGGACTGGATGCAGGTGGCGGCGCTGCTCGAGCGGCGCGTCGAGCAGGCGGCGGACAAGGAGCGCAAGCCGCTGCTCATCGAGCTGTCGCAGATCCTGAGCAGCCGGGTAGGGGACGCCGAGGGGGCGCTGGCGGCGCTCGAGCAGGCGCACGCGCTCGCGCCCGACGACATGGCGATCCTGGAGCCGCTGGCGGACGCGTACTTCCACGCGGGGCGGCTCGAGCAGGCGCTGCCGCTCTACAAGGGCCTCATCGACAAGCTCAGCAAGGGGCGGCGCAGCAAGGAGCTCGGGCGGCTCAACTTCCGTCTCGGCGCGATCGCCGAGAAGCAGGGGGACCGCGCGCTGGCGCTGCAGCAGTACCAGGCGGCGTATCAGATCGACGCCAGCCACGCGCCGACGCTGGCCGCGCTCGGTCGCATCTGGACCGAGGCGGGGGAGTGGGAGAAGGCGCGGCGCATCTACCGCTCGATGCTGCTGCAGAACCTCGACCCGTCGTCGGGGGTGACCAAGGCGGATGTGTACCTGCAGCTCGGGATCATCCACGAGAAGGTGAACGAGACGCCCAAGGCGGTGGGGATGTACGAGCGGGGGCTGGAGATCGACCCGAACCACGCGGAGCTGAAGGCGTCGCTGCAGCGCGTGCGCGGGGCCAAGACCAAGTGATGCTCGACAGGAGAGCGGCGATGCGCGTGCTTGGGCCTCCTCTGAGGTGGTCGTTGATGGCCGGGGCGATGAGCCTGGTGCTGTCGCTCGGGGCCGGGGAGGCGCTGGCGCAGCGAAGGGGGTCTACGCCGAGAGGCGGGAAGGCGCCGCCGGCCACGGCGGGCAAGGGGGGCAAGGCCGGAGAGGCGCCGGCCGCGTCGGGGCGTGGTCTCAACAGCCTGACCGTGGCCTGCAGCACGCGAGACGCGGACGTGCTCATCGACGGGGAGCCCGTGGGCAAGGCGCCCATTGATCTGCCGGTGCCGGTGACCAACGGGAATCACACGATCCGTGTGATCAAGCCGGGATTTGCGCCCTACATCGACGTGTTCAAGGCGGTGCCGGGGCGGCCGGTGAAGCTCTCGGTGGAGCTCATCCCGGTGGCCGGCGTGCTGCGGGTGAGCTCGCAGCTCCAGGAAGTGCGGGTGACGGTCGACGGCAAGTACGTAGGCGATGCGCCGGTGGCGGTGGAGCTCGAGCCCGGGCCGCACACGGTGCTGGTGGGCAAGGTGTGCCACAAGGACCTGTCGCGGAAGGTGGTGGCGGTCGCGGGGGAGGACATCCCGCTCGAGGGGAACCTCGAGGTGCTGCCGGACGCCATCAACCCCTGCGTGGTCAAGCCGCTGCCGCCGCCCAAGTGGTACCAGAAGCGCTGGGTGTGGGGGGTGATCGCGGGGGGAGCGGTGGCGGTGGGTGGCGGGATCACGGGGATCGTCATCGGGCCGACGTATACGGATCCGTTGCGGGGCGCGGCCGTGATCTACAACATTCCCGGGCGGTAGGGTTCGCGCCGCACGTCCAGGGGACGCCGCGCTGTCAGCGGTGGCAGGTGGTGCGGGCGCGCTGGGCGGCGGCGCGGATGTTGGGATCCGGGTCGCTCGTGGCCGCGGCGATGACGCGGGCGGCGCCGCGGGGGCATAGCGCTCCGAGGGGCGCGAGAGCGGCGGCGCGGACGGCGGGCGAGAGCGGCTCGGTGGCGGCGTGGAGGAGCGCCGTGGCGCTACGGGGATCGGCGAGGGCGCCGAGGGCGTGGATGAGGGCGACGGCCAGGTCGGCGGTGCGTTCGTCGGCGGCCGGATCGGTGAGGAGATCCTCGAGGGTGTAGGTGAGCACGAGGGTGGGCTGACGCGGCGGCTGCCGGGCGATGAGGGCGGCGGCGGTCTCGCGCAGCGAGAGCGGGGCCGCCTGATCGGGGACGATCGAGAGGGCGACCTCCGTGGCGCGCGTGGGCTGGCAGGTGCCGAGGGCGCGGAGGGCGGCGGAACGAACGAACTCGTCCCGGTCGGGGGCGGGCCGGCCGGCGGCTTTCACCAGCGCCTGGGCCCCGGGGTCGGGGCAACCGAGGGAGAGCTTCTCGGCGGCGGCGAGGCGCACCATGGGCCAGCGGTCCTCGGTGAGGAGACGCGCGGCGCTCGGCACGAGCTCGGCGGGACGGATGGCGCCGAGCCCTTCGAGGGCGGCGATGCGTACGCGCGGGTCGGGATCGGTGAGCGCGTGGGTGATGAGCTCTCCGGCGGCGTCGCCGAGCGGGACCGCGGCCTGGACGGCGGCCCAGCGCAGCGCTTCGTCGGGGTCGGCGGCGGCGGCGGTGAGGAGGGGCAGCAAGGAGGCGTGACCGAGCTGGCGGGCGGCGCGCAGGATGCGGAACCGCAGGGAGAAGTCCTCCGCCGGGGCCTCCTTCCAGGCCTCCTGGAGCATCTCTGCCGCGGGGGCGAGGAGGGCGAGGTTCCCGCCCGGCAGGGCGGTGCGGGCGCGCGCGGCGAGCGCACCGAGGATGCGGACCGCGGGCTCGGAGATGCGCGGGCGCGCCTCCCGGAGATGGACGAGCCGGTGGAGCTCGGGCAGGAGCTGGGCAGGATCGCCGCTGCCGAGGACGTGGACCAGGGTCTCGCGCACGCTGTCCGGGGTGGACGCGTCCGTCTGGGTCCGGCTCTCGCTCAGGGCCAGGGTGAGGAGACGGCGCGAGGTCTCAGGGGCGCCGCATGCCCCGAGGACGCGGATGGCGACGGCCCGGCCGGCCTCGGAGCGCTCCTCGTCGGCGGCGAGCCGGAGAAAGGGCGCGAGCGCGGCCTGCGTGGTGGGACTCGTGCACTTCTGCGTCAGCGTCTCGTGGATGAGGCGCCGTTCGTCCGCGCCGCCGAGGCTCAGGGCGTCGACCAGGGCCGAACCGGTGTTCGGGGCGTCGCTCGCCAGGAGGACGCGCACGAGGCGCGTCCGTCCCTGGGCCGGCGCCGTGGGCAGGGCGGCGGCGAGGGCCTCGACGACCGGGGCGCCCCCGTGGGAGAGGGCGTTGGCCAGGCTGCTGCTACCGGCCGTGTCCTTCACGAGCGCCTGGGCGAGCGCGGTCACGCCGCCGGGCGCGTCGTAGGCGGTGTAGATGGCGGCCTCGGCCAAGCCGGTCGGCGCCGTGCCGGGCTCGGCGTCGGCGAGGGCCAGGCTGACGCAGCTCGCGCGGACGGGCTGCGGGAGGGCGATCCACAGGGACTCTCCGGTTCCCGGACGGCCGGCCGGCGGGAGATCCACGACATAGCGGGGGCCTTCCCGATCGAGGAAGAGGACCAGGCGCCGGGGCTGCGTACCAGGGGCGCGCACGAGCTTGAGACCCACCACGTCTTGTTCGGGGGCCAGAGCCTGCGCCGTGACCCAGGCGCCGCGGCCCCAGCCGGCCATGCCTTCGTACCAGGCCGTGCCGGGGAGACCATCGGCCAGCTCGCGCGGCGGGCGCAGGGCATCGCCGCGCCGTCCGTCGCCGAGCTGCGTCGAGGCGCTCACGTAGCGGAAGAGGCCGAGGGGGGGATGCGCGTCCCAGGCGGGGGGCGCGGTGACGGCGCGCACGGTGGACGCCCCGGTCACCGCGGCCTGGGGATCGATGGAGACGGCACGAAACCGGTCGCTCGCGGGGTCGTAGAGCTCGGGGAAGAGCGCGTCGTCGCCGTCGCAGCGGCTGACGCCCGGGGCGCGCTGATAGCGGAGGAGGCCGCGCGGGTCGCGCCCCACGTGCAGCGACCACTCGCGGTCGTGTCCCTGGGGCCCGGTGATACCGCTGAAGATCGTGCGCAGCTGGCCCGCCGCCAGGGTCACCACCAGCTCGGCGTGCCGCTCTGGATCATCGAGGGACCAGCTGGCGTGCGCGACGGCGAGACCCTCCCACTGCCAGGCTTCGAGCACCGGGGCGCCAGGCGCCAGCCGCTCCGGAGGCGCGGGCACGGGCACCTCACCGAGCAGGCGATCCCCTTGACGCACGATCAGCGGCGTGCCGGGCCGTGCCCACGTCACCCGCTCGGGGGCGCCGTCCCCGTCCAGATCCACGGTGATCTCCAGGGGCTTCGCGGGCGGGACCGGGGGCGGCGGGGCGGCGCCGAGCCATGCGGGGAGGAGGAACAGCAGCGGGAGTCGGCGGTGCATGAGGACCTGCGGGCGGGGAGCGAAGAGCCGGCGTGGCGCCGGAGCTCAGTTGAATTCTTCGATCAGCCGGTCGACAGAGCCCCCCGAGTCCCCGGGGTCCCCGGGCTGGGCCTCGGAGCGGGCCGAGGTGAGGGGCGTCGAGGCGCAGAAGACGGGAGACAGGGCCCCGAGCGCGGGCTGGGCGATGGTGTGGTCGCGGCCCTGCGCGGCGCGGAAGGCGCGCACGATCATGGAGATGAGGTGGAGCACGATGCCGTCCTGCAGGTCGACGCGCCGCTGCGACACCGGCACCACGGGGATGGAGATCTCGTCCGCGCGCACGGCCTCGCGCACCCAGTCGGCGGCGTGCCGGATCTCGACCGCGTAGTCGGCGGTGAGGCGGAGCTCCTCCATGAGCGCCGCGGTGTCCTCGTCCTCCTGGAGCTGCTCCTCCACGAGGTCGGCCAGACACTCGAGGCTGTCGGCCACCTGCTCGGCCGTCTCGGCCGCGCCCTTGCTCTCCTGCACCTCGATGAGCGATGCGTCATCGTCGCCCAGGACGCTGCGCAGCGCCGTGACGGCCTGGTTGCGCAGCGCCGTGCCCTCCTGGAGGGCCTCGCGCGCCGCCATCCGCCGCACCGCCCGCGAGGCGGCGCCGAGGCGCGACTGGAGGTCGTACTCGCGCTTGAGATCCCGCAGCTTGAGGGCCTCGTGAAGGAGGAGGGTATCGAGCCGCTCGCTGTAGCCGACGCACAGCCGCTGCTGCTGCTGGGTGAGCTGGCTATAGATGGACCTGGACGAGACCACCAGGCCCGGGACGCTCTCCAGGATGTCGCGGGTATCGACGCGCTGGCCGCTGGCCACGAGCGTCACCTCGCGGACCCGGCGGAGCAGCGTGGCCAGCAGCTTTTCGTCGGCCGGGGCGAGGGCGGGGCCGATCCCGACGGCGAGGGCATCCAGGGTGTGCGGCTTGAGTACCGGAAGACTGGCAGGCGCCGCGGGCGGCAGCAGGGCCCCCGAAACCGAGGGGGGAGTCTTCTTATCCATGCCGGTGTTGTATCCGAGCGTACCGTTCCCGTCCACTGAGTATCGTTTGAGCCCCTCCGGCTCCGGAGCTCTACCCAGGGCCCTACCCCGGACCCCTACTCGCGCGCGGCGCGGAAGGCCTGCTCGAGGTCGGCGATCTGATCGTCCACGTGCTCGATGCCCACGGACAAGCGGATGAGGCCATCGGTGATGCCGAGCTGGGCGCGGACGTCGGGCGGGATGGAGGCGTGCGTCATGATGGCCGGGTGGTTGACCAGCGATTCCACGCCCCCCAGGCTCTCGGCCAGCGCGAACAGCCGCACCGAGCGCAGGAAGGTGCGCGCCCGCTCGAGCGCACCGCGGCGCCCGGGGCGGAGGAAGAACGTGATCATGCCGCCCATGCCCTTCATCTGCCGGCGCGCGAGCTCATGCTGCGGGTGCGAGGCGAGCCCGGGGTAGACCACGCGCTCGACATCCGGGTGGCCTTCGAGCCAGCCGGCGATGCGCTGGGCGTTCTGGGCGTGGCGCTCCATGCGCAGGGGCAGGGTCTTGAGGCCCCGCGTGACCAGGAAGCAATCGAAGGGCGAAGGCACGGCACCGATCGCGTTCTGGAGGAACGCCAGCCGGTCGCGCAGATCCTGATGGCCCATGACGATGGCCCCGCCCACGCAGTCGGCGTGGCCGTTGAGGTACTTGGTGGTCGAGTGCACGACCATATCCGCCCCGAGCTCGAGCGGCCGCTGGAACACCGGCGTGAGGAACGTGTTGTCCACGGCGAGGAGGATGTTGCGGCTCTTGCACTCGCGGGCGACGGCGGCGATGTCGCACAGCTTGAGGAGGGGGTTGGTCGGGGTCTCGACCCACACGAGGCGCGTGTTCGGGCGGAAGGCCTCGACGAACGCCGCCGGCCGCGTCGGGTCCACGTAGGTGAAGTCGAGGCCGAGCTGACGCATCACCCGCTCGAAGATGCGGTAGGTGCCGCCGTAGAGATCGTCCGCCGCGACCACGTGGTCGCCCGACTTGAGGAGATGCAAGATGACCGTGGTGGCCGCGCAGCCCGAGGCAAAGCCGAGGCCGTGCGTGCCCCCTTCGAGCGCGGCCAGCTGGGCCTCCAGATTGAAGCGCGTCGGATTCTGCGTGCGCGAGTACTCGAAGCCCTGGTGCTCGCCCGGGCCGGACTGCACGTAGGTCGAGGTCATGTAGATGGGCGGCGTGATCGCGCCGGTGGTCGGGTCCGGGGTCTGGCCCGCGTGCACGGCGAGGGTCTCGAGGTGTCGGGATTCGGTCTTCATGAGGCGCTCCGTTCAAAGGGCTGAGGGCCCCAAAGGGCCAGGGCCCAAGGGGCCGCGAGTATAGCGCGAGCCCCGGGCGGAGCGCCGGTGGGAAGCGTCACCTGCCTGCGGGGACCCTGGCCGCGTCGGGACCCTCGGGGGCCGCGAGCGGCAGGAGCGGATCTTCGCGCATGCGGCTCCTGCAGGCGTCGCGCTCGTGCGGCGACAGGATCTGTTCGATCACCGGATAGAGCTGCGCCTCCTCGTGGAAGGCGTGATCCTCGACGATGAGGGTGAGGCGGCGGCAACGCTCCCGGAAGTCGTCCGCGCCGCCCCGCTCGAGGGCCTCCGCGCACTCGTCGAGGAGGCGTTCGAGCTGGTGATGCTCGTCGCGCAGCGTGGCCGTCAGCCCGGTGCGCGACCCGGTGCGCTCCTCGAAGCAGGGGAAGATCCAGCGCTCCTCGATCCACATGTGGCGCCGCGCCCCCTGCGCGAAGGCCTTGAAGACATCGGCCGCCTGCGCGAGCGCACCCTTGTCGGCCAGGCATCGGGCCTGATCGAAGAGCGCGATGAGGCGGTGGTGATCCTCTTCGAGATCATCCATGAGGAGGCGCGGCATCGTAGACGGAGAGAGTGAAGTGCCCATGCACAGGCACCAAGCAGAGGGCGTACCAGCTCAAATCGCTTGGAATGCCGGCTCCGGGTCCTGCGGCGCGACGCAAAAGCTGCGTCACAGGGGCGATCACGCGGCAACCGTTGCGGCACGAACCGCGCCGCCGCTCAGCTCAGCGCGCCCCCGCGGCAACGCGGTGACGCAGCGCGCCGAGATCCCAGTCGATGACCAGCCCCTGACCGATCCGCCGCGCCACGTCCTTGCCATACAGCCGCTCGACCAGATAGAGCGCGGGTTCGTAGCTGCGGGCGCCGCCCACGCTGGTGATGGCCTTGGCGTCATGCACGAAGAGCGGCCCGCGCTCGAGCTTGACCCGCGGATAGCGGCGGGCCAAGGCGTCCTGATCGCCGGGGAACGTGGTGGCCTCGAGCCCATCGAGCAGGCCGGCCTGGGCGAGCACGAACGCGCCGTCGCACAGCGACAGGACGAAGCGGGCCTTGAGCCCAGTCTTGCGCACCCAGTCGATGAGCCCGACGTCCGCGAGATCGGTGTCGAGGTTGTGCTCGGCGCTCGGCACCACCAGCAGGTCGATGGGGGGCGCGTCGGCGAAGGTGTAGCGAGGCGTGAGCGGCAGGCCCTCGAACGTGGTGATGGTGCCGGCGCGCGGCGCCACGGTGAACACCTCGGGCGCCTCCTTCACATGGAAGCGCAGGTGATGGAGCACGTCGTAGGGCGCCATGAGCTCGGAGTTGTAGACGCCCGGCAGGACGAGGAAGCCGATGGTGCGTAGCGGCCTGGCCTGCCCGACCTCGGGTGGAGGAGGCGCAGCCCCCGCCGGGCCGGCCAGCGGGAAGAGGAGCAGGGCGAGGAGCGCCAGCAGAACGAACGTCGCGCGAAGCATCCGGGGACTATACCGGGCTCGCCGCCCATGCCGCCCGTCCAATGACCCAGGCCTGGAAGGTGGCCCCAGCACCCGCAACACAGGCGCTGACCCTCGGCCTGCGGCTTGCCGGGCGGCCAGGACTTGCGCAGGATGTAGGTAGAAGAGAGACCCGCGGCTCGTGGCCCGGGTGGTGCTGCATCCCTGCCGGGCCATCCTCCCGGCCGATGCCCGGCGCCGCCGCCGGCCCCCGCCGAGGGAATCGTGCCCCCCATCTCCATGTCGATGCCCATGCCCATGTCCATGAGAAAGGCCCCCATGTCGTACCGCCTGCGCCTCATCGCCCTCGCCGCCTGCCTCGCCGCCTGCACCGCCAAGCCGCCCGCCAATCGCGGCCCCTGCGCCGCGGCCGGCATCACCCCCGAGAGCCGCTTCCCGGCCGGCAGCCGCGACGGCCACCCCGATCCCGCCGGGGCCAAGGCCGCGGGCCAGGCGCGCGCCGGCCGCATCACCGACGCGCGCCTCATCCGCCAGCCCGACAACGCGCGGCAGCCCGTCCACCTCGGCGACTACCTCCTCATCAACGACAAGATCGCCGCCTACATCGAAGCCGAGGGCCCATCCGATGGCTACCTCGACTTCGGCGGCGAGATCCTCGGCATCGAGCCCGTCGGCCCGGACGGCCTGCCGCTCGGCGTGTCGCAGTACGGCGAGACCCTGGTCACCCTGTCGCGCCAGGCTGTCAAACCCGACTCCGTCACCGTGCTCGCCGACGGCTCCGACGGCCGCGCCGCCATCGTGCGCGTCACCGGCGTGCTCGCGAACGTCCCCTTCCTCGACATCTTCAGCGTCCTCGCCCCGAACGAGTACGGCTACCCCGCCGCGCTCGACTACGTCCTCGAGCCGGGCTCCGAGAAGGTCACCCTGCGCCTGTCGCTCATGAACCCCACCGCCACGCGCGCCGACTTCACCAACGCGCAGTACACGAGCTTCTTCCAGAACTACCGCGGCCAGGCCTTCAACTCCGCGGGCGGCTTCGGCGCCGGCGCGGGCGACGTGCCCCTCCTGGCCTGGGACAGCGGCGACTACGCCTTGGCCTGGCGCGCCGTGGGCAGCCCGCTCCGCTTCGTCATCAGCATCTCCGGCCTCCAGCTCTACCTCTCGCGCGGCCTCACCCTCGACGCCTGCGCCACCACCACCCGGGACTACGCCGAGGTCATCCCCGCCCTGTCCGGCATCGACGGCCTGCTCGCCGCCGTGCGGCGCGTGGACGGCGACACGAGCTGGCGCACCGTCACCGGCCGCGTCGAGTCGAGCGACGGCTCCTCGCCCGCCGGCGCCCTGGTCCACGCCACGCGCATGGACGGCAGCTACCTCACCCGCGCCCGCGTGCAGGCGGATGGCAGCTTCACCCTCCACGCGCCGCCCGAGCCCGTCCTCCTCCAGCCCACCCTGCAGGGCATGACCCCTCCCGCCGCGACCCGCCACGCCCCCGGAGACGCCGCCCCCACCCTGCGCTTCGCCGCCGACGGCTACATCGTCGTAGACGCGCGCGAGGCCACCACCGACCGGCGCCTGCCCTCGCGCGTGCAGGTCATCCCGCAGAACCCGCCTGCGCCGCTGCCCGACGCCTACGGCGTCGAGTCGCCCGTCCAGGGCCGCCTCTACCAGGAGTTCACCACCGACGGCCGGGCCACCCTGCGCGTCCCGCCCGGCGAGCACCGCGTCGTCGTCACCCGCGGCGCCGAGTGGGAGATGCTCGACCAGACCGTGACCGTGGCCCCCGGCGAGACCGTGAACGTCGCCGCCCGGCTCGTCCACAGCGTCGACACCACCGGCGTCATGTGCGCCGACTTCCACATCCACTCCTACTACTCGGTCGACGCCAGCGACCCGGTCGAGATGAAGGTGCGGGGCGCCATCGCCGACGGCCTCGACATCCCCGTGTCGAGCGAGCACGAGTGGATCATCGACTTCCAGCCCATCATCCAGTCGCTCGGCCTCGAGGACTGGGCCTACGGCTTCCCGTCCGAGGAGCTCACCACCTTCGCCTGGGGCCACTTCGGCATCGTCCCCATCTACCCGCGCGCCGACGCCGTCAACCGGGGCGCCATCTCGTGGACCGGCTCGCGCCCGCCCGACGTGTTCCAGCGCGTGCTCGATCTCCCCGAGCGTCCGCTCCTCATCGTCAACCACCCGAACGAAGGCAGCTTCGGCGCGGCGTACTTCTCCGTGGCGCACTTCAACCGCACCACCGCGAGCGGCGACCCCGGGCTGTGGAGCGACCGCTTCCAGGCCATCGAGGTGTTCAACGACGGCGACTTCGAGACCAACCGCGACAGCTCCGTCGCCGACTGGTTCGCCCTCCTCGACGCCGGCAAGCGCGTGTGGGCGGTGGGCAACTCCGACAGCCACCACCTCCGCACCTCGCCCGTGGGCTATCCGCGCACCTGCCTGCGGGTCGGCCATGACGACCCGCACCGGCTCACCGGCGAGATCGTGCGCGACACCCTGGCCCGCGGCGAGGCCACCGTGAGCGCGGGCCTCTACATGACCGTGGAAGGGCCGGGCGGGGTCGGGCCGGGCGGCATGATCCGGGAGCTGGCCGGGCCGCTCACCTTCCACGTCGTCGTGCAGGCGCCGACCTGGCTCGCGGCCGACACGCTCGAGACCCTCGTCGACGGCCAGACCGTGGCCCTGCAGCCGCTGCAGGAGGTGAGCGGCAGCCCGGCGCGGCGCTACGAGACCGACGTCGAGGTGACGCCCAACCTGGGCCGGGCGTTCCACTGGGTCGTCTTCCACGCCAAGGCCGAGGGCCGGGACATGGCGCCGCTCTACCCCGGCCGGCGGCCGTTCGCGGTCTCGAACCCCATCTTCTTCTAGATCCCGAAGGATCCAGAGGAGATACGTCCAGCTCCCCGGGCCCTCCGCCCCCCTTCCAGAACGTTGACACCTCCCCAACGGCCGCATGACGGCCGGTTCCCGGCCGCGTGACGGTGGGTTCCAGCCGCGTGACGGCGGGTCTTGGCCGCGTGACGGTGGGTTCTGGCCGCGTGACGGTGGGTTCTGGCCGCGTGACGGTGGGTTCTGGCCGCGTGACGGTGGGTTCTGGCCGCATGACGGCGGGTCTTGGCCGCGTGACGGCGGCGTTTGGGCGGGGACGGCGGGGTTTGGGTGGGGACGGCGGGTGTTTGGGCGGGGACGGCGGGTGTTTTTACGGGGACGGCGGGTGTTTTGACGGGGACACAGCGTCTTACCTACATCCACCCCCACATCCCGCCCCCGCCGCCTCAATCTGATGCCAGCCGAGCCCCGACGCGGTAAGACGAGAGGGCCATGCCGCGCCTCCTCGTCATCGACGACCGCGACCAGACCGTCGAGATGTGTCACCGCCATCTCGGCCAATTCGACTACGTGACCCGCTGCGACCGCCGCATCCCGTGCCAGGTGTGCGAAGAGCGCGATCGCGGCTGCCGCATGAAGTGCGCGCACGATTACTTCGAGGCCGCGGAGACGCTCGGCCGGCTCGACGCCCTGCCCGACCTCGTCGTGCTCGATCTCCACTTCGCCGTGCCCGAGGACCGCCTCCTGCCCGAGGACAAGAGCGAGCTCCCGCAGGAGCCCGGCCCGCGCAAGAAGGCGCTCGAGGATCTCCGCCGTCGCCAGGGCCTGCTCATCCTCGAGCGGCTGCGGCACGAGTACCCCCAGCTGCCCGTGGTGCTCCTCACCACCACCGAGGAGGAGCTCGGCACACCGGCGGGCGGCGCGAGCGACCCCCTGGTCTATTTTTGCGAGAACGAGATCGTCGACAGCCGCACCCTGGCGAGCGAGATCACGCGCGCCCTGAAGCTCCACCACCAGGCGCAGGAGGGCCCCATCTTCTGGGGCAAGAGCCCGGCCATGGCCGATCTGCGCCGCGCCCTCGGCACGCTCGCGCGCTCGCCGCTCCCGGTCCTGCTCCACGGCGAGACCGGCACGGGCAAGAGCTTCCTCGCCGAGCATTTCATTCACCCGCGCTCCGGTGCCAAGGGCCCGCTCGTCACCACCGATCTGTCGACCGTGCCGCCCCCGCTCCTGCCCGCCCACCTCCTCGGCGCGCGGCGCGGCTCCTACACCGGCGCCGTGGAGGATCACCCCGGGGTCTTCGAGCAGGCCCACGGCGGCACCCTGTTCCTCGACGAGATCGCCAACCTCGACCTCGAGCTCCAGCGGCAGCTCCTCCTCGTCCTCGAGCGCGGCCAGGTGACGCGGCTCGGCGACGTGCGGGCGCGGCCCGCGCAGGTCAAGCTCGTGGCCGCCACGCACCAGGACCTCGCCGCGCTCGTGCGCGAGGGCCGCTTTCGCGCCGACCTCTACATGCGCCTCAACCCGGCCACGCGGCTGCGCGTGCCGGCGCTGCGCGAGCGCCGCGAGGATCTGCCCGAGCTCATCCGGTTCGCCCTGCTCGAGGCGCTGCGCGGCGAGGCGCTGCGGCCCCTCGTGCGCGCCTTCCTCGCGCGCTTCCCCACGCCCGACGATTTTCGCGAGGAGCGGAGCGTCGTGCACTTCGGCAAGCCCGCGGCGCGGCACGCGCGGCGCGACGCCTTCGCCGTGTACCTCTCGCGCCACGCGCTCGATCGCCTGGTGGCGCACGACTGGCCGGGCAACCTGCGCGAGCTCAAGATGCTGGCCACGAACGCGCTCGTGTTCACGCTGGTCGGGCACCTCGAGGCCGCGGAGGCGGGGGGCGCCCCCGGCGCCGACGGGCCGGCCGCACCCGGCCGATCCTCCGGTCCCGCCGAGCGGGCGCCGGCCGTGCTCACCATCGCCGACGCGCTCATGGATCAGCTCCTCGGGCAGCTCGCCGGGGTCCGGGCCATCGAGGGTCGGGCCGCGGGCGCCCGGGGCGTGGGCGCCCGGGGTGTGGGCGCACGGGCCGAGGCCCGCGAGGCGCCGCTGGCCACGGTGACCGCGGCGGCAGGCGGCGGCTGGCGGGTCGACGTCGCGGTGCGGCCCGGGACGAGCTTTTCCAAGATCTCGGCCGACGTCGAGCGCCAGTACCTGGAAGCCCTGTTCCACGAGGTGGGCGGCGACCTCGATCGCATGGCTTCCGAGCTCCTCGGGCCGGGCGCGGGCGGACGGCGCGTGCACCTGCGGCTCAACCAGCTCGGCCTTCATCTCCGCGAGCTGCGCAAATGACGTGTGGGCATGGGCGCGCCTCGCGGGCCCTCCTCCTCTTGATCGGGGTGAGCCTCGGCACGGCGCGCGCGCAAGAGCCGCCGGGGACCGGGGCCGGGAGCGGGGACAGTCCGCGGCCACCCGCGCGGAGCGGGCAGAAGACCGGGCGCGTGTCCGGGGCCTGGCCCTGGAGCGGTTCACTCGAGCAGGCCGAGCGGGCCGTGACCCTGTTCGAACAGGCCCTGGTCGAGGATCCCGGCGACGCCGACGCCGCCACCAACCTCGGCCAGGCGCTCATGCGGCTCGGCCGCGGCGAGGCGGCGGAGACCGCGTTTCGTCGCGCCATCGAGCTCGCCCCGGCGCGGGCCACGGCCTACGCGCAGCTCGCCGAGCTGTGGTCGCGCGACCCGCGGCGCTGGCAGCGGCGCGACGAGATGATGGGCCTGCTCCGCCTCGGCCTCGAGCGGGTGGCCGGGGATCCCGTGGGCCGCGTGGCGCTCACCCTGAGCGTGGCCAACTTCGAGCGCTCGATCGGCCGGACCCGGGCGGCGAGCGCGCGCCTCGAGGCCCTGACCGCCGCGTCCTTGTCGCCGGCGCAGCGGCAGCGCGTACTGGACCTCGTGGAGTCGGTGCGCACCGAGGAGCAGGCGCGGGCCCTGGTGGACTGGCCCGAGCCGGCCGTGGCGCCGGCCGAGCGCATCGTGCTCAAGGCCGCGGAGGCGGCGCTCGCCCGCGGCGAGGCGCAGGGCGCGCTCGAGGCGACCGAGCGCCTGGCGCGGACGCAGGCCGGGTGGTGGGAGGTGCACGGGCTGCGCGCGCGGGCCTGGGAGGCGCTCGGCCGGTATGACGACGCGGAGCGCGAATGGACGGTGCTCCTCCAGCTCGCGCCCTCGCAGGCGCGGGCCTGGCGGCGGCTCGGCCTGCTGCTCGCGACGCACGGCGGGGCGCTCGACGCCGAGCGGGCCGACGAGGCGCTGCGCCACGCGCTCGTGCGCGAGCCCGGCTGGTGGGATCTGTGGCTCGTGCGCGCCCAGGTGGCGGCGCGCCGCGGCCGGCTCGACGAGGCGCGGCGCTGGCTCGAGCGCTACCTCGGGGAGGCGCCCGAGCGCGCCGGCGACGCCGAGGTGCGGAGCCTGTGGCGCACGCTCGAGGCCCGGCCGCCGGTGCAGGATCCCGCGCCGCCGGTGGCGGTGCGCCGCGCGCCGCCGCCGAGCGACCGGGCGCGCGCCCTCTACCGCGAGGCCATCGAGTGGATCAACGTGGGCGACCCGGGCGAGCAGGCGCCGGCCCTGCTCACCGCCGCGCTCGAGGAGTCGCCCGGCTACGTGTCCGCGGCGGTGACGGCCTATGCCGTGCTCGGCTGGGTGCCGGAGCGCACCGTGCGCGCCCTGTGGGGCGACGGCGAGGCGCTCTTCGAGCTGGCGCGGCGGGTGCGGGCGCTCGGCCGCAGCGACGCGGCGCGCGAGCTGGTCCTGCCGTGGGTGGATCGCGCGGTGGCGCTGGGCGTGACCGAGGCCCGGTTCGAGCGGGCCCTCATCCATAGTGAGCGCAGCGAGCGCGGCGAGCGCGGCGAGCGCGCGGCGGCTCTCGCGGATCTACGCGAGTACGTGGCGCTCACGCCGGCCCCGCTGGCGCTGGCCGAGGCCCGCGTGCTCCTCGCCAACCTACGAGAGGGGGGCGAAGGGGCCCAGGGACAATCCGCCGAGTCCCTGGCCGAGCTGCGACTCCTCGGGGATCGGCCGGCGGACGCGCTCGAGACGCTGGGGGGCCGCTGCGACGCCACGGCGAGCGCGGAGCGGCTGGTGGCGCGGGGCAAGGTCGCCGAATGGAGCGGCGATCTCACCGAGGCCGCGGCGTGTTACCGCCGGACCCTCGACAAGGTGGGCCAGGGGGAGGCGGGCGGTCCGGTGCGGGGCCGCGGGGCGCGCCAGGGGACAGGGCAGGGGACAGGGCAGGCGACAGGGCAGGGCAAGGGTCCGACGACAAGCGCAGGGACGGGCCCCGTGACAGGACTCGCGCGTGAGGCCCTGGAGCGTCTGGCCGGCGTGGCCGGGCGCATGCCCCTCGGGCAGGTGGGAGCGCTCCGCGCCGAGCTCGAGCGCGCATCCGCGAGCGGCGTCGCGGCGGCCGACTGGGCCCTCGGGCGGCTGTTTTTGTCGCAGGGGGACGCCGCCCGGGCGCTCGAGCGCATCGAGCGCTTCCTGGCTCGTGCCCCGGCCGAGGCGCCGGAGCGCGACGCGGCGACGCGGTCGCGGACCGAGATCCTGGCCGAGCGGGAGCGGGCGGCGCGACGGTTCGCGCGGCGGCGCCTGGGCCTCGGTCTCGGAGGCGCAGGGCTCGTGATGGGGCTCGCCCTGCTCTGGCTGCGAGGGGCGCCACTCGGCCGGGCGCTCGGCCGCTGCCCGGCGCTCTTTCCCGAGGTGGCGCGCACCATCGCCGAGCTGCGCCACGACGTGCTCAAGCACCGCACGAGCGTGCTCGGCCTCGTCGCCACGGACGAGGCCATGCGGTCCCGGCCCGAAGACCACCGGACGCCGCCCGTGGCTGCACCGCCGCCGGTGGACGGTGGCCTTCGGGCCGAGGTCGCGCGCGTGCTGTGGGAGCCGGAGCGGGCGTCCGAGGTGGTGGCCGCGGCCTACGAGCGCTTGCGGCGCACGGCGCAGGGGCGCGGGGTCACGCTGCGGCCACTCGGTCGCGAACCCACCTTCGGCCCGCTCGTGCGCGACCTGCGGCGCGCCGAGGTCTGGGTGCAGCGGGCGCAGCGGCCCGGCGAGGAGCTCGCGCGCATCGACGCGCGGCTGCGCGGCGTGCACTCGGAGCGCCTCGGGGCGCTCGCCAAGCTCGGCCCGCGCACGCGCGTGGACGCGGCGCTCGTGTCGGACTGGATCCGCGGCGTGGAGGCGGAGCTCAAGGTGCGCGGCGTGCGCTGGACCCGGCCCGTGCTGGAGCTGCATGGCCTCGAGCTCGACGTCCCCGTGGAGCGGAGCGCGCTGGCGACGATCTTCTCCAACCTCCTCCGCAACGCGCAGGAGGCGGTGGCCGGCGGCGGCGACGGGCCGGGGCGGGGGCCGGGCGACGCGGGCGGCGGCGCCATCCTCGTGCGCGTGTCCGAGGAGCGGGACGCCACGGGGCGGCGTCAGCTCGTGCTGCTCGTGGGCGACAATGCGCCGGCCGAGCTGACGCTCGAGATGATCGAGAAGCGGGAGAGTGGGCGCGGGCTGGCCATCGTGCGGGACCTCGTGCACGAGTGGCGCGGGCACCTCGTCATCCGGCCCGGGCTCTCCCCCTTTCGTAAAGGAGTGGGTGCATGCTTTCCGGCGTGAGGCCGCTGTGGCTCGTGTGCGAGGACGGGACCGAGTACGTCGATCGGTTTGGCCGCTTCCTCGATGCGGAGTTCCAGTTCGTGCGGGTGGCCGATGGGCCGGAGCTCGTCGAGAGGCTCGCCGCGGGCGGGGTGGCGGGCGTGATCCTGGACCTCGACTTCCGCCGCACCCCGCCCGAGCGGCTGGTCGATGATCAAGGAACCTCGCACGCGGTGCTGCCCGACGAGCTGCGGCGGCAGCTCGCGGCCGCGCAGGGGATCCTCATCCTGCGCCTCGTGCGGTCGCGCGGCCTCGCGGTGCCGGTGCTCCTGTTCGCCGATCTCGAGGACGCGGGGCAGACGGAGTACCTCGAGCGCACCCTGGCGCCGCTCGCGGTCGTGCCCGGCCACGAGGGCCTCATGCAGACGGCCGCGCGGCTGCGCGCGATGAGCGCGCCGGCGGGTTGAAATTCTCGGTGGAGCTTGGCGTGGCCCAGCTCCCCACTTCGTGAGCGTAAGCGTGAGCGTGAAGCCATTTCTGGGCATGCTGACGCCCCAAATCCCCGACATCGACCGTGCGGCGATCGCCCCCCGTATCGGCGCGGGCAGAGGATCGCTCACGCTCACGTGGTGCACGACGTTCCGGGGCGCTTGGCTGAGCGCCCCGGGCGGGGCATTCTTCCGCCCCATGACACACGAGCGCGACACGTCCCCGGGGTTCGATCCCGACGCCGCGGCCCCGCCCGACGCGGGCCTCTTCGGCCTGCCCCATCACGTCGAGGAGGCGGGCGTGGTGGTGGTGCCGGTGCCGTTCGAGGCCACCACATCCTATGGCGGCGGCACCGTGGATGGCCCGCGCGCGGTCCTGTCCGCCTCGCGCCAGGTGGATCTCTTCGACCTCGAGGTGGGTCGCCCCTATCGCCGGGGCATCGCCATGCTCGACGAGCCCGCCGAGGTGCGCGCCTGGAACGACGAGGCGCGGCGCCACGCCGCCGAGATCATCGCCCAGGGCGGCGTGGGCACGGATCCGGCCCTCCAGGCCGCGGCCGCCGCCGTCGACGCTCTCGGCGCCCGGCTCAACGAGTGGGTGCAGCGCACGGTCGCCGAGCACCTCCGGCGCGGCCAGTTGGTGGCCGTGGTGGGGGGCGATCACTCGGTGCCCTTTGGCGCCATCGCGGCCACGGCCGAGCGCCACCCGGGGCTCGGCGTGCTCCACCTCGATGCGCACGCGGATCTCCGCGAGGCCTACGAGGGCTTCACGTGGAGCCACGCCTCCATCATGTACAACGTGTGCGAGCGGATCCCGGGCGTCGCGCGCCTGGTGCAGGTCGGCATCCGCGACCTCGGCGAGCGCGAGCACCGCTACATCACCGAGAGCAAGGGCCGCGTCGTGGCCCACTTCGATCCGCACCTCGCCGAGGAGCGCTTCGGGGGCACGAGCTGGTCCACGCAGGTGCAGCGCATCGTCGCGGGGCTGCCGCCCAAGGTGTACCTGTCGTTCGACATCGACGGCCTCGACCCGACGCTGTGCCCGCACACCGGCACGCCCGTGCCAGGCGGTCTCGACTTCGCCATGGCCTGCCACCTCGTGGCCGCGGTGGCGCGCAGCGGGCGGACCATCGTGGGCCTGGATCTGTGCGAGGTGGCGCCCGGCCCGGACGGCGACGAGTGGGACGGCAACGTGGCCGCGCGCCTGCTCTACAAGATGATCGGCTGGGCGCTGCGCTCGCAGGGCCTCGGAGATTGAGGACAGCGCCCCTCAAGATCGCCCAGGGTGTGCGAGGGACCTTCTGTGCAGGGCCCGACTATGAAGCGGCCCCCGCGTCAAGCCCACGTTTTGCGGAGTTCCTTCTGACGACCTTTTGCTTCGAGACATAGCTCTCCCTTCGGCTCTCCAGAGCCGCTCAAAAATGGCGGCCGGTCACGGCTACAAGATGCGAGTTCCCTTCAACCGACTATTCGCGCTCACCGACCAGGCTCTGAGGCACTCAAGA
>DATAGU010000355.1:0-44727 GCA_036263495.1 Polyangia bacterium | reverse complement strand
TCTTGAGTGCCTCAGAGCCTGGTCGGTGAGCGCGAATAGTCGGTTGAAGGGAACTCGCATCTTGTAGCCGTGACCGGCCGCCATTTTTGAGCGGCTCTGGAGAGCCGAAGGGAGAGCTATGTCTCGAAGCAAAAGGTCGTCGGAGGGAACTCCGCAAAACGTGGGCTTGACGCGGGGGCCGCTTCATAGTCGGGCCCTGCACATAAGGCCCCTCGCACACCCTGGGCACGATCTTACGGGGCGCTGCACTGTAGGCCGCATCGACCCCCATCAGAGTGAGCGCCCTCCGCAGCCGCGATCACCAGGATGAGACATCCCATAAACCGGCACAGGGCGGCGAGGACCCAGGCGCTGTAGGCCTCAGCGACCCATCAGAGTGAGCGCCCTCCGCAGCCGCATACGCCAGGAGGAGCCATACCCCAAATCCGGCACAGGGCGGCGAGGACCCAGGCGCCTTTACAGCATCTACCCCCCAAGGGAGTGGGAGCGCGAGGGCGGAACCGTAGGTTCGCCCTCGCCGGGGTGGAGGGGCGAAGCCCCCCGACGACCCCTCCGGGGACAGAGGGGGCGCGGACAGGGAAAGAAGAAAAAAGACCAGGAAGAAGAAGCGCATATATATATCGACGACGAGGCTTGACCGTCGCACAGTAAGAGAAGTAGACTTTTCCACCTCCCAAGGTGAAGGTGTGGCCAAGCAGAGCCTGCTCGTTGTCGACGGGGACCAAAAGTCACTTCGCGTACTGGAAGTCTCCCTCAGGAAGGCCGGATTCAATGTCACGGCTGCCAGCAGCGGGACCGATGCCCTGGCCAAGGTCGAGACTGCCGCTCCGGACCTCATCATCTCAGATACGCAGATGCCGGAGATGGATGGGTTCACGTTCTGTGAGCGCCTCAAGCACAACCCCGATTGGGCCGATATCCCCTTCATCTTCTTGACCCATCAGAAGGACCTGGAAGACAAGGTCCGGGGTCTTGAACTCGGGGTGGAGGACTATCTCACCAAGCCCATCTACATCAAAGAGCTGGTCACGCGCGTCAAGATCTTGCTCCAGAAGAGCAAGACGAAGATCAACATTGGTCTCGACAAGACGACCGCGAACCAGAAGACGAAGTTCGCGGGCCAGCTCTCGGATATCGCGGTGGTCGACCTCATCCAGACCATCGAGATCAGCCGCAAGTCGGGTGTGGTCCACTTCCGGAACCCGGAGGGGCGGCGCGCGGCGATCTACTTTCGCAACGGGAAGGTGATCGATGCGGAGCTCGGTCGTCTGACGGGGGCGGACGCGGTCTACCGGCTGCTCGTCTGGGCCGATGGGCAGTTCGAGATGGAGTTCAAGAACGTCCGGCGTAAGGACGAGATTGAACTGAGCTCGCAGGCGCTCCTCATGGAGGGGATGCGGCGGGTCGACGAGTGGGGGCGTTTGTGTGAGCAGCTGCCGCCGCTCGAGACGGTCTTCGAGGTGGACTACAAGGAGCTGGCCGAGCGGCTCTCGGAGATTCCCGACGAGGTCAACGCCATCCTGCGGTTGTTCGATGGCAAGCGCAGCCTCATCCAGGTGGTCGACGATTCGACGTTCGGGGACCTCGAGGCGCTCAATATCATCTCGAAGCTGTATTTCGAAGGGCTCATCTACGACAACAAGGCGCTCATCGGGGAGGAGGCGGCGCCGCCTGCCCCCCGGGCGGCGGCGAACTGGACGCCCGCCAGTACCGAGCGCCCGGTGATGGACAACGGGGACACGCCGTCACGCTCGGGGCGGGTGACAACGGCGCCGATGCCCACGGCGACGCGCGCGGCGGCGGCGGCGCCCGAGCCGGCGAACGAGCTGGATATCGATGATGACGCGGCCTTTGCCGCGAGCTTCGATGAGAGCATGGCGGTGGAGGAGAAAAAGCCGGCGCCGGCTGGGTGGGGGCACGAGGCGGCGGCGGTGACGTCGCAGGCGATGGCCAAGCCGCCGGAGGTGGTGGTGGAACCGGCAGCGATGGCGGCGGGGCCGGTGACGCTGCCGATCCGGTCGGAGCGGTCGAATGACCGTTCGAGCGTGCCCGAGCCCGTGTCGCAGGAGGGGAATCTCATCCAGTTTCCGATGCGCCCGGGCGCGGCCGAACGACAGGGGGAGGCGGTGCGACCTCCGCCCCGGCTGGTGCGGCATACGGCGGCCGATGATCTCGGGATGGTGAGTGGGGAGACTTCGAGCACGCCGCGGGAACCGCCCAAGGAGCCCGCGTCTCCGATTCTGATCTCGTCCGATCTACGGCGGGATCTCGAGACCAAGCCGGCCCCTGCGTCTGCGCCGCCGTCCCGGACGGCACAGGTCGCGGTGGCCAAGCAGCCCATCGAGGACATCACCAAGGACCTCGGGAGTGGCGACGAGGCGGGGCGGCGGATAGGGGTGTATGCGGTGGGGGTGGGGGTGGTGGTCCTGGTGATGGCGGGACTCTGGTGGATGTTTTCGCCGGCTCGGCGGGCGAGGACCGAGGAAGCGGCGCGGCCCGCTGCGCTAGCCACCGCGGCTCCTTCTGCGCCGTCGCCCGGCCCGGGCTCTCCGGCGCCTGCGGCGGGTGGCGCGGTGGCGCCTGCGGCGGGTGCTCAGGGACCCGGCGCGGCGGCGGGTGCGCGCGCGGCGGATCCCGGTACCGGTGGGGCAGGGGCGGTGGCGCCTCAGACGGTCGGTGGAGGGGCGGGGGGAGAACCCGATAAGAAGGAAGCAACGACGGCGCAGGGGGCGGTGGAGCAGGGGGCGGGGGAGTACAAGGCGCTCGTGGCCGAGGGCCGGAAGTTTTTCGATCAGGGGCGTGCTTCGAAGGCGATCGCGCCCCTGGAGCAGGCGCTGGCGCTCAACCCCTCGGGTGTGGAGGCGTTGATCCTGCTCGGGCAGGTCTACAGTGACAAGGGGCAGGGGAAGAAGGCGATCACGCTTGCAGAGCGGGCGCTGGGCCTCGAGCCGGGCAATGCCGACGCCTATCTGGTCAAGGGGATCGCCGAGCAATCACTCGGTAACAAGGCCGCGGCCAAGGCCGCCTATGGCGAGTATCTGAAGCTCGCGCCCCAGGGGAAGAGCGCCTCCGAGGTGCGTGCTATCCTCCGTTCTCTCTGAGAAACGTCATGAAAATTCTGGGGATCGAATCCTCCTGCGACGAGACCGCCGCGGCGGTGGTGGCGGCTTCCGGCAACGACACGGTGGTGCTGTCGGACGTGGTGTCCTCGCAGGTCAAGCTGCATGAGCGATATGGCGGGGTGGTGCCCGAGATCGCGTCGCGGGCGCATGTCCTCAACGTGGTGCCGGTGATCGAGGAGGCCCTCGCGCGGGCGGGGACGGATCTCGGTGGCATCGACGCGATCGCGGTGACGCGAGGACCCGGGCTGGTGGGGGCGCTGCTGGTCGGAGTGCAGGTGGCCAAGTCCCTGGCGTATGCGCGAGGGATGCCGCTCGTGGGGGTGAATCATCTCGAGGGGCATCTTCAGGCGGTCTATTTGCGGGATCCGCAGGCGGAGGGACATGTAGCGCCGGGGTATCCGCATCTGGCGCTGCTCTGTTCGGGGGGGCATACGCAGCTGGTGGTGTGCCGGGAACCGGGGGCCTATGAGGTGCTGGGCGCCACGCGCGATGACGCGGCGGGCGAGGCGTTCGACAAGGTGGCCAAGATGCTGGGTCTTGGGTACCCGGGCGGGGCGGTGATCGATCGGCTGGCGCAAAAGGGGGATGCGAGGGCCGTGAAGCTGCCGCGCGCGATGCGCGGGCGGGGGCTCGATTTCAGTTTCAGTGGGCTCAAGACGGCGGTGGCGCTGCACCTGCGCGAGCAGGGGGTGCCGTCGGGTCAGGCGCTGGCGGATCTGTGCGCGAGTTTCCAGGCGGTGGTGGTGGAGCAGCTGGTCCGCAAGACCGAGCTCGCGCTCGAGCGTACGGGGCTCCGTGAGCTGCAGGTCGCGGGTGGGGTGGCAGCCAACTCTGGGCTCCGCGGGGCCTTCGAGAGGGAGACGGCGCGGCGGGGGGTACGGCTCTTCGTGCCTCCGATCCGGCGCTGTACGGACAATGCGGCGATGATCGCGGCCGCGGGATATCACCATCTTGTGCGCGGAGAGCGGGCGGACCTGCGACTGAACGCGACGGCCGCGCTTCCTTTGGGATGATGGGAGGTCGAAGCCGCGATGCCTGGCCACGAGCAGGGCTCTGAGCTACAGGCCAGGCCACGGGATGCCCGGGCGCTTCTGCGCGAGTACGGGCTGGCCGCCAAGAAGTCGTGGGGGCAGAACTTCCTCGTCGATGAACGGACGTATCGGGCGATCGTCGAGGCGGCAGGGCTTGGGCCGGGCCTCTGGGCGGTGGAGATCGGGGCGGGGCTCGGGACGCTGACGGCGCGGCTCGCCGAGCGCGCAGAGCGGGTGATCGCCATCGAGCGCGAGCGGGACATGATCGAGGTCCTGCACGGGGAGCTGGGCGAGCATCCGCGGGTGGAGATCGCGGAGGCCAATGCGCTCACGTTCGACTATGGGGCGGTGGCCGCGCGGGCGGGGGGAAAGCCGGTGGTGGTGGGGAACTTGCCGTATCAGATCGCGTCGCCCATCTTGTTTCGTCTGCTCGATGCGCGTGAGCACCTCTTGCGTCTGGTGGTGATGCTGCAGAAGGAGATGGCGGACCGGATCCTGGCGCGGCCCGGGACGTCGGAGTATGGGGCGTTGACGGTGATGGTGCAAATGCTCGGGGAGCCGCACCTTGTGTGCCGGGTGCCGGCCGGGGCGTTTCATCCAGCGCCGCGTGTGGCCTCGGCGGTGCTGCGGGTGGAGCTGGCGGGAGGGACGCAGGTCCCGGTGGGCGATCTGGAGGTGTTTCGCCGCCTGGTGCGGGCGGCGTTTGGCCAGAGGCGAAAGACGTTGCGCAATGCCTTGCGGTCGCTCGGGCCGGGCGTGGAGGCGGCTCTTGGGGCCGCGGGGATCGATGGTCAGCGGCGTGGGGAGACGCTGGATGTGGCGGCGTTCGCTCGCCTGAGTGATGAGCTGGTGGCCCAGGGGTTGGGAAAGGGCTTGCCGGCGCCGGAATAGGACGACATGCCCGAGTTGCCTGAAGTAGAGACGGTCGCGCGTACGCTCCGGCCGCGCCTTGTGGGACGGACGATCATAGGGGTCGAGACGAGTGGCCTGGCGCTGCGGGCGCCCCTGGATGAGGCGCGTCTTGTGCGCGCTTGCGGGGGGGCGCGGGTCGAGGCGATCGAGCGGGTGGGGAAATATTTGCTCGTGCGTCTGTCGTCGCGCGAGGTGCTGCTCGCGCACCTCGGGATGAGTGGGCGTTTTGTGCTGGCGTCACAAAAGGCGTCCCGGCCGGCGCATCTTCATGTGCGCCTCGAGCTCGGGGACGAGGACGAGGAGCTGCGGTACATCGATCCGCGGCGTTTCGGGATGATCGTCGTCTATGGAGCGGGGGAGGTGGAACAGGCGCCGGAGCTGGCGGTGCTCGGGCCAGATCCCTTGGCCGAGCGGTTCACGCCGGCCTATCTCCTCGGGGTGCTGCGGGAGTCGCGCCGCGACATCAAGCAGTTCCTGCTCGACCAGTCTCAGGTAGCGGGGCTCGGTAACATCTATGTCTGTGAGGCGCTGTTCCGGGCGCGGATCTCGCCCCGGCGCCGGACGAATACGCTCGGACCCAAGCGAGCCGAGCGGCTGCATCAAGCCATCCGCGAGGTGCTGGAAGAGGCCCTGGCCCACCGTGGGACGACGTTCCGCGATTATGTCGATGGCGCGGGGGAGCCAGGGGGGAACCAGTTCCATCTCGATGTGTATGGTCGCGAGGGCGAGGCCTGTACGGCCTGCGGGGCCCGTGTCGCGCGCCTTGTGCAGGGGGCGCGTTCGAGCTTCTTCTGTCCGCGGTGTCAGAGATAGTCTGCGCGGCGCGCCGATGGCGCGGCGCGTCAGGATCGGTCTTGGGAGCTGGGCCCGGGCCGCGGCCCGGTGGCCGGTAGATCGTTTGTCGGGATACGGCGTTGAGATCCATAGAGCCCGCCATCGCCCGACATAGGGGACGTTTGAAGGCGATTGGGCGATCGAGTACGATGGCCTGGACGAGGAGGGCGTGCGGGAAGACACCGACGAAGCGCTGATGCTGCGATACCGTGACGGGGAGGTTCGTGCGTTCGAGCTACTTCTCGCCCGACATCGCAAGCCAGTCTACAATTTTATCCTCCGCTTCGTCGGCCTCCCGGCACAGGCAGAGGACCTCCTTCAGGAGACGTTCCTGCGCGTCATCAAAGGGGCCGAGAGCTATGAGCGTCAGGCGAAGTTCACCACCTGGCTCTATACGATCGCGCGCAATCTGTGTGTGGATGCGAGCCGCCGGGGCAAGCATCGTAGGGTCACGAGCCTGGATGCGCCCATGGACGGGGACGGCGAATCGGGCGCGCTGCTCGAGGTCCTCCCGTCCCAGGGGCAGGCTGTAGACCGCCAGGTGATCGGCAAGCAGGCGGGGGTGCAGATCCAGCAGGCCATCGATAGATTGGTAGAGGAGCAGCGTGAGGTGTTCATCATGCGTGAGCTCCTCGACATGCCGTTCAAGGAGATCGCCGAGGTGGTCGGCTGCTCGGAGAACACCGTGAAGAGCCGGATGCGGTACGCGCTCGAGAAGTTGCGGGAGACGCTCGAGGAGTTCCGCGATCTGGTCCAGGTGGCGCAGTGATGGTGGAGTGCAAGGATTTTGACGAAAAGCTCCTCGATTATCTCTACGAGGAGCTATCCCCTGCGGAGCGACAGGCCTGCGAGCAGCACCTCGCGGGCTGTGTGCGTTGTCAGGGGGAGCTCAGTTCGTTTGGAGGGGTGCGTCGGGCGGCGCAGCAGCTGGAGTTGGTGGAGCCGCCGGCGGCGGTCTCGGCCAAGCTCATGTATCAGGCGGCGCAGCTCGCGCCGCGCCGGCGCGGCGGCAAGGTGTTGCCGCTCGTGCGCAAAATATTGCAGCACCCGGCCTATGCAATGGCGGCCTGTTTCCTCATCGTGGGGGGGCTGACGAGCTGGCAGCTCATCGTGCATGGCGAGCTTCCGATGGCGACTCCGGCCGTGCAGGGAAAACTTTCGTCGTCGGAGAAGGGGGGCCAGGGGGAGGCGGAGGCGAGGCAGGAGCCGGTGGCGGTGGCCACCCCGACGGCGGCACCGCAGGCCCCAGCCGCTCCTGCGGAAGAGGCGTATCAACCCAAGCCCGAGCCCATGCTCTTTGACAAGAAGGGCTCGCGGAAGGTCATCGCGAGTCCTTCCAAGGGTCTATCCGAGGATTCGGCAGGTGACCTGGCGAAGGGGCCCAAATATGTATCGGGCGCCGCGCCCAAGGCCGCGCTCGCGCAGGAGGGCTATCGGCCGGCACCGAGCGCCGCGGACGGAGAGCAGCTCCTCGACAGCATCAGCGGGTTAGAGAAGAAGGCGGACAAGTCGCGCAGTGAGACCGGGGGAAGTCTATCGCTCAAGAATGAGCGGCCGGCGACCATCCTATCAGGCAAGGCGAGCCGCGGGCGGGCCGACGACGATGCGCCTGCCTTGCCCGAGATCCAGCGCCAGGCGCCGGCCCAGGAGGCCCCATCGAGGACCGCGGGCGGCGGGCTTGGTCCACAGACGATCCAGCTGCCCCTGGCCAAGGATCAAAACCAGCAGCTGGCACGGGACACGCTGCCGCAGCCACCCGAGACGCGTTCGCGGTCGGTCAAGCCCAGCGCGGCGAAGCCCGTCGATCGGGAACTCCAGGTGTCCAACGAACGAAATTCCGCTGCCTCGACTCCAGCGGCGGTGCAGCGGGAAGAGGCACCGGCGGGCGCAGCAGCGGCGCCGGCACCTCCACCGAGTCGCTCGGACAACAACCTTGTGCAGGGGCAGGCGCCGGCCAACCGGCTCGCTGGGAATCTCGGTGAGGATGCGGCCTGTCGGGAGGTCGAACAACGGCTCCAGACCGAGGGGCAGGCCAGGGTATCGGCGGAGGAGCTATGGACCGATTATCTATGCCTCAAGCGGCGCGGCCAGACGGCCAGTGCACGAGCGCAGGGGGACTTGCGCCGTCTGGCGAGGGACTTTCCCTCCTTCCGCACCAACGAGGTGCTGGCCGAGCGCCTCGAGAACGACATGCCGGACGAGCGGAATCAGCGGCAGCTCGAGGGCTGGGAGCCGTCACAGCGGGCGAAGAAGGCCAAGCGCGCCGCTCCTAAGCAGAGCGAAAGCAACAAGGCGTATTGAGCCGTCTACTCTAGGGACGTCTCCGTCCCCGTCTCCTTCACAAACTAATTTCCGCGCGGGATCACTCCGTAGGGGCGGGGGTGCGCCGAGCGGCGCGGTGTGGGTCGCGTGCTTATATCGGTGCAGCGGTGGGTGTGGGGATTGTCCTGGGGCGCCTTTTGTGTGGGCATGGTCGGGAGATTTGGACCCTCTTCTACGTATTCTTTATTGGTACAAGGCTCGTTGCCGCTGGTCTGGCAGAGGACCTGCGCACACTGTGGGCGCCAGCTGATGGAGCTGCCAACCGAGTGGTGGCCGGTTGCGTCACGGTCGAGCGAGGGGTACTGTGGACGTCGGAGGTCCGAACAATCGAGAGGTCTTCATGCGTAATGTTCTAAGATTATGTTCCCTTGTAGTTCTGTTCTCGCTCAATCATTGCTCTGGGTGCGGAGGTACAATTGTCGGTCGGGGAGATGGCGGTCCCCCCGATCTCTCGACCGGCGGTGGGGGTGGAGGGGGAGACGGTGGGAGCATTGATAGCAGCGTCGGTGGGCCCCCTGCGTGCAACGATGGGGGGACGTGCAGGACGGGGCTGTCGTGCAAGTACAATTACTGCGTCCCCAATCTCGGGTCCTGCACTACCAATGATGATTGTCCGGGCGACAGCTATTGCGACACCGACTTCACCTGCGTCCCCTACGGTGTGCCGGCGGACAAGACCTTCGATCCCGACTGCCAACGCGGTACGACGCTGCCCAATGTCGTACCCACGACCCAGTGCGAATGGAGCGCGCCGGCGGCGGGCGATCCCACGGCCGGCTATGTGAACGTCTACTCGACGCCGGTGGTGTCCGAGCTGAACCTCGACAAGGATCCCTTGCGCATTCAGCCGTCCATCGTCGTCATCACGTTCCGGGAAGGGGTCACTCAGGGCGGACAAAACACCGGTCGCCGGGGTGTGCTCCGCGTCTTTGACGGGCGCACCTGTGCCGAGCAGATGAACATCGGTCTTCCATTGGGGTCTGATGCCGACCAGACGGAGCCGGCGTATGGCGCGCAGATCGCCATCGCCGACCTCGACGGCGACGTGCAGGTCTCGGGGACGCAGATGGTCGGCCATCCCGAGATCGTGACCCTGCATCGCACGCCGGGAACGACCAACGGGACCCCGAGCGAGCTGATCGCCTACCGCATCGCCGAGAACCCCAATCGGCTCGAGCGGGCCTGGGTCGGCCGGCGCTGCTCCACGGGCGGCGACCAGCCGTTCACCTTCGGCAGCAGCAACAGCAATTATGGCCCGACCGTCGCGGACGTCGACGACGACGGCCGGCCCGAGGTGATCGTGGACCGGTACGTGTTCGACTCGAACGGCTGCATCCTCAACCCGAGCGACACGCTCACGTCCTACATCACCCATGGCATCATCGCCGTGGTGGCGGACGTGGATCTCGATGGCAAGCCGGAACTCGTGCGGGGCGACGGCGTCTACGGCTGGGACACCACCTCCAAGAGCTGGCAGCTTGAGCCCTACTGGCAGCCCGCGAACGGGACCACCTTCGCCCAGGGCAACGTGGCGGTGGCCGACTTTGGCAATTACGCCGTCCCGGCCGGCACCCCGGCCGGTGCCAAGGTCCCGGAGATCGTGGTGGTCTCGGCCCAGAACGCGGGCAGCTTCGATCCCAACTCCACGGGGACCGTGCGCATCCAGACCATCACGGGGCAGATCGTATATGGCCCGCTGAACATCTATTCGGATTCGGGGCAGCCGGGCGGCCATGGTGGGCCGCCCACGGCGGCGGACTTCGATGGGGATGGCCTGGTGGAGTTCGCGGCCGCGGCCAACCAGTACTACACGGTCTATGACCCGGATTGCGTGGGCAGCGGCGATCCGACGCGCCGGCCCAACGGGCGGTGCACGCGTCCCACCGGCTCCACGGCGCCGAGTGGTGTCCTTTGGGGGCAGCCGTCGCAGGACAGGAGCTCGAGCATCACCGGCTCGAGCGTCTTTGACTTCAACGGCGACGGCGTGTCCGAGGCGGTCTATCGGGACGAATGCTATCTGCGCGTCTACAACGGGACCAACGGCCAGGTGCTGTACTCGGCGCCGGCCTCGAGCGGCACGGGCTATGAGCTGCCGGTCATCGTCGACGTGGACGGTGACTTCGCCACCGAGATCGTGGTGGCGCGCGCCGATAACGGGAACACCTGCCCGTCGCCAGACCCGCTCTACGGTCAATCGGGCCCCTGGGTCCGGACGACCGGATTCATCATCCTGCGGGATCCCGAGGACCGCTGGGCCAGCTCGCGGCCGATCTGGAACCAGCACGCCTACTCCATCACCAACGTCATGGAGGACGCCCGCATCCCGCGTGCCAGCCAGGCGGCGCGCAACTGGGAGGTACCGGGCCTGAACAACTTCCGCCAGAACGTCCAGGGCACGCTCGGCCGCGGCAACATCGCCGATCTGACCGTGTCTATCGATGGGGCGTCGCTGCTATGCGCCGGGTCGGGGCGGATCCCGCTCTCGGCGCGGGTGTGCAACCGCGGCACGGATGCGGTGGCCGATGGTGCGCCGGCGCAGTTCTACGTGCCGGGGACGAACGGTGGCCCGGACACCGTGCTCTGCACCACGCAGACCCAGCAGTTCCTGCGGCCAGGGGAGTGCGTCATCGTCTCCTGCACGGCCACGGTCACGACACAGCAGAGCCGGCAGATCCGGGTCTCGGTAGATCCGGGTGGGACCATCGCCGATTGCCACCAGGGCAACAACACGGGCGCGATCCCGGCGGCCACCTGCCCGGGTTAGCCGCTGCGCCGCTGATGTTCTTCTGATGTAGTTCGACCCTCCTCTCCGTCCTCCTCCGTCTTAGCTGCTGACCACTGGCCCGCGTCCCCGGTGATGCGGGCCAGCACGACTACGTGCGGATAGGGGTTGGCGCGGCGGCAAAAATGGCCAACACTGTGCGCGGGCGCACGCCCCCGGAGGAGATCACGCCTCTGGTTCTGGCTCTCGCCCGAGCCCTCGCCCTCTCGTCTTCGGAGGAGAACGTGGAACTGCGTAGATCACGTATCGCAGGTTTGGGAAGCTATCTGCCGGACCGGGTCATCACCAACGAGGACCTGCGGCAGTGGATGGATACGTCCGATGAGTGGATCCGGGAACGCACCGGCATCCGGGAACGACGCTGGGTGCCCGAGACCGACGGCATCGGCTCATCGGATCTCGGTGTCGAGGCGGCCAAGCGGGCGCTCGCCGACGCGGGGATCGAGCCGAAGGACGTGCAGCTCGTCATCTTCGGGACGCTCTCGCCGGACCACGAGTTCCCCGGCACCGGCGTGTTCCTCCAGCGCAAGCTCGGGATCCCGGCCGGGGCCGCGGTGCTCGACATCCGGCAGCAGTGCACGGGGTTCATCTACGGCCTGTCCATCGCCGACCAGTTCGTCAAGACCGGGATGTACGATCGCGTGCTCGTCGTAGGCGCGGAGGTGCACTCGACGGGCCTCGACCGCACCACGCGGGGACGCGACGTGGCGGTCATCTTCGGCGATGGGGCGGGGGCGGCGGTGGTGATGCCGGCCACGGATGACCGGAGCTACATCCTGTCGACGCACCTCCACGCGGACGGCACGTATGCCGAGGACCTGTGGATCGAATATCCCTCGTCCAAGGAGCACCCGCAGTGCGGCGCCGCGGCGCTCGCCGGCGACACCACGCGCCACTTCCCCAAGATGAAGGGCAAGCAGGTGTTCCGGCACGCGGTGACGCGCATGCCCGAGGCCATCTTCGAGGCGCTCGTGCGCAACAACGTCCACATCAATGACATGAAGATGCTCATCCCCCACCAGGCGAACCTGCGCATCAACGAGTTCGTGGCGAAGATGATGGGGCTCTCCGAGGATCGCGTGTTCAACAACATCGAGCGCTACGGCAACACCACGGCGGCCTCGATCCCCATCGCGCTCGACGAGTGCCGGCGCGAGGGCCGGATTCAGCGGGGCGATGTCGTGTGTCTGGCGGCGTTCGGCGCGGGCTTCACCTGGGGCTCGGTGCTGCTGCGCTGGTAGACGCCCCGCCACCCATTCCCATCGGGCCGCCCTGCCGCGAGTCGGCTGCGGTATGTTCGCGGCATGCATCTCCGACTCGTCGGTATCTTCCTCTGTCTCCCCCTCCTGACCGAGGCCGCCCGGCCACGCCCAGAGCTCCTCACCACGGCCGAGCAGAGCGGCTTTCACCGCACGGGACGCTATGACGAGGTCGAGCGGCTCTGCGCCGTGTTGGCCCGCACCTACCCGGACCGGGTCCGCTGCACGACCCTCGGGCCCACACCCGAGGGCCGGCCTCTGCGCGCCCTCATTGCCTCGGCCGACGGTTCGTTCGCGCCTCGCCCGGATCGGCCCGCGGTGGTGGTGCAGGGCGGCATCCATGCCGGGGAGATCGATGGCAAGGACGCGGGCTTCCAGGTGCTGCGCGAGCTCCTCGAGGGGAGCCTCCTGCCGGGACAGGACATCCTCCGGCGGCTGACACTCGTCTTCGTGCCTGTGTTCAACGTCGATGGACACGAGCGCTACGGGGCGCACAACCGGCCCAATCAGAACGGCCCCGAGGAGATGGGCTGGCGCACGACGGCGCAGAACCTCAACCTCAACCGCGATTACATGAAGGCCGAGGCCCCGGAGATGGCGGCCATGCTGAAGCTGCTCGGCGAGTGGGATCCGGTGGTCTACGTGGATCTCCATGTGACCGACGGGGCGGATTTTCAGCCGGACGTGGCGGTGCTGATCGAGCCGGGGCAGGCCGGGCCGGACATGCTCGCCGAGACGGCGCGCGAGATCCGGGCCGCGCTCGGGCCGCAGCTCGCGGCCAAGGGGCACCTGCCGCTCACGGAGTTCTATCCCTCGTTCGTCAAGCCCGATGATCCGGCGGGCGGCTTTGCCGTGGGCTTCTTGCCGCCGCGGTTTTCGACCTCCTACTGGGCGCTGCGCAACCGCCTCGGCGTGCTGGTCGAGACGCATTCCTGGAAGGACTATGCGACGCGCGTCCGCGCCACGCATGACACGATGGCCGAGGTGCTCAGGGTGGCGGCGGAGCGTGGCGGCGCGTGGCGCCAGGCGGAGACTGCGGCCGATGCGCTCCCCCTGGGTAGCGCACCCGTCGTGCTGGCGTGGGAGACGGCGCCCACCTCGCACATGATCGAGTTCCGAGGCTACGCCTACCGCCGTGAGCCCTCTCCCATCTCGGGCCAGCTGCGCATCGTCTATGACCGCTCGCGGCCCGAGATCTGGCGCGTTCCGCTCTACGACCAGCTGCGGCCGACGCTCACCGTGACGGCGCCGCGCGGCGGGTACCTCGTGCCGGCGGCCTGGGCGGCGCGCGTGCGCGAGAAGCTCGCCCTCCACGGGGTGACGTTTCAGACCCTCGAATCGGCGGGGATGCGCGAGGTCGAGGTGTTCCGCGCCACCGAGGTGAGCCATCGCAAGGATTCCTTCGAGGGGCGGGTGCCGACCACGGTGCGCGGGGCGTGGGCGCGGGAGCGGCGGTCCGTGCCGGCGGGTTCGCTGTTCGTGCCGGTGGCGCAGCCGCGCGGTCGCCTGGCCGTGCACCTGCTTGAGCCGCAGGCGCCCGATTCGCTGTGCAGCTGGGGCTACTTCGATGCCGCGTTCGAGCAGAAGGAGTACATGGAGGACTACGTGGCCGAGGCCGTGGCCGAGGACTTGCTGCGGCGCGATCCGGCGCTCAAGGCGGCGTTCCTACAAAAACTCGCCACGGAGCCGGAGTTTGCGCGCGACCCGCGGCGGCGCCTCGAGTTCTTCGCGCGCCGCCATCCGTCGTGGGACGAGCGCCTCAACCTCTACCCGGTCTATCGCGTGGAGGCGGCACCCTAGCGAGGAGCGACCGGCCATGACGTCATCGTCGTCAGGGCCGGCGCCCGTGCCGCGCGGGCCTCTACTGAACCTTGAACTTGCCGTGCACCATGTTCATGCCGCAGACGAACTCCACGTCGCCCGGCTTGTCCGGGGCCTGGTAGGGGATGGCCACGGGCTGGCCCACGGGCAGCGGCTTCTTCACGTTGGCCGACGGGATGTCGAGCTCGGCCAGGCAGTCATTGGTCGTGACGCGCTTGAAGACGAGGGTCACCTGCTCGCCCGGCTTGACCGGGATCTCGCTCGGCTCGTAGCGATCGAACTTGGCGAGGACGTCGATGCGACGTCCCTTGATCTCGAGCGGCGGTTCGGCGGCCGCCTTGTCGCCCTTGTTGCAGGCTCCGAGCCCCCCGAGACACAGAAACGCCGCGATCGCACCCATCGTTGGTTTGGCCTGACGCATGGGGGCGATTATGGCACAACGGGTAAGGCATGACTCCGGCCTCGTGGTCCCTACCGCCCCGCGAGCTCCGGCTGGCCGATGACGAGGTGCACGTCTGGCGCGTGGAGCTCGCGCTGTCGGCCCCGGCCGACGTGCGGCACCCGCTGCTCGACATCGCGGAGCAGGAGCGAGCCGCCCGCTTTCACTTCGCCGAGGATCGGGCCCGCTTCGTCTGCGCCCACGTGGCCCTGCGTGACGTGCTCGGGCGCTACCTCGGACGGTCGCCGGTCTTCGTCACGGGCGCGCGGGGCAAGCCGGCGCTGGCCGGGTCCGGAGCACCGGCGCTGCAGTTCAACCTCAGCCATTCAGGGGCCCTGGCGCTCATCGCCGTGGCTACCTGGCGCGAGGTCGGCGTCGACGTCGAGCGCTGCCGCGCGATCGAGCACCGCGACATTGCCCGGCACTTCTTTTCCCCCGCGGAGGTCGCCACCCTCGTTGGCTTCCCCGATCCCGAGGGTCGCGAGGCCTTCTACCGCTGCTGGACGCGCAAAGAGGCCTACATCAAGGCGCGCGGCGAGGGTCTGTCGCTCGCCCTCGACAGCTTCGACGTGACGCTCGGCCCCTGGGCCGCCCTGCTCGCCACCCGACCCGATGCCGGCGAGGCCAGCCGCTGGGTCATGCGCGAGCTCGCCATCGACGACGGCTACCAGGCCGCGGTGTGCCACGCGGCCCCGGCTGCGCGGATCCTGTGCTTCGACTGGGACGGGAAGGTCTAAGGGAAGGGAAGGGGAGGGAGGTCAGCGGCGGCGCTTGGAGGCGCTCTCATCGGGGGCCTTCTCGGCCGCGGCCGTGGGCTTCTCTTCGCGCAGGTCGAACAGGAGGCCGATCACGCCCACCACGAGCGCCGCATCGGCCACGTTGAACACCGGCCACTCGTGGCTGTGCACGTGCCAGAGGATGAAGTCCGTCACCCGGCTATACAGCATGCGGTCGATGATGTTGCCGAGCGCCCCGCCGGCGAGGAGGCCGAGCTCGCCCGCCACCCGCAGCTGCTCCGGCCCGATGCGGCGCAGGAACGACAGCACCACGCCAAGCGCCACGATGCCGATGGCGAACAGGAAATAGCGCGCCCCCGGCATGTCGCGGAACAGGCCAAAGGCGCTGCCCGGGTTCTCCGAGTAGCGGAAGTCGAAGTAGTTGGGAATGACCGTGATGGCGTCGAGCCGGGGCTTGAGCGAGACGCGGGCCCAGATCTTGGTGGCCTGGTCGGCGGCCAGCGACAACACGAACAAGAGACCAAAGACCGTGTATTTCTTCTTCATGGGGTCGTCCCTGGCGCCGGCAGGGCAGCCAAGCAGCGAGTGCACAGCGGCGAACGCGTCGTCACCTTCCAGCAACGTTCGCATTTATAGCCCTGCGCCTCCGTCACCACCACGTCATCCGCCTCGCCCTGCCGCACCTCCACCTCCGATACGATGAAGAGGTCGGCGAGGTCGGTGGGCGTCAGCCGCAGGGCCTTCGGATCGGGCGTGACCAGGATGACGTGCGCGTCCAGGCTCGAGTGCTTGGCCGCGCGGAAGGGTTCGAGGCGGGTCTGCACGATACGCCGCCACTCGAGCAGCCGGGTCCACATGTCGACCACCTCGGGCTCGTCCGGCAGCGCCGCCATGGGCTCGAACGTGCCGAGGTGCACGCTCGCCGGGTCCTCGGGCCGGTGCGGCAGGTGCGACCAGATCTCCTCGGCGGTGAAGCACAGGATCGGCGCGCTGAGGAGCGCCAGGTGGCGCGCCGCCAGGTAGAGGATGGCCTGCGTCGCCAGGCGCTGCGTGGATCCCTGCGGGTCGCAGTAGAGCCGGTCCTTGCGCACGTCGAGGAAGAGCGCCGACAGATCGGTCGTGCACAGGTCGCCGAGCACTCGCATGACTACATGGAACTCGTAGTCCTGGTAGGCCTTGAGGACGCGCTCGTTCACCCGTCGGATCTGCGCGTAAAGGTAGCGCTCGAGGCCCTCGAAGCCGACGCCCGCGCGGTACTCGCTGGCGATGGCCGGGTCGAAGCCCGCCAGATTGCCGAGGAGGAAGCGGGCCGTGTTGCGCACCTTGCGATAGAACTCGCCGAGCTGGTTGAGGTGCGAGCGCGAGAACGCGACGTCGTTGCGGAAGTCGGCCGAGGCGCTCCACAGGCGCAAGAGCTCCGCGCCCTGCGTCTTGATCACCTCCTCGGGCGGGATGTACTCGATCTTGAGGCCCTCGCGCCGCGCCTTCTCGATCTCCGACTTGGAGTAGGGCCGGCCGCGCTCGTCGAGCACGAAGCCGTGCGTGAGGACGGCCCGATAGGGCGCATGACGCCGGGTCGCCGCCGCGGTGAGGAGCGACGAATGGAACCAGCCTCGATGCTGGTCCGAGCCCTCGAGGTAGAGATCGATCGGCCGCGGATCCTTGTCGTTCGACGCGTCGAGTTCGGGCCGCCCCTCGCACACCGCCGCCCACGACACCCCGGACTCGAACCACACGTCCACGATGTCCTCGCCCTTGCGCAGGCGGCGGCCCTTGAGCTCGGGCACGTCGCCCGGGACGAGTTCGTGCGCCGGCCGCGCGAACCAGGCCGAGGCCCCCTCGCGCGCCACGATGTCGGCCACGTGGCTCATCACCCGGTGATCGCAGATGGGGGCCGCCTCGGGCCCGGCGTCCTCGTCATAGAACACGGGGATGGGCACGCCCCACAGCCGCTGCCGCGAGAGCACCCAGTCCGGGCGGTTCGCGATCATGCCGAGGATGCGGTTCTCGCCCCAGGGCGGGATCCACTGGGTGCGGCCGATCTCGTCGAGCGCCACGCGGCGCAGCGAGCCAGCCGATTCGAAGTGCGTCTCGGCGAAGAGGCATTTCTTGTTAGCGGCATGCTTCCCCTCATCCATGCAGCAGTTCCGGCAAATCTGACGGTCGAGCGAGGCGAACCATTGCCAGGTGGCGCGGAAGATGACCGGGTTCTTGCAGCGCCAGCAGATGGGGTAGGAGTGCACCACCTCCGCCGTGGGCGGCGAGAGCAGGGCCCGCGTCTCGTGGAGATGGGCGACGATCGTCGGGTTGGCCTTGCGGACGTTCACCCCCTGGAGCGCGAGCGGCCCGAAGTCGCTCACGAAGCGGCCGGCGTCGTCGACCGGCGCGTCGATGGGCAGGCCGAACTTCTTGCCGGTGAGGTAGTCGTCGGCGCCGTGGCCGGGCGCGGTGTGCACGAGGCCCGTGCCCTGCTCGAGCGTCACGTAATCCGCGGGGACCAGGCGCGAGACCCGGTCGATGAACGGATGGCGCGCCCCGCCCATGGCCGCGAGCTCGGCCACCGGGAACGGCACCCGCGCGCTCGCCTTGAACCCGCAGGCGTGGAGGAAGCTGTCGGCCAGCTTGTCGGCCACCACGTAGCGCTCGTCGCCCACCGTGACCACCACGTAGGCGAACTCGGGGTTGTAGGCGATGGCGTGGTTGGCCGGCAGGGTCCAGGGCGTGGTCGTCCAGATGACCGCATAGAGCCCCGGCTCGGGCAGCGCGAACTTCACATAGATGGACGGCGAGCGGTGCGCCTCGTCGTACTCGATCTCGGCCTCGGCGAGGGCGGTCTTGCACGACATGCACCAGTGGACCGACTTCTTCTCGCGGTAGAGCAGCCCCTGGCGCGCGAACTCCGCCAGCTGGCGCACGATGGTCGCCTCGTAGGAGGCGTCGAGCGTGAGGTAGGGCGCGTCCCAGGTGCCGAACACGCCGAGGCGCTTGAACTCGTCGCGCTGGGTGGTCACCCACCGCATCGCGTAATCGTGGCAGGCCTTGCGGATCTCGACCGCCGAGAGCTTCTGGACCCGCTCGCCGAGCTCGCGCATCACCGCCAGCTCGATCGGGAGGCCGTGGCAGTCCCAGCCCGGCTTGTACTCCACGTAGTAGCCCATCATCGTGCGCGACTTCACCACGATGTCCTTCAGCGTCTTGTTGAGGACGTGGCCGAAGTGGAGGTGTCCGTTCGCGTAGGGCGGACCGTCGTGAAACACCCAGCGGCGGGCGTTCTTGCGGGCCGCGAGGATCTGCCGGTACAGGCCCTCGCTCTCCCAGCGGGCGAGCCATTCCGGTTCGCGCTTCGCCAGGTCGGCCTTCATGGGGAAGGAGGTCTGTGGCAGGTGGAGGGTGTCTTTGTAATCAGGCTTGTCGGCGGGGGCTCCCAACGCGTTCTCCCTCGGAAAGAGGTCGCGAAAGATAGCAAACGCAGGGGGCTGTGTCCACGCGGGGCGGGCGGGGATGGGCCGCTGGAGCTCCTTTCTGGCCCCTCTCGGACCATGGAGTAGGGTGCCGCCCGATGGCGCCTCTGCCCCCCCGATCTCGACGAGTACCGGGCCCTTTCACCGCCCGGCCCCCGCCGCGCCCGAGGTCCTCGACGCCGAGCGGATGGACGAGCTCTTGTCCGTGGTGAACCATCGCTATGCGGCCCGGTCCGATGTCGCCCCCCTGGAGCGGACCGAGCTCACCGAGCTGGCGGCGCAGGCCGACGGTTGAGACGGCGGCAGGCCGCCGTGGCGTGCGCGACGGCAGCTGACCGCGTCCGGAATCTCCCCTGGGAGAGTGGCGATCCAGCGACGGGGACGCCATATTGAGGATGAAAAGTCCTAGGGAGAAGACGATGAGAAAATATCTACTGAGCATTGGAGGACCGCTCATGTTGATGCTCCTGGCGAGCGGCTGCGAGACCACCGCGCAGGAATACGCGCGAGACGCGGCCCGCTACCAGGCGTTGGCGAATCAGTATGCGGCGGTAGGCGATTACGAGACCGCCGCCGAGATGCAGCGCCAGGCGCGTCGGGCCCAGTGGCGGGCGGATCAAAGGGTGGCAGAGGACGCCTATTGGGAGTTTCGGGGACAGAAACAGGTCCCGATCAAGTCCATGCCCGCGCCGACCAACATCCCGGGCCCGTAACGCCATAGAAGCCCGATCCCTCCCCCTTCATCCCGCGAAGTGACCGCCCGATTCGTTCGCTCGGGCGGTTCGAGTATCCTCCTCCTTCCATACGGCTACAGGCACTGCGGTACAGCGCCCGTCTCGCGTGGTAGCGCCGGTACGGGGGTTGAGTGGCGCGTCCCACGAGTTGCGCAACAATTCGGTGCCTGGCCACCCCGCATCGTAACGAAGCCACCCCGCATCGTAACGGTGCCACCCCGCATCGTAACGGTGCCACCCCGCATCGTAACGTTGCCACCCCGCATCGTAACGGTGCCACCCCCGCACCGGCACGAGGTCTCCCTGCACCAGCATCTATTACGGGACACCTGGTTCAGAGGTTGGGGTATTTGCGCAACCGTGGGTCTGGCAGTGCGCGTCTTGCTCAGCCCCTGTCAGCCGCCCATCCAGACCGATCCAGACCGGCCATACCGGACGGGCGGCTGACAGGCTAGAATCCCTTCATGCCCCTTTCCGGCGTCTTCACGACCATGCCACTCACCGACCTCTTCCAGTGGCTCAATGATTCGCGCCGTAGCGGACAGCTCTCGGTCAACTTCGACTTCGAGGAGGAGTACTTCCTCCACTTCCGCGAGGGCGAGATCGTGGCCGTGGAGGCCGAGGACCCGCGCTCGCTCGACCTCGGACGCCTCGCCGTGGCGCACGGCCTGATGGACGACACCGATCTCGAACGCGCGCACAAGGTGGCGGGCGCGGGCGGCAGGTCCATCGCCGACGTGCTGGCGGAGGAGTTCCAGTTCGAGCGCCCGCGCCTCATGGAGATCCAGCGCGAGGGGGCGACCGAGCTGGTCTACACCCTGTTCCTCCGGCGCGAGGGCCGCTTCCACTTCTCGCCCACCCAGCCCTCGCTCCTCAGCGATGGCGTCGGGCCGCCGCCGCTCGACCCGCCCATCCAGGTGCGCGGCGTGCTCCTCGAGGCCATGCGCCGGCTCGACGAGTGGCACCGCATGGTGGAGGTGTTCCCCTCGGAGCACTGCCTGGTCTATGCGCTCGGCACGGACGACAGCATGCCGATCCTCAAGCGTCTCCAGGGGCGCGGGGAGCCGACGCCGATCAGCGAGCTGTGGGCGCAGCGCAGCGCCAACCGCTACCGCGTCTACGAGCAGCTCTACGAGGCGTACCGCAAGGGACTCGTGGCCATCGACTCGAGCGTGCAGCCGCCCGAGGGGTCGACGGATGCGTCGACGATCGACGTGCTGGTCAAGAACGGCGAGATCCTGATGGGCGAGCGTCAGTACGACGAGGCGGCGGCGGTGCTGCGCAGCGCGCTCAACCTCGACCCCTTCAACGCCGTGGCGCGCGATCTCCTGCACCGCACACGCGAGGAGCAGCTGGCCGAGCTCTACCAGTCGCTGCCGCCCTACAAGATCCCGAACCTGCGCGTGCCGCGGGAGCGGCTCGACCGCATGTCCCTCAACGAGCGCGAGCGGCAGGTGGCGACGCGCATCAACGGCCGCTGGGACGTGGGGGCGCTGGCGCTCATGCTCCCCATGGGCGAGCTCGAGACGCTCCGCGCCCTGCGCAAGCTCGTGCAGCTCGGCGCGGTCAACTTCGACGGCTGAAACGGAACCTGCGGCGCTACCGCCGCAGCTCGGAGTCGACGAGGAAGAAGAGGGCGAACAGGGCGTCGGTGGAGGAGGCGGCGCCGGCCTGGCAGCGCGCGGCGGCCTCCCGGAAGCGCAGGTACCGCTCGCCCGGGATGCCGAGCATGAGCGCGTGCATGAGCATGGCGTCCTCGCCCTGCCCCTCGTTCGCCGAGGAGCCCGAGGTGGTGGCGGCGTTGGCGAAGGCGCGCGCGGCCAGGCGCACGGCCTCGGCATAGTCGCCGCGCTCGAGCTGGGTCTCGACCGCGATCGCGGCCTCACGCGCCTCGCCCGCGGGCAAGAGCTCGGAGAGGGCCGGCCCCCGCGGCATCTGCTGGGCGAGCGGCAAGGGCGCGGAGAAGGAGCCGGGCGTATTGGTGCCGACCGCGGTCGGAACGGCGGCGTCTTTGGCGGCCGCGGATTCCTTGGCGGCGGCCGCGGATTCTTTGGCAGCGGCCGCGGATTCCTTGGCGGCGGCGGCCGCCGCGGGGGACACGATGGGCCGGAGCGGGCTGCGGGCCGCGCGCTCGGTGGCCTCGATGAAGGCGGCCCGATCGGCGACCACGCCCTCGCCGGCCGCGGCCTCCACGGGGCGCGGACCCGGGCCCGCGCTCGGCACCACGGCCTCGGACAGCTCCTTGAGCCGCTCGGTGATGGACTCGCTCTCCCGGGAGAATTGCGGCCCCGGGGTCAGGCGTGGCTCGGGCGAGCCGCCGTCCCACAGGCCGCGCCGCCGGAGATCGTTGAGCGTCCGCGCGGTGATGGCCTTGAGCGACTCGAAGATGCCGCGGCCATCGGTGGCCACGGTCTCGTAGGCGGGCGCGTGATAGGGGTTGAGCCGCGCCTCGAGCTCGGCCATGGACAGGACGTCGGGTGCGTCGCGCTTGTTGTACTGGAAGACGAGCGGGATCTCGTCGATGCGCTGGCCCTGGTCGAGGAGGTTGTCGCGCAGGTTCTCCAGGCTCTCGATGTTGCCGTTCTCGCGGTCGCGCTGCGAGTCGGCGACAAAGACCACGCCGTCGGCGCCGGTCAGGACGAGCTTGCGGGTGGAGTTGTAGTGGACCTGGCCGGGGACGGTGTAGAGCTGCACGCGCACGGAGTAGCCGCGCAGCTTGGGGAGCTTGAGCGGCAGGAAGTCGAAGTAGAGCGTGCGGTCCACACCGGTGGCGAGCGAGACGAGCTGACCGCGCGAGTCGGGCTTGAGCGCGCGGTGGATGTACTGAAGAGAGCTGGTCTTGCCGCCCAGACCGGGACCGTAATAGACGATTTTAAGTGATATTTCGCGGGTGAAGACGTTGACGGTGCTCACTGGGCGGAAAATACCACGGTTCGGCGGTGAGCGCTCGGGTCTGGGCTCGGACCGGATCCGCTTCCGTCGCTGATCGGACAGGGGCCCGAATGGGGGGTGGGTAGGGTCGGGCATCCCGGTTGCATTCTCAGGGACCGTGGCCCGCAAGGTCTTGGTTCCAGTGTTCCCTAGTGAACGCTTCTATGATGCGGTGGTGGCGGCCGGCGATCTGGTGGCCGCTGAGGGTGGTGTGGTGACGTTCCTGTTCACCCAGATCCGACCACCAGAACAGCTGCTCGATGACGACGTGGATGGCCGTCCGAGCGAGAACGCGGTCTCGGAGGAGGCGATGGATCACGACGCCCGCGACCTCATCGCCTGGCAGGATCATCACATCGATGCCCTCGGCGAGGCGCGCAGCCTGCTCTACGAGCGCGGCCTCACGGACGATCGCATCAACTACATCTTCGCCGACGAAGCGGATACGGAATCGGCGGCCCAGGCCATCGCCGATGAGGCGGCGGCCGGCAGCTACGATCTCGTGGTGCTGTCGCGCGGCTACTTCACCGACGAGGTCGACGACGTGGGCTCGCCTCCCGAGGAGATCGCCGAGGCGGTGCAGGACCTCGGCGAGAACGTGCGCCTGATGGTCGTCTGACCCCGGCGCCTCCGGAGCGGGCGGAGGAAGTACCCCGTCCGCTCCTCCGCGGTGCTATGTTGGCGGCGTGTTCACCCTGGACGACAGGCACTGGCCGCTGGCCATCATCGCCGTCAAGGGACTGCTGCGGGGTGAGGAGTTCGAGCGCTACCTGCGCAGCTATGACGTGCTCCTCGCCCGCGCCGCGGAGGAGAAGCGCAAGTATGTGCTCATCTTCGACGCGCTCGAGGGCAAGACCCTCGAGCTGCAGGAGATGAGGGCGCACGCGGCCTGGATCAAGGACAACACCGAGCGCCTGCGCACCTACAACCTGGGCGTGGCGTTCATGGTCTCCTCGGCGATCGTGCGCGGGGCGCTCAAGGCGATCCTGTGGCTCCAGCCCATGCCGCAGCCCTACACGATCGTCCCGACGTTCGAGGAGGCGCTCCGCTGGGGGGAGATGCGTGCGCAGGCCGGCGGGATCCAGCTGCCCGACAGCGTGCAGGAGCTGGCGTACGAGCACCTCCTCCGGCGCGCCGGCATGGGCGGGTTGTCGTAGCCGAAACACCAAAGTTGTCTGCCTGCTGCGGCACAATCAGCGACGGCGATGCGGCGTCGGTCAGTCGGTCGCGTACTTCCAGTACGCTTCCTCCTTCCCTCCTTGCCTCGCCGACGCTGGTTGTGCCTCGCGACGGCATCCAACTGTGGTGTTCCGGCTTCGCGGGTCTTGGCAGGCGGTCGCCAGCGAACGTGAGCTAGCGCCGCATCCCGAGGAGCTGATCCATCGTCGCCTGGTCGGCGTCGGGGAAGCGATACTGCTGGAAGTCGCCCGAGGCGACCCAGCGGAAGTCGTTGACGCGCAGGGCCTGGATCGGCTGCTCGGGCGGGATGCTGGCGGAGTAGAGCGCCATCTGCACCTCGTACCCGACGTAGGTGTGCTGCCGCTCGGCCAGCCGGGCGCCGATCGTCGCGGTCACGCCCAGGCGCTCCTGGAGCTCGCGGCGGAGCGCGTCCTCGTCGCGCTCCCCGGGTTCCACCTTGCCGCCCGGGAACTCCCACAGGAGCGGCAGGAGCGCGTGCGAGCGGCGCTGCGTGATGAGGTACCGGCCGCCATGCTCGATGACGGCGGTCACGACCCGGATGACCGGAGGGGCTGGGGTTTCGGACATGGATCTCTCACTCAGTTCCGGAGGAGGAGGGCGAGGGCCACGATCAGGGCGACCAGGGCGGCCATGAGCCCGATGAACAGGCTCAGCTTGGCCACGCTCCAGGGCGCTTTCCCCACCACTTCACCGGTTTGGCCATTGACGAGAAAACGATAGACCTTGCCGCGGTAGCGATAGGCGGCGAGCCACAGGGGGAGGAGCAGGTGCTTATACGTGATGCGCCGGTACTCGCAATCGTACGACAGGTTGCGGTGGGTGTCGCCGCCCACGTCGCGCGCACAGCGCGATTGCTCTTGGCGCTCGATGTGCTCGCGCGCCTCGCTCCAGCCCTCGCGCAGGGACACGGCGTACTCCTCGGCGCGCCAGCCGGCGAGGTAGCCGGGAGCGTAGGGCACGAGGCGATGGGTGTCGAAGGTCTTGAGGTGCGAGGCGAGGTCGGCGGGCAGGCCGCGTGAGGCGCACACCAGCACGTCATCATAGGAGTCATGGCGACGGCCCCAGGCCGGCTCCCAGCGGGTGTGCTGGATGCGCCGCTGCTTGCGGACCTCCTGCCCGTTCTCCTGCGTGGTGTACTCCTCCTCGGTGTAATAGTGGTAGCCGCGATCGGCGCGCCAGCGCGCGATCACGTCGGCGTCATAGGACCAGAAGGGGACGTAGACGCCGGCCAGCTCCTCGACCCGCGCGAGGTGCCGGAGGTCGTTCGGGCGGAACCACAGGCCGCGCAGCCAGCGGGCGAAGGCGTCGTTGGCGGCGCGGCGATCCACCGCAAAGGGCAGGAGCGACTCGGGCCGCAGGGCGTTCTGGTTCTCGTCCTGCTCGAGGACGTGCGGCGAGCCGCAGAAGGTGCAGGTCGTGGCGGTGATGCGCTCGGGGAAGGAGACGTGGGCGCCGCACTCGTTGCAGCGGTGGACGCGCACGGTCACCCCGAGGCCATGCGGCTGGCCGTCGAGACCGGCGAAGTAGTCGTGCTCGACCACCTGGCCCTGCCCGGCCGCCACGTCGGTCGTGGCGCCGCAGTGGCCACACTTGAGCTTGCCCGAGGCGGCATCGAAGGCGAGCTGGGCGCCGCAGCTGTCGCACTTGAACGACCGGGCCTGTACGTCCTGCTCCGCTGTCACGCGCGCCTCCTCGGATGGACTCGAAGCGATTTCGGTAAGGTTTTGGGGGTGCTGCCGATGGATCGCTGTTTGAAACGACCCTGGCCGCCAGATTATCATGACGTCTCCACGACGACCAAGGCGCCGGCACACGCATCGATGGGACCCAATGCGGGCGAAGACCCGTAAGGGCCGGAGCGGATCAAGCGTGTGAGCGGCGCTCTTGAAAAGGAGCCGGCGGCATGGGGATCTTCGATTTCATCCAGAAGGGGGCGCAGGAGATGTTCATCGCCCGCCCCGATCACGCCAAGCGCGTCCTGGTCTACAAGCACCCCGACACCACCATCCCCATGAAGGCCCAGCTCACCGTCATGGACGACGAGGTGGCCTTCTTCTACAAGGACGGCGCCAAGGTCGGGGTGGTCGAGGGCGGCCGGCGCGTGACCCTCGAGACCTCCAACATCCCCTTCCTCACCCGCCTCACCGACGAGCTCACGGGCGGCAACATGTTCCGGGCCGAGGTGTGGTTCGTGACCGTGCGCGAGGTCGCGGGCTATCGCTTCGGCGGGCGCATCGGCGCGGTGGAGGATCCCAAGTCCGGCGTGCCGGTCGAGACCAAGGTCCACGGCAGCGTCTCGCTCCAGGTGGTCGACCCGGAGAAGGCCATCAAGTTCTTCGGCACGCGCGCCGCGGCCACGGACGACGAGTTCGAGGGCTTCTTCCGCGAGCAGGTGCTCAAGGTGGCGCGCGACCGCGTCGCCGAGCTCCTGGTGAAGCAGAAGTGGCCCCTGCTCGACGTGACGTCGGGCGCCTACACGGAGGAGCTGGAGGAGAGCGTGCTCCAGGGCAGCCGGCAGCACCTCGAACGCTACGGCGTGAACGCGGTCAAGCTCGGCAACCTGGTCATCTCCATCGCCGACGCCGACGCCGAGAACCTGAAGCGCCTGTACACGGACGCGGCCTACGTGCGCATGTCCGGCGGGCTGCAGGGGTACCAGCAATTCGCCACGGGCAAGGCGATGATGGGGGCGGCCGAGGGCATGGCCAAGGGTGGGGGAGGCGACGGCGGGAACCCGCTCCTCGGCGGTGCGGGCCTCGGGGTGGGGCTCGGCATGGCGCAGATGTTCCAGCAGCAGGCACAACAGGCGCAGCAGCACCCTCCGGCGCCCGGCGGCAGCGCGCCGCAGGGCGCCGGTCAGGTGAACTGCTCGAGTTGCGGCAAGCTGGTCGCCGCCGGTCGCTTCTGCTCCGAGTGTGGACAGGCGCTCACCCCGGCCCGTTCGTTCTGTGCCCAGTGCGGCATCCAGCTCACCGGGGGAGCGCGGTTCTGTTCGGGCTGCGGCGCCAAGGTCGGTTGACGCCCGACCCCTACCGGATGCGGGGTGCCGCGCCCGCAGGGACCGCTGCTACAGACGCTGCGGTTTGGTGTCCTGCGGCTCCAGGGGCTCGATGCCGAAGTGATCCAGCATCCGGTGGCTATCGCGCAGCACCGTCTTGAAGTCTCTGACGGCCCGGCCGCAGTACGAGCACTTGACCGTTCCTTCCCGCCCTTCGTGACCGAGATCCATATCTCCATCCTCCTTGGTTGATCGGCTGTCGGCGCCGCGGGCGGTGCGTCCGCGGTGCTCTTGTTCCTAAGGAGTGCGAAACACGTGCCCGCGGCGCCGCCGCGGTTGAATCTCCGTCGCCGTCGCGATACAAGCCCGGACGCTGGGGCCCGGAACCACGTCAGGCGAGGCGGCCCCGCCAAGGAGACAAGGACATGGCGGTCAAGCGGATCTCTCCCCAAGAGGCCAGTACGCTCCTGGCCCAGGGCTATACCTACCTCGATGTGCGTTCGGTCCCGGAGTACGAGCAGGGGCACCCCCAGGGGGCCGTCAACGCGCCGCTCATGCACATGGGAGCGGGCGGCATGAGCCCGAATCAGGAGTTCGTGGGGGTCGTGAGCACGGCCTTTCCCAAGGACGCCAAGCTGGTCGTCGGCTGCAAGTCGGGCGGGCGCTCGCAGCGTGCGGCCATGATGCTCGAGGCGGCCGGGTTCACCCAGCTCGTCGAGATGCGCGGCGGCTGGGGCGGCGAGACGGATCCGATGGGGCGGGTGGTCGAGAAGGGGTGGCAGGCGCTCGGTCTGCCGTCCGAGAGCGCGGCGAGCCCGGGCGGGAGCTGGGACGAGCTGCGCAAGAAGAAGGCCCCGTAGTTCCCCTGCATCAGGGGGCGCTGCGTCTTTAGATCGGTTTGGGTGCTGGGTGCGGGCGGGTCAGCGCCAGGACGACGGTCGCACCCAGCGCGCAACCGGCGGCGGCGGCGAAGGCCACGATCGGCCGCTCGGGGCGATAGAGGAGGCCGAAGCCGAGCGAGGCCGGCAGCGCCAACAGGCCGGTGACGGTGTGGAAGTACCCGAACGCTCGCCCGCGGTCGGCTGGACCGGAGAGATCCGCCACCAGCGCCTTCTCGCTCCCTTCGACGAGCGCGTAGTAGAGGCCATACAACGCGAACAGGACCCAGAGCTGCCACGCCTCTCGGGCCAGGCCAAAGCCGAGATAGGTCAGACCGTAGAAGAGCCAGCCGATGGTGATGAGCCGGCGGCGCCCGAGCCGATCCGAGAGGGCGCCGAAGCGGTGGGAGAGCGCGGCCTTGACCGCGTTGTGCAAGGTCCAGAGGAGCAGCACCTCGGACTGCGGCACGCCGGCGGCGCGGGCCCGCAGAAGCAGGAAGGCGTCCGAGGAATTGCCGAGCGTGAACAGGGCCACGGCCGCGAGGTAGCGCCCGAGGGCACGCCGGTCGCCGCCGGCCGGTCCTGCGGTCGCCCCGGAGGCTCTCGGGGCGGCGGTCGGTGACGAGCCGGCAAGCGCCTGCCGCGGCGGTGTCGAGGGCTCACGCACCCCCCAGAGCAGCGAGGCCACGGCCAGCGCCGCGGGCAGCGCCGCCAGCGCGAAGATCATGCGCAGCGACAGCCCGAGCCCACCGATGAGCGCAAAGCCGACGAGCGGGCCGATGACCGCGCCGGCGTTGTCCATGGCGCGGTGATAGCCATAGGCCGCGCCGCGCCGTTCGGCCGGCGTCACCTCGGCCAGGAGCGCGTCGCGCGGCGAGGAGCGCAGGCCCTTGCCCACGCGGTCGGCGAAGCGGATCACGAGCACCATCCAAGGGGCCGTCGCCGCCGCCACCAGGGGCCGTGTCAGCGACGAGAGGCTATAACCGAGCACGGTGAGCGGCTTCTTGCGCGGCATGCGGTCCGCGAGCCAGCCCGAGAAGAGCTTGAGCAGGCTGGCGGTGGTCTCCGCCACCCCTTCCACCGCGCCCACGAAGCGCGGCCCGGCGCCGAGCACCGTGGTGAGGAACAGCGGCAGGAGCGGGTAGATCATCTCCGCCGAGGCATCGGTCAGGAGCGACACCACGCCGAGCCAGACCACGGTCGCCGGGAGCGTCGGCCGGGGGCGCGTCTCCCGCGCCGGTCCGATCGGTGGGTGCGGGGCCGCGGGCGGTGACTCTCTCATGCGTCGGTCTCGGCGTCGCCCGGGTCCGCCTCCAGGGCCGCCTCGGTCCCCTCCGGCATCGCCACATCTTGCAGCAACTCCTCCTCCGGCTCGGCCACCGTCGCCCCGGCTCCCGACTCCCCGAGCAGGGCCGCCAGCTCCGCCGCCGCGGCGTCCTCCGCCACATCGGTGCGGTTGCTCCTGCGGGCGGCGCCGGCGTTCTCGGTCGTCTGCCGCCGCGGGCGCCCCGGCCGGCGACGCGGCGGGGACGTGGCCGGCGGCGTCGCATCCGTTGCCGTGGACTCCGCTGGGGACACCGGCGACATCGAGGCCGACATCGAGGCCGGCAGGGCCCCCGCCTCGCTCCCCTCGTCACTGGCGCCACCCTCCTCGAAGAACCGCCGGACCGCCGCGGCGGCCGGTCGAGACATCCCGGGCACGGCCAGGAGCTCCTCGATGCTCGCCTCGCGCACCTTCTTGAGGCTGCCGAAGTGACGGAGCAGCTCGCGTTGCCGCCGCGCCCCGATGCCGGGCACGTCGGCCAGCGCCGAGCGCAGCGTGCGGCGCCGCCGCAGCTCGCCGTGGAAGGTGATGGCGAAGCGGTGTGCCTCGTCGCGGATGCGCGACAGCACGTGCAGCTCCGCGGTGTTGGGCCGGAGCGGGATGGGGTCCTTGATGCGCGGCAGGAACACCCGGTCGGTCTGCTTCTCTCCGGTCACCGTCTCGCGGTCCTTGGCCAGCGCGACCACATCGAGGGGCGAGGAGGTGACGCCGAGATCCACCCCCACGTCCTTGAGCGCCGCCAGCGCGCTGCCAAGCTGCCCCTTGCCGCCATCGATCACCAGGAGATCCGGCATCGGCCACAGCCGCTCCTGCCCCGCCTTCCGGCCGCGGCGCTCCGTCTCGCCGTCGTCATCGATGTCATGGGCTGGCGCTGGGGCCGGCTCCGGTGAGGGCCCAGGGCCAGGGCCAGGGGACGACCCATACGGCGGCGGGGCCGGCTCCGCGAGCGCGAACGCCACGGCCGCGTCATCTCCCGCCGCGGCCACCGCCTCGTACCCACCGACCGGCGCACCGCGTCCCGCTGCCCGGCCCTGCCCCTGGCCCTTGATCGAGCGCCGGAAGCGCCGCGAGATCACCTCGTACATCGAGGCGAAGTCGTCGTTCCGGGCCATGCGGATCTTGAAGCGGCGATACTCCGCCTTGGCCGGCTCCCCGTCGATGAACACGACCATCGACGCCACCGTGTAGCTACCCTGGATGTGCGAGATGTCGAAGCACTCGATGCGCCGCGGCAGGTGCTTGAGCCCGAGCCGGTGCTGGATCTTCCCCAAGATCTCGTCGGTGTCGCGGGCCTTGTTGCGACGGGAGTAGAAGGCCGCCGCCGCGTTCTTGTTGGCCAGCTCCACGAGGTGCGCCCGCTCGCCGCGCTTGGGGATGAGCACCTCCGCCTTGCGCCCGCGCCGTTCGCGCAGCCACTCGGTCTTCACCTGGGCGTCCTCGATCGGGCAGCACAGGAGCACCTCGTCGGGGATCGTGGTGCCGAGATCGTAGTACAGGCCCACGAACGACGAGAGGATCTCGTCGTCGGGGAACTCCTGGTCGGTGAAGGAAAAACTCTCGCGGCCGAGGAGCTTGCCGAGGCGCACGTGGAGCACCGCGATCTCCACCCGGTCGCCCTCGCGATAGAAGCCGATCACGTCCTGGTCGCGGAGGTCCTCGGAGACCACGCGCTGCGACTCGAGCGTCTTCTCGAGCGCCGCGATCTGGTCGCGCACCGCCGCCGCGCGCTCGAACTCGAGCCCGGTGGCCGCCTCCTTCATGCGCCCGCGCAGCCGGGTGAGGAGCTCCTGGTCCTTGCCCTGGAGGAACAGCGACACGTCGCGCACCTGATCGGCGTACTCCTCGTCGGGCACGGGGAAGACGCAGGGCGCGTCGCAGCGCTTGATCTGGTACTGCAGGCACGGCCGCGTGCGGGAGTTGAGCACGTGGTCCGTGCACGTGCGCAGCTTGAAGTGGCGGTTGACCACCTTGAGGGCGGCGCGCACCGCCGTGGCCGAGTGATAGGGCCCGAAGTAGCGGGCCTGGTCGTGCCCGATGCGGCGCACCACCTCGAGGCGCGGGTAGCGCGCCGTCGGGTCGAGGCGCAGGACGAGGTAGTTCTTGTCGTCGACCAGCTTGACGTTGAAGCGCGGCTGGTGCTGCTTGATGAGGTTGTTCTCGAGGAGGAGCGCCTCCTTCTCGTTGTTGGTGACGACGGTCTCGATGTCGCCGAGGAGGCGGTTCAGGAGGGGGACGAAGGCGCGGTTGTCGCCCGAGCGGGTGAAGTAACTGCGCACCCGCGCCCGCAGCGACGCGGCCTTGCCGATGTAGACGATCTTCCCCTTCTTGTCCTTCATCAGATACACGCCCGGATCGGGCGGGATCCGGTCGAGGATCTCGCGCAGCGCGGGGTCGAGCGTGTCGAGGGAGCTGTCGGTCACGGGCAGAGGATAGCGCGTCGGCGAGGGCGGCAAAACAGGGCGGGCCTGCGCGGATGGATCAAGGAGGGGGACGGACCTGCCCTTCTACGCACGCCACCGGCCGGTCCGGAGCGGGAAGGGAGCCAGGCGAACTGCCTTTCGATCCCCACCGGTTCACCTGGGTTTCGCCACAACTTTACAACAATCGAGCCCTTGCCGACCGAGCGCCTCCATTTCACAAGTACCGGCAAGATGCAATTTCGCATCGCGTCATAGGAGACGTCCCATGCCTCGCAAGCTGCTCGCCAACATGACCCTGGACGAGATGGAGGACGAAGTCCTGTTCACGGAAGCCGCCCTCCATGCCGACCCCGACGCCGCCGCGCTGGCCACCCGGACCGGCCCCTGGATCGAGCGCATCGATGCCGCGCGCCCGCACGATCGCAAGGCGCGAGCGGCCGTGGCCCGCGGCGATGCCGCGCGCCAGGTCGCTGTCGACCGCCTGCGCAGGACCTGCGTCGCCTTTGGCGACGACCTGTACCTGGCCGTGGGCAAGAATCGCAAGGACGCGCGGTGGCAGCAATTTTTCCCCCGGGCCGTCAGTCGGTTCGTGCGTCAGCCCCAGGGCGCCCTGGTCAACACCGTGCGCGGCTGGCTGAGCTCACGGGACCCGGCGCTCGATCGTCATCGGACCGATCTCGAGCGCTGGTCGCAGAGCGCCGATCTGGCGCTCGTCGATACCAGCGCCGTGGCGATCGTGAGGGGCGATGCCCACCAGACGCGCGGGGCGGTGGCCGTCGAACTCACCCAGGAGCGTGACAAGCTGCACGATGATCTCTCTGCCATCGCGCGTGAGCGCGGCCTGCCGCGAGGCTGGCCCGACACGTTCTTCCGCGTGGAGACGAAGAAGAGCGGCGCCTCCGAGAACGGCCAGACGCCGGCCAAGGGCGCCCCCGGCAAGGGGCCGAAGCCGAGCGACGCCGCGAAAAGCAGCACGACGCCGGATGAGGTCGTCGCCGGCAAGGATTAAGCCGGAAGAAGCCCGCATCGACTCCCGCCCGTAGCCCTCTCCACAGTTCCCTCCTTCTCTTCTGCAACGGTCCCCACCGGCCCTCGCCTGCCAGGATGGCTCACGAGGGCCGGAAGAAACGTTTGCAACGGTGGCAAAGGTCAATTCGGACGTCTGAAGAGCGCTTGGCAGCGTTGCAAGCGGTTCGGGGACGTCCAAAAACCATTTGCAACGTCTGCGCAAGGGTCCGGCCTCCGCCCGCGGCAGCTCGTGCCAGCGTTGCAAAGCGTTTTCGGACGTCTGGAAACGCTTCGGTCGCGTTCCAAGCGGTTTGGGGACGTCCGTTGTGACCTTGGGCACCGTTGCAAAGGGTCTGGGGAGCGATCTGAGAGCCGCTCGCCACGAGCACGAACCCCCCACGGTCTCGATCGACCTCACCGCCACCGGGGGCACGGCCACCAGCGAAGACGCGTGGTACTTCGACCTCACCAACGGCACGGCGCGTGCGCTGGACCTGGGGGACCCGTCTCCCTTCGGCGGTCATCCCTCCCGTGCCGCGGAGGCTGGCTCCGCCGGGTCCGGCTCTGCTGACGCACGAGGTAGCGGAACAGGGTCCGGCGGTCGACGCCGAGCGCGCGCGCGGTCTTGCTGCGGTTGCCGCCATAGAACGCGAGCACCTCGTGGATGTACTGGTGCTGGAACCGCTCCCGGGCGTGCGCCAGCGTCAGGATCGCCGGCTCGGGCGTGGGTGGGAGATCGAGGTCCTCGGGGCCGAGGATGGCCTTGTCCGCGAGGAGGACCGCCCGCTTGAGCCGGTTCTCGAGCTGCCGGATGTTGCCCGGCCAGGCGTAGCGCTTGAGCGCGGCCACGGCATCGGGCGAGAAGCCGCGCACGGCGCTCTGGTACTCGCGGACGGAACGGTGGAGGAGATGACGCGCGATCATGAGGATGTCGTCGTCGCGTTCGCGTAGCGGCGGCAGCTCGATGGTGACGACGTGGAGGCGCCAGTAGAGGTCCTGGCGAAAGCGACCGGCCGCGATCTCGGCCTCGAGGTCGCGGTGGGTGGCGGCGATGATGCGGATGTCCACGGTCTGGGACTGCTGGCTGCCCACGGGCACGACGATGCGATCCTCGATGACGCGCAGGAGCTTGGCCTGGAGCGCCAGGGGCATCTCGCCGAGCTCGTCGAGAAACAGGGTGCCACCGTGGGCCGCGTGGAACTTGCCGGGCTGGTTCGAGACGGCGCCGGTGAAGGCGCCGCGCACGTGGCCAAACAGCTCGGACTCGAGCAGCTGCTCGGGGATGGCGCCGCAGTTGATGGCCACGAACGGGCCGCGCGCGCGGCCCGAGCGGCGATGGAGCTCGCGGGCGATGAGCTCCTTGCCGGTGCCGGTCTCGCCGGTGATGAGCACCGAGACGTCGGTGGTGGCGACCTTGTCGACCAATCGAAAGACCTTCTGCATGGCGCGCGAGGCGCCGATGAGGCTGCCGTACCGGGCCTCGCCGGGGTGCTCGTTCAAGAGCTGGTGGTCGAGGCGCAGCTCGTTGAAGAGGAGGGCGTTGCGCAGGAGCAGGGAGGCCTGGGCGGCGAAGATGATGAGGAGCTCGAGGGCCTGGTGGTCGAAGGGGTCGCGGGCGGCACCGTTGCCGAGATAGAGAGCGCCGAGGAGACGCCCGCGGTCGAGGAGCGGTACGCACAGGACCGATGCCAGGCGGAGCGCGATGATGCTCGAGGCCTTGGAGAACTCGGGGTGGTGAAGCGCGTCGGTGATGATCACGGGCTGCAGGGTGGCGATCACCCGGTCGAGGATGGAGTCGGACAGCTGGACCTCGGCCTGGGCGAGGGCCTCGCGCTGGCAGTTGCGGGCGACCTTGATGCTCCGCACGCCCCCCTCGAGCAGGACGAGGAACCCCTTGTCGGCGCGGCTGAGGGCGATGATGGCGTCCATCAGCTCCTCGAGGAGGCGGGGGAGCTCGTAGTCGGTGAGGAGGCGCTCCGAGAAGGCGACGAGCTGGCGGCAGCCTTCGACGAGGCGGTCCTCTCTCGATCTCGGTGGGAGGGGCGTGGTGAGGGGCGGGGGCTCATCTTCGAGGAAGGTGAGCTCGGCCGCGCCGATGTGGATGTGGCAGCCGTGGGTCAGGAGCAGGGACTGGGTGTCTTGGCCCTTGATCTGGAAGGCGTGGGGGGCAATGGCGTCGATGCGCCAGCCCTCGGTCGTGTCGCGGATGACGGCGTGGCGGCCACCGAGGCACACGTCGTCTAAACGGACGCCGCAGCCTGCATCGCGGCCGATGGAGAGAGGGCCGTACAGGGGGATGGTCTTGGCCTTCCGACCAGGCAGGGTCAGGCTCAGCTTGGGCATCGTCTCTGCTCCTTTGCTCGGGGGAACACGCGCCCGGCAGAATACGCCGCTGGCGGCAAGGGAGGAGAGTCTTTGCGCGGCGATACGGTGCTAGCGCCGCCCGGGGGGACGCAGCCAGCGCAGGGGGCCGTCCGGCACCAGGCGCGCGTGGAGCTCCCCGTCGCTGTTGCTCCGGTTGGCGAGGAGCTTCTCGGACTCGGCCTCGGACAGCTGCCGCGCGACGATGATGCGGCGCGAATCGACCGCGGTGAGGAGGTTCTCGAGGTCGGCGGAGGTCACGGCCAGGGGTTCGTCGAAGTTGAACAGGAGGTCGACGTACCATCGGCCTTCGATCTCGAAAAAAGGATGTCGGTTCGCGGGGCGGGTCAGGTATCGGCTCATGTTCGTTCCAGGGGGGCGGAGAGGCCCACGGTGTGAAGGTTTGGGGTGGCTCATGGCGTTCTCTAAAGAGAAGCAGCCGGCATACCAGGGCGCAAAATCGGGCCTCTGCGCCGATAGGGGCCCTTCCGCGCGGGCCCGTGCGCGGTACGTTGGGGCAGAACTGTCCCAACTCACCGCAACAAATGCAGCGTGTGCGCCGTCACCGAGGCGTCGGCCCCTTGGGCGCGAGCCGGTGGGATGGGGCGGCTCAGTCCCGGTCGGAAACGGGCTGGATGCCGGCGCGGGTCTCGATCCGGGGGCGGCGCGGCAGCTCCGAGACGAGGACGCCGGAGAGGACGAGCAGGGCCCCCCAGGCGCCCCGCGTTCCGGGCCACTCCGAGGGGCCGAGCAGGACGATCGCGAGGGCGGTGGCGAACACCGGCTCCAGGGCGAACACCACGGCGGCGTGGGTGGCGCTCAGGCGCGACATGGCCCAGGTCTGGCCAAGGAAGGTGATCACGGTGCAGACGATGGACATGTAGCTGAGCTGGAGGACGAAGCGGAGATCGAAGGCCACGGGCCGGCGCTCGAGCTCGAGGATCGCGGGGATCTGGAACGAGGGCTCGGGCGGCAGGCATGCGAGGGTGAGGCGCGCGGTCCCGAGGAAGAGGAGGAAGAAGGCCGCGGCGATGCCGGTCTGCATGGCGGTCAGATCGCCCGCGGGATGCCGCGGGGCCCGGCGCGCGGTCTCGACGATGGCCCCGGAATAGATGAGGGCGCACAGGGCGGTGTAGAGATCGCCCCGGTTCCAGGTCGCGCCATCGACGGGGTAGGTGAGGAAATAGAGGCCGAGCGTGGCCAGGCCCACGGCGAGGAGCTGCGGTCGGCCCGGCCGGTCGCCATCGCGGAGGAAGGCCACGAGGGGCGTGAGCGTGGTGGCGAGGGCGGTGACGAAGGCCGCCTTGGAGGCGGTGGTGTAGACCTGGCCGAGGACCTGGAGCACGAGGCCGAAGGCCTGGAGGGTGCCGAGGATGAGGCCGTCGCGCCAGAGCGCGCGGCGCGGGCGCAGGGCCTGGGGATGGAGGAGAAAGAGGAGCAGCGCCGCGAAGGAGAAGCGGAGCGACAGATAGGGCAGGGGTGGGGCGGCGCGGACCACGTCCTTGGTCACGGCAAAGGTGGAGCCCCAGAGGAAGGTGACGGCGATGAGCAGCACCTCGGGGCGTCGCCGGAGGAACGACATCGCGGCTCTAGAACAGGGGATCGAGCTTGCGGGGCGGCCGGGGGAGCGGCGGGTCGGGCGGTCTCGTGGAGGTCTTGAGCTCGCTGCCAGAAGATGTGCGGCTGTTGCGGCTGACCACGGCCTCGCGCGCCAGCGCATCGGCGCGCTCGTTCTCCGGGATGCCGGCGTGGCCCGCCACCTTGACGAGGCGCAGGTCGGTGAACTCGCTGGCCAGGCTGCGCATGCGCTCGACCAGGGCCTGATTGGCCTTGGCCTTCCAGTTCTTGCCGAGCAGGCCGAGGGCGTAGGCGCTGTCGGAGTGGATCACCACGGTGCGATCGCGCGGCGCCATCTCGAGGGCGCGGATGATGGCCGTGAGCTCGGCGATGTTGTTGGTGCCCGAGCCGAGGTACTCGGAGCACTCCTCGCGGCGTGGGCCATCCAGCATCACGATGCCGATGCCGGCCGGTCCGGGGTTGCCCGTGCACGCGCCATCGGCCCAGATGAGGAAGGGGTTGTCCCCGAAGGGGGACGCCCCGGTCTCAGCGGCGGCGGCGCCGGCCGCGGCCCCCGGGGCCCCGCCTGAGAGCACGGTCGCAGGGCGACTCTCGGTGCCCGGGGCCGCCTCCTGCTCGGACCAGGTCTCGCCCTCGGGGTCGGGTTCGAGGTTGCGCGCCGCGGCGCGATAAACCTTGCCCCCCTTCTTGTAGAGGACGTCCACGCGCCCATCTCCTCCAGGAGACAGGACGCCATCAGCACCCGTGCGGACCCACACGCGATTGCCCCGCAGCCGGCGAGGAACCCAAGGCATTGCGGGAACGTATGCGCCCGCTGCCAGGCCGTCAAGCCGGACCGCTTGCCGAAAGCGGTCACGCGCGCGCCCCGGAGCGCCCCCGGGGGGCGCGAGCGAGGTTGACAAGCCGCCGTCTTCCCTCTATAAACCGCCGAATTTCCACGACGGGGTCCAGGGATGTACAGGCGTTTGCAGGGACGGCTCGGGACCCTCGGGGTCCTCGGCATCATGTCAGCCGTGGCCATAGCGACCACGTCGTGCGCTTCGTGTAAACGCTCTGGTGGCGCCTCCCGGGAGGCGCTCGCCCTCTTGCCGCGGGAGAGCGCGGTGGTGGTGAGCCTCAATGTCCCGCGCCTGCGCGACACGGCGATGTGGCGCAAGCTCCTCGATGCCCGCGACCGTTCGCCCGAGAGCAAGAAGCGGGTCGCCGACTTCACCCAGGCGACCGGGCTCGATCCCTTCACCCAGATCGACGGCCTGGTGGCGGGCTTCCCGGCGCAGGCCCAAGGCGGCGCGGCGGGGGACTTCGGGGTGGTGGTGCGCGGCACGTTCGACAGCGCCAAGCTCGTGGCCTGGGCGCAGGGCGAAGCGCGCAAGCGCGGCCAGGACGTGGTGACCGAGGACTACCAGGGCACCAAGCTCTATCACGAGCGCGACAGCTACAACGCGGTCGCGTTCCTCGATGCGCACACCTTGATCCTGGCCAGCCGCGACTGGGCCCACCGGATGCTCGATCTGGCAGCGGGGCGGGCGCCCGAGAGCGCCAAGGGCAGCGCCAAGGACAACGCCGAGCTCACGGGCCTCATGCGCAAGACGCGCACGGGGGATGCGCTCTGGCTGGTGGGCGTGGTCTCCGATGCCGCGCGGGGGCGGATCGCGAGCACGCCTGGCCTGGAGGGGCTGAAGTCGCTCAAGACGATTTATGGATCGCTCGACTTCGCCACCGGGCTGCGGCTCGAGCTGGCGCTCGATCTCCCCACCGATGCCGATGCGCAGGGCCTGAACGGGCAGCTGCAGCTGCAGCTCACCGAGGCCAAGAAGAACACCCGCACGGCGCTGCTCGGCATCACGCCCTTTCTCAACGACATCAAGCCGGATACGGATAAGAGTACGTTCCGGCTCTCGATCAACTATAACCAGGCGCAGGTGGATCAGCTCCTCGACCGGGCGCAGGCCCTGCTGCCCGCGATCGGTTTCAATCCGAATCCTCCTACACCCTGATTCAATGCCCTGATTTTCACTGGAGACGGTCAGCATGGCTACGCAGAAGAAGTCGCCGATGGCGCGCATGAAGGAAGAGCACAAGGACAAGGAGACCCTGGTCGATCGGATCCTCGAGGTGATCGAGCGTGACGAGGCGGCCGACAAGGACGAGTTCAAGGCCAAGCTCCTGGCCGCCTCGAACAAGAAGCTGCTCCGCCTCTTGGAGGCTGCGCGCGAGCTCAAGAGCAAGTTCGGCAGCCGCGAGAAGCTGGCGCAGGCGATCGCCCAGGCGATGGGCAAGGCCAAGGATCGCGACTACATCGCCAAGCTGGCCAAGTTCTCGGCGCCCCGCCTGGTGGCGCTCTATCGCTCGGGCGAAAAGAAGACCAAGAAGGCCGCCGCTCCGGCCGCCTGAGCGTACGCTCTCAACGACAGCATCCCCCACCCACGGGGCCCATCCGGCCGTCCCTGACGCATGGGGACGCCGCGATCGGGGGGCTTCATTGCGACGGCGCGCGTGGCTCTGGTAGGATCCGAGCCCCATGTGCCCTGTATCTACAATCGCTCGCTCTTCCGGCTTCCCGGCAGCCGCAGCCACGTCCTGCGCCCGCATGCCCATGGCCAAGACGGCACGGGTCACGCTCTTCGAGCGGGAGATCCGCGAGCGGCTGTCGCAGCCGGCGGTCGAGCTGCTCTTCGAGCGGGCGCAGGTCCTCTCGGAGGGCGAGCGCGTGCGGGGGATCCAGGGTGGGGAGACGTTCTATGGGTCGACCATGCTCACCATCGATCTGGCCGCGGCGACGTCGTGGGTGCGCGAGTCCTGCGACGAGGAGGCGGCGCACCGCGTGGCCGCGCTGATGGCGAGCGATGCGCGTGTGGCCCGCTGCCTGCGCCAGATCATTGATCGTGAGGTGTGCCGCCTGGTAGGACGGATGCTCGAGAAGCTGCACACGGACGTGCGACTTCGGACCGAGGGGACGCGGATCTACGTGGACGTGGACTTCGAGGGTGCTCTGCCTGCCGCTCCCCGGCTCGCACCCTGACGTCCCGACGTGACCAGGGCTGACGACGCCGGACGATAGTGATGGACGGGCAACTCTACAGCACCCGCGACGCGGCGCGCATCTTCAACCTGACCGAGAGCCGGCTCCTCTACTGGGCGCGGACGGGGGTGGTCGGTCCGTCGGTGCGCCGGGGCGGTCGCTCCTACTACACGTTCCAGGATCTGATCACGATCAAGACCGCCAAGGAGCTCATCGACGGGGGGCTGTCGCTGCAGGCGGTGCGCAAGAACCTGTCGGCGCTGCGCGCGGCCCTGCCGGGTGTGGATCGTCCGCTCGCCCAGCTGCGGGTCGTATCCGACGGCGAGCGGCTCCTGGTCGTGGGCGAGGACGTGACCTTCGAGCCGCTGTCCGGGCAGGTGGTGATGGACTTCGCGGTGGGGACGCTGTGGTCGCAGGTGGCGCGCGTCACCGAGCTGCCGACGCGCGGCGCGCAGGCCGAGGAGGGCCCGAAGACGGCGTATGGCTGGTTCCAGCTCGGCGCCGAGCTCGATGAGGACCCTAAGAAGGAGAACGAGGCGGAGGCGGCGTACCGGCGCGCCATCGAGCTCGACCCGGCGCTGGCGGCGGCTCACACCAACCTCGGCAACCTGATGCACCGGCAAGGGCATCGGGGCGAGGCGCGCGAGTTCTATGAAAAGGCGCTCGCGCTCGATCCCGAGCAGCCCGAGGCGCGCTACAACCTGGCCAACCTGCTCGACGAGCTCGGGGACACGCGGCGGGCCGTGCTCGAATGGACGCGCGTGGCGGCGCTGGCGCCGGACTTCGCGGCGGCGCACTTCAACCTGGGCACGGCGCTCGCCCGGCTGGGGGACCTCGACGCCGCCCGCCTGCACCTGCGGCGCTACCTCGCGCTGGCCGAGGACGGCGAATGGGCCGACCACGCCCGCACGCTGCTCGCGCACCTCTAGAAACGCTGATCTAGCGGGCGGTCTTGCCCGGGGCCGGCGCCGGGGCGCGGCGATAGGCCCGATCGGGAATTTCGGGGGCCGGGCGGAAGGTCGGTGGCCGGCGGGCACGGGAGACCTGCTCGTAGGCGTAGGCGAGCTTGAGCAGCTGGGGTTCGCTGAAGGCCGTGCCGAAGAACGAGATGCCGACCGGGAGGCCGAAGATGTGGCCGGCCGGGACCGTGATGCTGGGGTAGCCGGCCACCGCGGCGAGCGTGGAGCTGCCGCCCGTGTAGTGATCGCCGTTGACGAGGTCGATGGGCCAGGCCGGGCCGTTGGTGACGGCGACGATGGCGTCGAGTCGGTGCTGCTGCAGTGCCGCGTCGATGCCCTGGGCGCGCGATAGCTCGCGGCAGTGCGCGAGCGCATCGAGGTAGGTCTTGCTGGTCAGGGGCCCGCGGTCCTCGGCCATGATCATGAGCTCCTGGCCAAAGAACTGCAGCTCCTCGGCGCGGTGCTGCTCGTTCCAGGCGATGACCTCGGCGAGCGAGTGCACCGCCACCCCCGGCCCGAGCGCGGAGAGGTAGCGGTTGAGGTCGGCCTTGAACTCGTGGAGCAGCACCTCCTGCTCGGCGTCGTCGAACTTGCCGGAGGTGGCGATCTCGACCGGATCGATGACGATGGCGCCGCGGTCCTTCATGAGGGCCACGGCGGCGTCGAGGAGGCGCACGCTCTCGGGATCGACGTGGACCGTGGGCGCGCGGGCGATGCCGAGGCGCGCGCCGCGCAGGCTGTTGGGGTCGAGGAAGCGGGTGTAATCGGTCTGGGCCCGCGCCTTGTTCGCCCCTGGGCCCTCGCGGGTCGCCTCGTCGCGCGGATCCACGCCTGCCAGGACGCCGAGTAGGATGGCGGCGTCGGTCACGGTGCGGGCCATGGGGCCGGCGGTGTCCTGGCTGTGGGCGATGGGGATGATGCCCGAGCGGCTGAGGAGGCCGAGCGTGGGCTTGATGCCGACGATGCCGCAGCACGAGGCCGGCGAGACGATGGAGCCGTCGGTCTCGGTGCCGATGGCGGCGGCGCACAGGTTGGCGGCCACGGCGGCGGCCGAGCCGGAGCTCGAACCCGAGGTGTTGTGGCTGAGGGCGTAGGGGTTTCGCCCCTGGCCGCCGCGCCCGCTCCAGCCGCTCGACGAGCGGTTGGAGCGGAAGTTGGCCCACTCGCTCATGTTGGTCTTGCCGAGGAGGATGGCGCCGGCGGCGCGCAGCCGGGCGGCGATGAAGGCGTCGTGGGTGGCGATCGAGCCGGCGAGCGCCAGCGAGCCCGCGGTGGTGGCCATGCGATCGGCGGTGTCGATGTTGTCCTTGAGCAGGATGGGGATGCCGTGGAGCGGGCCGCGCAGCTTGCGTGCCTTGCGCTCGGCGTCGAGCCGGTCGGCGATGGCCAGCGCCTCGGGGTTGAGCTCGATGATCTGGTTGAGGGCCGGCCCTTCCTGGTCGAGCATCGAGATGCGGGCGAGGTAGGCCTCGACCAGGGCCCGCGCGGTGTAGCGGCCACTGCGCATGCCCTCCTGGAGACGCGGGATGGTCGCCTCTTCGAGATCGGAGAGGGCCGGCGTGGCCGGTCCCGTCTCCTGGGGAGTCTCGCCGGCCAGCGCCGTCTCCATCGTGCCGAGCGTGGCCAGCGCGCCGCCGAGCGCGCTCCAGCCGAGAAAAGTCCGGCGGCTCAGCTGGGTTCCCGGCGGGGCGTCCTCACGATCGCTCATTGATCACTCCCGGTTCTGATGGTCTCGTGGCCGTGGTGCATCGAGGGGCCGATGCCGCTCGATAGTAGGCGATCTGCCGTGGTCATGGTCGATGACGGCGGGTTAGGGCTCCGATGCTTCGGCGCCGTCGTCTTCGGGGGTGACGCCGCGCGCGGTGCCGTGGGGCGTCTGGAGATCCTTCCACTCGATGCCGTAGCGGGCGAGGTACTTGCGCAGGCGGTCGGCGTCGTTGGCGCTGCGCTTCTGCGCGCGCGAGGAGGCGAACAGCGCGCGCCCGGCGGCTGAGAGGCTCGGCGCCGAGCGGCACACCCGCAGGACGTCGGTGAGCTGCACCCGCTCGAACCGATCCAGACCGGCCGCGCGCTCGGCGCCGAGCGCGCTCGTCACCGGATCCTCGCCCGAAGCGGCCGAGACCGGCCCGCTCGACACGGCGCTCCAGGCCTCGCGGAGCCGCGCCATCTCCTCGGCGACCAGCCCGAGCCCGATGCGGCCCCCCGGGGCGAGCGTGGCCATGCGCACCACGGCGGCATTGAAGTCGCGGAAGTTGCCCGGCCAGCGCGCCTCGGCCGAGGTGGCGAAGTCGAGAAACCGCGTGCGCGCCTCGCGGCTCATGGTCACGCGCACCCCCACGACCGCCGCCGCGCGGTCGAGCTCGTAGTCGAGGTTGGGTGCGATGTCCTCGGGGCGCTCGGCCAGGCCGGGCAGACGGAACGTCCAGAGGTTGATGCGCGCGAGGAGATCCTCGCGAAAAGCCCCTTCCAGAACGCGCCGGCCGAGGTCCCGGTTGGTGCCGGCGATGAGCTGGAAGTCGCTCCGCACCTCGCGGTCGGCGCCCACGGGAAAGAAGGTCTTCTCCTCGATGGCCCGGAGGAGCATGGCCTGCTCGTCGGCCCCGAGCTCACCGATCTCGTCGAGGAAGAGCACACCGCCGTCGGCCTGGCGGAGGAGCCCCGGGCGGTCGCGCAGCGCACCGGTGAACGCGCCGCGCACGTGGCCGAACAGGGCGGACATGGCGCCGTCGCCGCGCAGGGTCGCGCAGTTGACCTCGACGAAGGCGCCCTCCACCTGCCGCCGCGCCTGCTTGAGCGCGAAGATGCGCCGCGCCAGCTGCGACTTGCCGGCGCCCGTCGGCCCGGTGAGGAGGATGGGCGCGCGTGAGGCGATGGCCACCTGCTCGATGCGCTCGATGAGGCGGTTGAACGCGGCGTTGCGGGTGTCGATGCCGGACTTGAGGAACGACAGGCCCTCGCGCTGCTCCTGGAGGAAGCGCGCCGCCAGGCGGTCGTACTTGGACAGGTCGAGATCGACGATGGTGTAGCTGCCCGGGTCGGCCTTGTCCGCGCGCGGCGGTGAGGTCTGCAGGAGACGCGCCGGCAGGTGGCGCGACTCGGTGAGGAGGAACAGGCAGATCTGGGCCACGTGGGTGCCGGTGGTGATGTGGACCAGGTAGTCCTCGCGCTCGGGGTGGAAGGGGTAGGCGCGGGCCGCGTCGTGCAGCACGCCGTACACCTCCTCGAAGTCCCAGGGGTCGGCGAACTCGAGCGGCCAGAGGCGCACGGCGGTCTCGGGCGAGACCTGGGTGATGTCTGCCACCAGGGCCTCGGCGAGCCGCTGATGGCTGCGGCCATGGAAGAGCTCCAGGCGGCTGACCAGGAGGTCCTCGTGCTGGCACAGGGCCACGGTGGGGCGCCAGCGCTCCCAGCGCGCGCGGCCCGAGCCGGCATCGAGGGTGGTACCGAGGAGGCCGAGGACCACGGTGGGGCGTGCCATTCTTATAAGGCTTTATATCAGAGGATAGATCCCCGCCGCGCCCCACGCGCCCACCCCAACCCCTGCCACCTTGAGGAAAGCCTTCTCGCGCAATCAGTTCATCCGGATCCGCGCGCCTTGCGAGCCGCTGGCACGGCCGCTGCTTTATCCCATCACCAGATGCAAGGAGATCGCCAACCACGTCGGCGGGATGTTAGTTAGCCATTACCCAGACGAGCAGCCTCTACCCACAGGAGATATTCAGATGCCCCTTGAGCACTATGAAACGAGCGTGAACTTCGCGGGTGGCAAGGTGATCTGTACCTTCGACATCAAGCCCGTCTTGAACGAGCCGACGTCCTCCCAGCTCCCCTTCGAGGTCCGTTTTTATGGAGACGGCGGAACCGGTCCATTCCTTCTGGTGAATCCGTCGCTCGATATCACACTCTTCCAACGTACCGAAGGGGGCGGCCGTTGGCTCGACAAAGATTGCGTACGTCTTCCAATCACACCCGGCGATCTCGGTGAGACCGGCGGAATCGTCGGGGAAGACCAGTCCATGACCTGGCGACCCTTCGCAAGCCTTTCGAGCGAAATGGTCCTGCGTCTCGATGCATTGCGACACATAGAGTTCGGGATGTCGGCTACCCTAAAGCTCTTCGCTGGGCTCATCCCTCTCAGCTCATCTAACGTCCGACCAGGAATCGTCGCTCGCCCGACGCCGCTCAGGTGCCGCCACGATTTTGTCGTCACAAATGAGCAATGGCGCGAGCTGCTTGAAATGATGGGCTGGCCCCGCCCGCGGGTGTTCGAGCTTCAACCGCTGAGCTTCTCCGATCTAGCCGAGTTTGCAGAGGCGCAGGCGAAGCTCCGAGAAGCGGAACGCCAGCTCTTCCTCGGGCATTGGAGCCAGTCGATCGCGGCCTCGAGAATCGTCGTAGAGGCCGTCTTTCGCAAGCTCGGGTACAAGGGCGATAAGTCTTATAAGTGGGAGCAGATCGAGGCGGCCGGTCTTCCACCGGAGATGTCGCAGGTTTTCAAGGCGCTGAATCATGTAACGAATCTGGAGCATCATCCGACGGGCCAGGATCACCACTGGCAGCGTGCCGATGCGCGCTTCCTGCTCCAGCTCGCCAT